>NZ_RCBY01000526.1 GCF_003838195.1 Okeania hirsuta
TTCAGGTCAAACTACAGATATTATGGAAGCTACTCTCAAATGTTATAGCAGGGAATAGGGAACAGGGAACAAGGAACGGGGGGAAAAACATTTCCCTGTCTGAGGTTCACCATCAGCACAAGTCCTAATGGTACTTAGGGTTTGCGCTCAAAAATCTTTTAGTAGGGGTAGGAGACAGGAGACAGGAGAAATGGGAATGAGCGAGGAGGTAGAAGTAAGAATTGTAAGAATGATTTTTCTGCCCAACTATGCGCCTAAAATACTAACTTTTTGAGCATTTTAGACTGAAACAGGCGCACTTTTTTCGACTCCAAAAAGGCACTTGTCTTTATATGTCAATGCTTTTAGATTTAATCAGCAACCCCTACTTAGACATTTTTTGGTAGGAAAAATGCTTCAAAGTCAGTCTAGACAAGGGAATTATTGTTTGGGTTGGCGATCGCCTCTTTCCCTAATCATAATAATCTGTAGGGACGTTGCATGCAACGTCCCTACCTGTTCCCTGTTCCCTATTCCCTGTTCCCTGTTCCCTGCTATAACATTTGAGAGTAGCTTCCATAATATCTGTAGTTTGACCTGAAACTGTGTATACTAAAGCCTCGCGATAAACCCGTTGTGCTCCATGATTTTTGTGATTAGCTGCGCCACTAGAAACAGTAACAGCAGCAGCAGTACAACGTTGGGCTAAATTAATAGCTGTTGCTCTGAGGTGGAGTTTTTCGGCAAAATCAGTATTAGGATTTTTATTGGCTTCTTCTATGGCATTTCGACATTTATCAACCTCAGTTTGTAAGGAATAAATTGCATCTGGGATAAAAGGAAGAAGTTTCGTTTTTGATATTTATTTCATAATATCTATACCTGCTAAAGCACATCCTAAAGCAAAAGCACTAAAGCTATATGATAATTATGTAGCCTATCTTTTGCCTGAAATGGGTATTGCTAAAAATTCTAAATACCAGGAACATATCCGGAATCCAGGGGTGGCTTGTTGTACATAATAGTAATAGTAAAATTTTTTTAATTAGAACTTCAATTTAGAAGCAGAGGTAAACTGTGAAACCCTTAATTAAATTTCCCTTAGATGGTGACAAGTCTATTCTTGTAGAAGTAGAGGAGTTACCAGTTTCCGAGGTAGATGAGGAACTGGTTGCTAACTATCCTGGCCAAAAAGTTGTTGCTCAAGCTCAAACCTCCTTTGCTGAAGCAATGGAGACAATTAAGCCTATTGCTACCAACATTATTGGCAAAGTTCGGGAACTAAAAGACTCCCCTGATGAAGTAGAGGTAAAATTTGGGCTAAAGATGACGGCAGAAATGGGAGCGATTATTGCCTCGACAAATGTGGAAGGCAACTATGAAATTACCTTGAAGTGGAAGAAGTGATTTGTAGTTAACAATGACTTTTCAATGGACATCGGCAATCGTTCGCATTCGTCAACCTAACAAAAACGTTGTTGGCGCAGGTTTTCTAGTGTCTAATCGGCACATTATCACCTGCGCTCATGTGGTTAATGCAGCACTGGGAAAACAACTAAATACTCTAGATCTGCCAGATAGGGCAATTTATCTAGATGTTCCCCTAGTTGCATCGGGAAACATTCTTAAGGCAAGGGTTGTTCGCTGGAAAGCAGTCAAATGAGTTTGACAGAGCGGAATAGAGATAAAGAGGAAAAAAAACGTCAAGAACGAGAAAAGCTAGAAGCTAAAGTAGCTTTTGAGACATCAGAAGACAAGAATCGTATCTTGGCTAAAGCTAATCAGAAAGCTAATCGCATGATTCGTTTTGGTTCTGGTGTTTTGGCTATCTCTTTTATTGGAGCAATAATTGCTGGAGTCATTGCAGGTATAGCTAATCAGCAACTACAAGCACTTAATAGAGTAGAAGCAACTTTTGAAACTATTCTGGGAAGACTAGGTATTCAAAGAAGAGGGATTGCTTACTATACTCTAGGTGATCTCAAATCCGGTAGCATCGGAGTAATTAAACCTGAATTTTCGGCCACCAATGGTAC
>NZ_RCBY01000527.1 GCF_003838195.1 Okeania hirsuta
CTCAAGCTGCTCAGGCGGCACCGGCCTGGGTTTTGCCGTACAGCAATCTGGCTGAGACGCATCGCAAACTGCGAAATTACGAGAAAGCCGAGGCCGCAGCTTTGAAGGCTCTGGCTATCGACTCCAACTTTGCGATGGCAGCCAACAACCTGGGACTGATCTATTTTATTCAGGAGAGAGATAATGAAGCGAAGGCCTATTTTGAAAAAGCCATAGCAGCAGATTCAAACTATGCAGCTACCTATTATAACTTGGGGAATTGGCATTTTTGGTATAAGAATTATGACATAGCAGAAGCTAATTTGTTAAAATATAACTCATTAAAACCCAAAGATTCACAGGCCTATCAGCTGCTGGGATTAGTATATCAAAGATGGAAGAAGCTGGAGAAGAGTAGCCTTGCCTTTGAAGAAAGCCTTCGGATAGACCCAACGAATGCTACCACTACCTATAACTTCGGGGTGTTGAGGTATGAACAAAAACGATTGGAGGAAGCGATAGGTCTTTTCCAACGCTACCAGGAATTAGAACCGAAGGACACAGATGTCTATTTAATGTTGTCCTATTGTTATGCCGGACAAGGCAAGAAAGAATTGGTGATTTCCACTTTAGAGCAGCTTTTTGTTGAACTAGAATATGATAACTTGGAAGTCTTGGAAGCAAGAGAAGATCTCGTTGAGATACGGAAACTACCCGAATATAAAGCCTTAATAAAACGCTACTTCCCTGATAAATAATCAATTCAACATCTAAATCACATACTAATTAATCACAGATTACTATGTTACGCACCTTAAAACTACTTTTCCTACCCCTATGCTGACAATTCTCCTCCGGTGGATTATCCTTTAGGCGGGGCTTGTCCGATCGAATATCTAGATGCGATGATTGCCACCTTGTCCAAGGATAGGGAGGCAGAGGTCATTCTGATCACCGATGCATGCCGTTCAGGCAATTTGGCAGGGAGTGAGAATAATGGACCGCAATTGACCAATCAAGCGATTGGGGCTCGATTTGGTGAGGTAGTCAAGATCATGTCTTGTGCGAAAGAGCAGTATTCCCTGGAGCATGAAGACTGGGGTGGGGGTAGAGGCCTCTTTTCCTATCACCTGGTCAATGGCCTGATCGGATTGGCGGATGAGGATGAAGACGAGCTTATCTACATTTATGAGTTATCCGATTATTTGCGAAGGGAAGTGCGAAAAGTATCCCGCCAATACGGAGAAATTCAGATTCCTGTGGTCCGCGGACCAGAAGAAGCTGCTCTCAATACCATTGATAAGGCACAGCTGTTCGCTTTGAATGCTGAACTGAGTATGGAGAATGATCAATCTATTGGAATGGCTCCCGTTCGAAAGAGTGGAAAGGGGGCAGAAAAGCCCGATAGCACATTTATCAGATTACTGCAGCGATTCGAAACTTCTTTGGAAGAAGGAACCCTACTGATTCCTGAAGATGGTTCTGCTTATGCCTTCTTGCAGCAACTACAAGCTTTCACGCAATTTGATAGTCTGGTGGACGTCGCCACTAATGATCTCGCCGTTGCTTTACAAGAAGAAGCCCAGGTAGCACTCAACTCTTATTTGACCACCCCTAGCAAAGAACTTTCCAAGCGATGGGGAGAAGAGGATCTTTACCAAACCTATCCGCAATATCTTTTTCAAGCTGCGGAATTATTGGGGGAAGAGGATTTCTTCTATGAGTCATTGCGTTCCCGGGCGGAGTACTTTCAAGGCGTTAATCTGCGCTTAACCGCAGAGAAGGCTAATGATGAAGCACGGCTGCGAGCGGCTTTAGGCGTACAACAAGCAGCCTTGCAAAAGGAACCGAATACGGCACATATCTTAAATGAGATTGGCTATCTTCTTTTCTTATTGGAAGACAAAGAGAAGGCAGCTGAATACTTCACTCAAGCTGCTCAGGCGGCACCGGCCTGGGTTTTGCCGTACAGCAATCTGGCTGA
>NZ_RCBY01000528.1 GCF_003838195.1 Okeania hirsuta
CTGTTGGATAACGTCAATACCCACTACCCCTCTATCGTAAAGATGATTGTGACCGGCTATAGCGAAATGGAACCCATTTTAACCGCTGTTGAGCAAGGGCGCGTTGCACAATACATCACCAAACCCTGGAAAGTGGAAGAGCTTAAGAGCATTCTCGAAGACGCTTTACACACTTCACACTAGGGATTTTCCTACTTCACTACTCGTTTTTCCCACTTCACTACTTCAAACTTTACTCTCGCTCTAAAAGTGCCGTTCTTTGGAGTGTATTTAATCGTTAGGCTAAACAAACCTTAGTACTAACCAACAAATACCCACCCCAATAAAACCAAGAAATAAGCAGTAATCAGGCGAAGTGTAATCTTTTCAGGTGGCGCCGAGATAATTCTCGGCCGCATTTTTCTTTTAGGATAGTAGTTCCTTAATGTTCAAACTGATTGGAAAGGCTTCTAGTACTTTGCAAGGACTCTAACCGAAACACCTCAGGGATTGGCAATGCCTCTAGAACCCGCTCAGCCATCATTCGTCCAAGCACAGGTCCTAATTTGAAGCCATGACCGCAGCCAGCCCCGGCCAAAAACACATTCTCCGCCTCGGGATGTTGGTCCAGTAAAAAGTGTCCGTTGGGACTATTGCTGTACTGACAAACACGAGCTTCGGTCATGGCGCATCCGTAAAGCTGGAAATCTGTAGCCGAGGTACTGTCGAACCTGTGCCAATTTCTCACTCGTACTTCTCGATCCGCTGTGCTTGGATCAAAGGCTCCCTCTCTTGTATCATCGGCCACCTTGAATCCTCTGCCATCATAATCAGGTACACCATACATGATCCGCTCTCCCATGTCTACCCAAATCGGAAAGTTAGGTGTTTGGTAAGCGTTGGATAAGCAGGCAATCCAAAATAGTGAATCTCCTGGCGGGAAATACTGATCGTATCCGTAAGCAAATCGGGAAAAAGCTTCGGCATCCAAGGGCCGCAGGCAAAAACATAGGCATCGACCTTAAACCCACCACCACTGACAACTTTATCTCTTGTAGCGTCCCCCCTTCTATCTTTCCCGGAACTGCTTTCTCCCCTAAAAACTGCCCTCCTGCTTTCACCAATTCTTCCACCAAGTACTGACAGGTTCTTCGAGCATGAGATAGCCTGCCTCCTTTTCCCAAAACACAGTTTTGATATCATCCAAATAAATCTGTGGGTATCTATCTCTGGTCTGATTTATGGTCCATTCCTCCAGACTTAGTCCATTTCGCTGCAAGACGCGCATCGAAGTTCTGGCATAATTATCATCTGCTTTGCTGAACAGCCATAAGCTCCTGTAGGAAAATAGACTTGATGCCCACTCTGCTGCTGGAAATCCTCCCACGCGCTAAAAGCTTCGGCCACCATGCGAGTTATATATTTCGTTCATTTCCATAGGTTCCGCGGATAAGGCGAGTTTCACCTCCGGAGCTGGATCTAGAGTGCCCAGGTCCCCAAGGTCAAAAAGGGTAACTTTTGCGCCCCTTTGCACTAATTGATAAGGCCGTCCAAGCGCCAAAAGCTCCTGCCCCGACAACAGCAACATGCATATGTGTACTAATTTAAATCCGATTGAATAGGATAAGGTGTAAAACGGAAAGGTAAGAAATGATCAATAATTCCGTCACAGGCTAAGGAAAGAAAAAGCGCAACTCTACACGGTGGCGAGTTACGCTTACAGGTAAAAAAGGGAACTTATCTTGGTCGAGGACGCCGAATAGCTTTTCTGAACACCTTCCTCAATTCCTCCTGTTGCTCCGGCGTGCAGATTTCGCGAATATCCAAATAGTGTTGGATCAGCATTTCATCAATGTTTTGCATTAGGTCTCCGTACTCAGCTGCCAGTTGGAGCGCTGCTACCGTATCAGGGCTAGTGGCAAGAAGTGCATCGAACATCGCCCTTTTTGCAGCGCTCCAACTGGCAGCTGAGTACGGA
>NZ_RCBY01000529.1 GCF_003838195.1 Okeania hirsuta
TAATTTTGAACACCGTGTAGACGGTGGGGTATTAAACCCACAAAGAAAATGATAACCAAAATTAAATAATTCAGGATGTAAAATTTCCGCTAAAATTTCTAAAGAATCGACTAATCTCGGCCCTGGACGATTAAAATAAGAATTACCATCTGTAATGTAAACTTTCCCCGATTTAACTACAGGTAAATCTTGCCATTCTGGACGATTAATTAACTCCATAGTATCTTGGCGAGTACGTTCTAAATCAAAACCACAAGGCATGAAAATTATAATATCTGGATTAGCAATTAATAACTCTTCCCATTTTAACCATGGAGAATGTTTTCCCACTACTCCAAATAATGAATTTCCCCCAGCTAACTTAACTAATTCTGGTATCCAATTTCCTGCTGCCATTAGCGGATTGCTCCACTCAATACAAGCTACTTTCGGAATATCATTAACTGGTAAATTTTGAGTTTTTTCCGAACAAGCTTTAACCCTATATTTTAACTGAGAAATTACTTCATTTCCATCCACTCCTAAACTCATTGCTACTTGTTCCATATCTGCCCAAACTTCTGCCAATAAATTAGGCTGTAATGAAATAATTTGAGGATGACTTTTAGTTAAATTTGCTACTACAGCTTCTACTTCTGCCAAACTAGCAGCACAAACATCACATTGAGCTTGAGTAATAATATGAGTAGGTTCTAATTTTTCTAGGGTTTCTGTTTCTACACGGTAGACACTCAAAGCTGATTGTAATAACTCCGTAGCTCGATTATGAATTTCACGACTACTTCCCTCAGGATTAAATTTAGGCTGAGTACAAACAGGCAAATTTTTAACTTCTGAAGGATAATCACATTCGTGACTTCTACCCACCATAGCATCCGTTAATCCCAATGTAGCAACAATTTCTGTAGCACTAGGAATTAGAGAAACAATTTTTAGTTGACGATCTATCATTTTTCTTCTTGAGTATATAGCGATCGCTTTTCTTTACTTAATAAAAAATTAAGCTTTATTATAATTGATTAGTATTTTGAGATAATAGTACCTAGAACAAACCTAAACTATTTAGCGTAGATGCCCATAAGAGATGCCAAGCAAATACGAGAAGATTATACTAATGGTAATAGAAACTTTATTGCTATAAAGCTGCCGGAAGTTGACCTTAGTGGTATTAATCTGAGTGGTGCTGATTTTAGTAATTCTGATTTTAGTGATGCTGACTTGACGAATGCTAACCTTAGTGGAGTCAATCTTAGTAATGCTAATTTGAGTGGTACAAATTTAGTAGGGGCAAATTTAAGTGAAGCTAACTTAACAAGTGCTAAATTATCTGAAGCTAATCTGAGTAATGCTAACTTAAGTTGTGCTAATCTATCAAAAATTGATGCAAATCGTGCTTTTTTGTTTTGCGCTAACCTTTCTCAAGCGAATTTAGATGGTGCTTTTCTTTTTAGTGCTAGTCTCAGCTATGCTTGTCTGATTCATGCAAATATGAAATATGTAAGTTTGATTGGTGCTAATTTAGTAGGGGCAGATTTGAGTAAAGCTGATTTAACTGGTTCATATTTAATTGTTACAGACTTGAGTAGTGCAAATCTGACTAAGGCTAATTTCAGTCAAGTCGATCTCAACAGTTCTAATTTGTCTGCTTCTAATTTGACTAAAGCTAATTTTAATGGTGCTGATTTAAGTTGGGTAAATTTACTTGATACTAATTTGAGTGAGGCTAATTTAAGTCGTGCTAAGTTAGCTGATGCGATTTTACCTGATGCTTTCAATGTTAACTACTCTGGGTCATTCAACAATCTTAAATCGAGTGTAGTTAATAAAACTTGAAGAAGGAGACAGGAGACAGCTATACTGGAGACAGGAGGAAAATTACATGGGGATTCGCTCCCCCAAGTAATGCGTGAACACCCCCGTTGACGGTGGGGTATTAAACCCACAAAG
>NZ_RCBY01000053.1 GCF_003838195.1 Okeania hirsuta
AGGAGGAAAGAGGTAATAAAGAAGAACAACAGGAGAAGAAGGAGAAAGTTTTTTTATAACTAATTATCCGGACATGATATTATAATAAATTTTTTGTTTGTAGTTAGGCTTTAGCCCTTACAATACTTAGTATTATTGCTCAAGCAAAACTACAAAGTCCTATTATAACTGTTCTACCGAACATGGTATAATAACTCACCTTACAGGGGGTGCTTCAAATTGTTTGGTCTCAGACCAATTCCCATGCATTAATTCTATACTTAAGTAAAACTTCAGTTATTAAGTAATTAACACAGGCCGAATATTTTTTTTACTAATTTAAGCCAAGTTAATGTTAATTACTCTTATGTTTACTACTCCCCGATCTCCCACTCCCCTACTCAATAAAATCTAGAAAAGTTTTTGATAAATGGTATGATCAGACACGCCAATTCATGTCGTTGACTTATCCCCATCTACTTCTTCCTTCTTCCTTCTTCAAAGTTACTTAATTAGACTTAAATTCAAAACCATTCGCCTCAGCATAACGGTGTAAAAATCGCATGACTCTCTCAAAATTTTCCTCTGATTCTACTTCAAAAGAACATTCTACTTGAGAAAAATCACTTTCATCAGCAGACAAAAATTTAATCCCACTAGGAGCAACTTCAATATTTCCTTCCTCGTCTTTCAACCATAATTTATTTATTTTATTAGTGAAGGAACGAAAACTTTCCGTAGCTTGAAGACGGTCAAACATTAGTACAACTATTTTTGTGTCAGAGTTACGACGTTTTCTCAGACTAACTTCTGTAATTTTCTCATTCAATCCTTCAATAAATTCCACAGATACTGTCATTTTATTTCTCAAGCTGAATATTAATATTAAACAGTGATTATTTTACCAAAAAAAGTAGAAAGTGAGGAGTATAGCAGTCGAAGGAGAGATTATACCATTTCTCAAAAACTTTTCAACCCGTATCTTGAGTAGGAGACCCACCCCTACTGCTCCCAGGAGGGGAAGTAGATAGGGACATTGCATCCAACGTCTGTACAGAGAAGTAAACATACAGCAGATTCCACTTTAGTGAGATACATTCATGGCGGGCAAGATGCCCGCACTTGAATTCATTTCCTTGTTAATCTCTGTACTTCTTATGCAAGGAATCTGCTGTCTTTATCAAAATAATATGGGTCGCGCAACCCCACCTTTTAAGGCGCAATATTTTTGGATAGTTGCTCAAATCCCCTACTTCCGCTCCTGGGAGGGGTTAGGGGTGGGTTGACTTCTGAGTTCTGACTTCTGAGTTCTGACTTCCTTAAGCTCTGAGCAAGAAATCATCAGCACTCACAGATGCTTCATTGAGCAGTCTAGCAAATCTGCCACCACTACCAAATCCTGCTTCACTGCCATTTTGGTTGTAGAATAAGTTTCCGTTACCAGTGTTGTACACAATCAAAGCATTAGCAGTGGCCGCTTCTTGATTACTGCTAACTTCCTCAAACTCTGTTTCAATACTGGTAAGTGCAGTGAAAGTTCTTTGGTCTAGGAGAATCAAGTCTTGTCCGGGAACAAAATCTGTAATTCGATCTATTCCTAAATCTTCAGCAGTAAACTCCGCATTAGTGGCAAAAATAAAGCGGTCTATACTTGCTCCCCCAGTTAAAATGTCATTTCCACTACCACCATTTAAGCGATCGCGACCAGTACCACCTTCTATAATATCATTACCATTACCCCCAAGGAGATGATCGAAACCAGGACGGCCAATCAAAAGGTCATTGCCATCCCCACCAAGTATAAAGTCGTTACCCAAACCACCATTAAGAACATCATCGCCATCCCCACCATTCAAACGGTCGTCATCCTTTCCACCCAGGAGACTATCGTTGCCGTTGTTACCATTAAGGGTGTCGTTACCTCCTAGTCCACTTAATCTGTCGTTGCCCAAGTCACCATTGAGAATATCGTTATCATTAGTACCTTCTAGGTTGAGACCAGGAACTATATCGCCGTCATCAATATTAGAAATCTCTACATCATCTGGATCGATGCCATTGTAGTTATCATCCTCACTTTCAGCGGCTGCTAGTTCAATAGTATAGTCGATGTTCCCGTCGATTTCGTTGTCGGTTACTCCTGTCACAGTAACGGTTTGGGGTTCGTCCCAATTTTCTGAAGTAAAGGTGAGACTGTCAGTATCAACTATGCCTTCGGTTTCGTCGGAACTGCTAATGGCAATGGTAACGTCGGCGGTAGGTTGGCTATCGAGAACAACGGTAAATTCGACAGTGTCTCCTGTTTCAGAGGTGTTGAGATCCTCTGTAGAATTAACTGTAATTCCTGGGTGTACTTCAATACTATATTCAATTTCCAGAGTATCTAGAGCTTCATTTGCTATGAACTGATGAGCTGCTTCTGTAGGATGAATTATATCCCAGAATATGTATTCATCTGGATCAGGAACATCAACATCACAGGATTCTACTGAACCATCTTCTCCTAAAAAGGCATCTGGGCAAACAGCCAAAACGTTATCTGACCATATATCTGTTACATTGGTAAAACCAAACTGAGCGGGATTATCAACGAACCCATCTAAAATAGGGTTAAAATTGAATAAGGTAATAGTAGCTCCAGACAAAGATTGCTCTAACTCAGCGATCTTTGACTCCAGTTTTTGATTATGCTCATTAGCTAAATTATTAAATTCCTCAGATGTAGATGTATCTACCAATGCACCTACAGGTGTGAGTTCTAATGATGATGATAAGTTAGGGACCAGGAAGTTGCGAGCGCCTACATCATATAAAGCTTCAATACCATTGGTGATATTATTAACAGTTGTATCTGTATTAGCTGGTTCCTCCGGTGGCGGTACTATGCCTAATTGAGATATAGGCTCTACAAGATAATCATTGGAACCCACCCAAATAATATATAGTGCATCAGAGTTAGCAGACTGATTTGTTGCTAATAGAGGATCGATAAAACTCTCAAGTTGTTGTTCTAAACCTGGCAGACCATTAACATTGTTTTGGTTTCCACTCTGCGCTCCAGCTATAGCATAGTTGGCTCCATCTGGAAAGACAACACCAGTGGAAAAAGCTATAGGATTTATTTCTAAGTCTAAGGATGATGCTAGAGAATCTACCCAAACAGGTCCGTTAGAAAGTCTGCCCTCAAAAGATAGGGGGTTTTCTGGAATTTGTCCTTCTAGGATACTAAAAAAATTTCCTGTATCTGAAAGACTATCCCCAAAGACGAACATTTGGGAAAAATCCAGATTGGAATTATCAAAGTTTTCATCCTCAATATCATTCATTTATTTAACCTTGATTAGTATAATAAACAGGACTTACGCAGGGACACTAAATCCAGTGATGGCCTTAGCGGAGTTTGGCGCTAGCCAATACCATTTGCCCCTACATATGGCGTTTTTAAGGTTAATTTGCGTAAGTCCTCATAAATTTACTTTTTAAGGATAATTCAAGTTATCTAGGAATGTCAAACTTATATGTCAATGCTTTTATATTTAATCAGCAAACCCTAATTAAATGATTGAGAAATCGCTGAGGAATATCTACTCTACTCCCCCAATGAATATGAAGATAGGAAGCATGAAGTTGATAAAATTTCCAACCTTCAACAGTTGCTTTGCTCCGATTTTTATCCTCATCAATTCGCCACATTTTGTATAGAGGTATTGGGGGTGCTGCAGTTAATTCAGAACGATGAAATTCATGTCCATAAACTTGTGTATTTGCTGCTAATAAAGGAGTATCTATATTAGTAATTGCTTGCCGATATCCTAACTTTAAATTTTTACCCATTACTGCCGTAGTTGGTAAAATTCCTACCATCTCCCAAGACTTACTATTAAAGTCAATAATTGCCTGAGATAAATACATTAACCCACCACATTCAGCATAAGTTGGCATTCCAGAAATAATTGCTTTCTCAACAGCTTTTCTGATTAAAATATTTTCGCTTAACTGTTGAGCAAAAACTTCTGGAAATCCACCACCAAAATATAAACCTTTTACTCCCGCAGGTAAATTTTCATCCTTTAGGGGACTCCAAAATACTATTTTTGCTCCTAACTCTTCCAGAATATCTAGGTTGTCTTGATAATAGAAATTAAATGCGCGATCGCGAGCTACTCCTATCAAAAATTGCGACTTTTTTTTCTCAATATTCTTGACATTTGATAGTGGAAAATGTATTCTATTGTTAGGGAGAACTTGGCTAGATAAAAAGTGCTGAGACCCCTCATTATGATTTTTTAAAAGTGGTAGTAATTTCTCCCAATCAAAACAACTTTTTGCTAAGTCAGCTAAGTCATTAATTAAATTATCTAAATCTGGCATTTCATCGGTAGGAAGTAAACCCAAATGTCGGTCAGGAATAGTAATATTTTGATGTCGTCGTAGTACCCCAAGTACAGGTAAATTTATAAATTTAAGGGAATTTTGAAGTAACTGTAAATGGCGATCGCTCCCGACCCGGTTGAGTATCAAACCAGCAAAATTAATATTAGGGTCAAAAGAAATCAAACCATGAGCGATCGCTGCCACAGAACCTGATAACCGACTACAGTCAAGCACCAATAATACAGGTACATTCAGCAACCGAGAAATATGAGCAGTAGAAGCAAAATCAGGAAAACACCTACCACTTTCATCTTCTACCCCCCTTAAAAAGGGTGGACAGGGGGGAGCAAAACTTACCCCATCAAATAAACCCATCACCCCCTCAACCAAAGCAAAATCAACATCTTGAATATTTCGTGCAAAACATTGCTGCACATAAACCTCGGAAGTCAACACCGGGTCTAAATTCCGACAAGACTTACCCGTGACATACTGATGAAACATCGGGTCAATATAATCAGGTCCCACCTTAAATGATTGCACCTGCAAATTTTGCCACTTTAAATAAGACAGTAAAGCCAACGTAACAGTTGTTTTACCAACCCCACTACGTTCCCCCGCAACTATTAAACTCAATATTTCCCCCGTCTTTTTAACTCAAAAAATTGGGCATTGCTGAATTAAGATATGAAAGTAGGTTTATAGGGAACACTTAACTGGGAACAGGGAAAAGTTAATATTAACAAGTAGTTCAAACCATCCAAAATAAAAAATCCCAAATACAAAATTATCAAATCATACCCAGAATCAGCAACGCCAAAAATTGAAATCAGGAAACACCTTCCTCTTCATAAATTTCATGCTCTCGGTGAATAAAAACTTCTGCCAACGCCTGATAAGCTTCTGTCCAAGCAGATATAACTTCTGGCGTAGCTGCCTCTCCCAAAACATCCTGCATAGCTTGCAACATACATTCTCCCACCACTGGATATTGTTCCGGTAGTACATGAGTTTGCACATGGCGGTGAGCAATTTTTTCAACCATTGATTTTAGACCAGCCAAATTATCAATATGAGCAGCATAACTATAAACTGCAGTAGCTAACTTTGCAGGTTGAGATCCATCAGCTTGAGCAGACATATTAAACTGGGATTTGATTTCAGGATGATTTTCAAACATTATTTCATACATCCGAGTAGTAATTTGTTTTCCCTGTTTTTTCAGCACTGGTGCGGTAGATTTGACAATATTAATTGTTTGTTGACTGACCATATATATTGTTAATAATTTGATACCAAAATAATTTTACCTTTCGATAATTTGTTATGGAATTAAATCAACTTTTTCTTTATACATATAAAGTCAAAAAAAATAAGCAGGTAGGCGCGAATAAACGTCACTATGTAACGAAATGTTTATGCACCTCATATCCTTGAGATTGCTTCCTTCCATTCTGCTCCAATCGCAATGACGTAGTTGTAAATTTTCCCACCTACCTACTTATGGTGTTGCTGATTTGAGGTATGAAATTAAACTTTAGGTAAATTTTAAGCCAAAACAAGGCATTGCTTAGGGGTGGGATGAATATAAGTGGGGTGGGTATCCTGCCTGCCCAAAAATATCAGGAACGGGCAAATATCAGGAACGGGCAAGATGCCAATTCCACTTCCACAGTGCAAATTATATAAGACTTACGCACCTGCAACGTATTTTAGTCATTGCCATCGACAGGGTTTGCGTAGCAGTCCGGAACGGAAAGCAATCTCAAATCCTAGTTTTTCCTATCTCATAGGTAAGTCCTATATTTCTCCCTGTTGCCTGTTGCCAGATGAGTTGTTGCCTCTTTTCTGGAGATGTCTATCATAACCAAAACTAAATTTCACAGACATATTCGCTCCGTTGCTGAATCAACTTTGCTACTAAACCAGTCCAACCAGTCTGATGACTCGCCCCTAAACCCGCACCATTATCGCCGTGAAAATATTCATAAAACAAAATTAAATTTTGCCAGTGGGGGTCATTTTGGAATATTTCTGTGTCACCATAAACTGGAGATTTTCCATTTTCATCCTTGAGGAAAATTTTAATTAGTCTCGCTTCAATTTCTAATGATACTTCCCATAAATTCATCATCCGACCTGAACCTGTCGGACATTCCACTCGAAAATCTTCACCTAAATAATTATGAAATCTTTGCAGAGATTCTATCATTAAATAATTAATTGGAAACCAGATTGGACCCCGCCAATTAGAATTTCCTCCAAACATTTGACTGGTAGATTCGGCAGGTTCATAATCAACTCTATATTCTTCTCCATTCGCATTAAAAATATAGGGATTTTCGGCATGGAAATGAGATAAGGAACGAATACCATAATCGCTGAAAAATTCATTTTCATCTAACATTTTTTCGAGGATTATTCGTAGGCGTTCGGGACTAACAATTGCTAATAAACGTTCTGAGTCAATACCGCAAGCTTCCATACAAGCAATATTGGCGCTAAGGTCTATCCTATTTGCCATAAACCATTTTACCCGTTTCTGGAATTTAGGTAATTGTTGTAAAGTTTCTGAGTCAATAATTGCCACAGCAAATAATGGAATTAATCCTACTATTGAACGGATTTTTATATGTATATCTTCTTTATCTGGTTGGTGGAGAACATCATAATAAAAATTATCAGTTTCATCCCAGAGTTGAGTCCCATCTGAACCTAAATGATTCATGGCATCAACTATGTAGAGAAAATGCTCGAAAAATTTAGAAGCAATATCTTCGTATACTTCATTTTCTTTGGCAAGTTCCAGAGCAATAGTTAACATATCTAGACAGTACATTGCCATCCAACTTGTACCGTCTGATTGTTCAATATGACCTCCGGTTGGTAACTCTGAACTCCGGTCAAATACTCCAATATTATCTAAGCCTAAAAAGCCTCCTTCAAACACATTATTCCCCTCAACATCTTTCTGATTTACCCACCAAGTAAAATTAAGTAAAAGTTTTTGAAATACTCTTTCGAGAAACTTGCGATCGCTACGACCATAAAGTTCTTTTTCTATTTGATAAACTCGCCAAGTTGCCCAAGCATGAACGGGAGGATTTACATCACTAAAATTCCATTCATAAGCTGGTAATTGACCGTTGGGATGCATAAACCATTCTCTGGTTATTAGGTCTAATTGACGTTTAGCAAAATCAGGGTCAACTATTGCTAAAGGTACGGCATGAAATGCTAAATCCCAAACAGCATACCAAGGATATTCCCACTTATCAGGCATGGAAATTATATCGTCATTAAATAGATGAACCCACCCATAATTTCTAATATGTTTACGGTTTTCTGATACTGGCGGTTGGGTAGGGTCGCCTTTTAGCCATTCTTCGACAATATAATGATAATATTGTTTTGTCCAAAGTAGTCCGGCAAAGGCTTGACGCTGAATATTACGCCATTCATCCTTCATTTTACAAGGGGAAAGACGCTGATAAAATTCATTTGCTTCTTGAATTCTGGTTTGAAAAGTTTCTTCAAATTCTGTGTCTAAAGGCTGTTTAATTTCTGGGGAGTTAGCAAGTCTCAATTTAACAATTTTAGTTTCACCTGGTTCTAGTTCTAGACGATAATGTGGAGAAAATTTAGTTCCATACATCTCTGGATTAATGGCATTTTTTTGACCGTTAACTAGATAATTATTGATGCCGTCTTTGGTATAAAGAGAATCATTTTTTTCTCCAAATAAAGTTTGTTTATTAGTTTCATTTTCTGTGAAAAATAGTTCCATTGTCTGAGGAAAATAAAACCACCTTTTTCCTAAAGTTGGATGCTCTGCTTCAATCAAACCAGGATTAACTTTTTTGAGGAGAGGTTTTTGGGATTTATTATCCCAAGACCAAGTATTTCTAAACCAAAGAGTGGGCAATAAGTGTAACGTCTTAGTTTCTGAACCTCGATTATTTACTGTAATTTTAATTAAGATATCTTCTGTTGTTGCTTTAGCATATTCAACCAAAACATCAAAATAACGATTTTCTGCAAATATTCCTGTGTCGAGTAGTTCGTATTCTGAAGATTTGCGGTCGCGCTGTTGATTTTCTGCTACTAAGTCAGCATAAGGATAAGCACTTTGAGGATATTTATAAAGTGCCTTCATGTAACTATGACTGGGGGTATTATCTAAGTAAAAATAATATTCTTTAACATCTTCCCCATGATTTCCTTGACTTCCCGTTAAACCAAAAAGTCGTTCCTTGATAATAGGGTCTTCGCCATTCCAGAGAGCGATCGCAAAGCACAGTCGTTGATGATTATCTGAAATACCACAAATACCGTCTTCTCCCCATCGATAAGCACGAGAAAGAGATTGTTCGTGGGAAAAGTAATCCCAAGCAGAACCATCTTCACTATAGTCTTCTCGTACTGTTCCCCACTGTCTCTCGCTCAAGTATGGCCCCCAGCGTCTCCAGTATGCTTCATGGTTGAGGTCTGCTTCTAATCTTTGTTCTTCTTGAGTAAATAGGTTATTGTTTTGAGTATTCATGATAATTAATACTTCGGAACAGTTGAAAATATCAATTTATTATAATTTTCCTCAACTATCTGTAACACAATAACTATTTCTAAATCAGGGAATAGGGAACAGGGAACAGTGGTAAAAGCTTTTTCACGATCAACTCGATGAGCATTATCTTTTTCTTTACGGGTTTAATACCCCCCCATCTATACGATGTTTACAATTAGTTGGGTTATAAAACATGAACAGGACTTACGCACAGACATTAAATCTAATGAGGGCGAACGCCATTCGCCCCTACATATGGCGTTTTCAAGGTAAATTTGCTAATTCCTGATGAAGTGACTTATCGAGGACTATCCCCATCCATTTTTTCCTTCTCTCCTAGATAACTAAACACCTTCTTCCTTCTTCCTTCTCTCCTAGATAACTAAACACCTTCTTCCTTCTTCCTTCTTTTATCTATTGAGATTATTTTTTTCTTCCAGTTCTTTCACTTCTTTTTCTAGGAAAAAGTTGAGAAAAGTCCTAATTCCAGCAACTGCTGCTAACTTTCCAAGATCGCTCCAACTTGGAGAGATGGCAGTTCCTACTATATCAGCAGCTAACAGAAATTCTAAAGCTAGAACTAGGGAAATACCTAAGTCGAGTCTAATTCTTCCCTCTTGTGCAAAAAGCTGATTATTTTTCCGTCTGTGCCACATTTGTGCTAGTGCTTTTAGCACTGCAAAGGCAATAATAAAAACTGCAACTGCCTCAATAAAAATCTTCAGAATAAGGACAAACTCATCTAAAAAAATCTCAGCTAATTCTATTATATTTGTAGCTAGATAAAAATATATCATTGAAAATAGATTGAGTAGATTCATTTTCCAGTATAGCGATCGCGTATTTTTCTAGATAGCAAATTAACAAATTATATCAAATTCGGTTAAACAGTTATAGAATGGTTAAGTCTTTAGGAGTCAGGAGTCAGGAGTCAGAAGAATCACAAAGATGAGCGTAGTTATGACGATTGAATATTTTTTTATGTCCAATTCCCTCGGATTTGATCTTAAAACCCGGTGTTGGTGATTTGAGGTATGATATCAAATCCGGTTAAATACCCTCACAATCAATAGACATCTCCAGAAAAGAGGCAACAGCTCATCTGGCAACAGGCAACCCACCCCTCGCCCCTCCCCCTCCTGGGAGGGGAATAATTGATAATTTATGGATAATAATTGATTTTATTTTTGATTTTTACCAGATGTCTAATAGCTTAAAACCCTGATTATTACCTTATTGGATCTATATGCAATTAGGCGGATTTAATATGATATCATGTCCGGATAATTACTGATAGAACTCCGTTCCGCGCTCCGCGTTAACGTTTGCGGTAGCATTCCGTAAGGAAAGTTGTGCGCCAGCAAACAAAAAACTTTCTGCTTCTACTCCTCTTTCTTCTTCTTTCTTCCCTACTGACTCCTGACTCCTGACTCCTGACTCCTAAGTCATTAAGATTAATATCACTCACGCGCTTCAGCAACCTCTAAAACCCAATATCATCCAGAGCAACCTGAGCTGCTTCATATAATTCTTCATCAGACACATATCGCCAGTCTGTATCTCCAATTTCCTGATAAAAAGTCTGGTCATAAGCACGAGTTTGAATAACCACTGGCATCGGTACCGCATGACCTAATACCAAAGCTTGTTGTTTAGAATCCAACTTTGCTAAAACAGACCGTAAACTATGACCGCCAGAAACTCCTGTAAAAATAGAATCTATATCCTTATCATCATTTAATAGAGCTGTAATTCTTGTACCAATTTGAGACATAACTTCTGCATCTATCCCGGAAGGCCGCTGGTCTACTACCAATAAAGTTACAAAATATTTCCGCATTTCTCTAGCTATTGTTCCAAAAATAGTTGAACGTACTATTGCGGGGTCGAGAAAACGGTGAGCTTCCTCAATAGTTATAACTAATGGTTGAGGGCGATCGCTCGGATTTTTAGAACTCAAAAATTTATCAGCTTTCCGCACATAACTATTATGAATTCTGCGAGTAATCATATTAGCAGCTAACATATAAGAAAGCATATTTGATTGGGAACCAAATTCAATAATAACGTGTTTACCAGCATCCAAAGATTCTAAAATTTCTTCAATATAATTATTAGTATTTTTTGTCTGCATATATTTCAGATTATCCAGTCGCAATAACTTTCTTTGTAAAGACATTATTGAACCTTTGTGACCCCTTTTCTCATCACAAAATGTTTGGATATCTTCATTAGTCATTTCTAGCAATTGAGAAATCCAAGACTTACCAAATTCACTTCTGAGAATATTTGCACTATCAATACTTGCCTCAGATAAATTTAATTCCCGTTGCACCAACCCAATATCTTCTACCTCAATTTGGTTATAACTTAAATACAATTCTCGTGCATCTCGCACCCCTCTACGTTTAGTCGCTTCTGGGTCGAGAGTCCAAAGTTCCACTCGTTCTGGAAACAATTGTTTTAAACCTTTTACCGTATTAACTTGTTTTCCTTCCGCCATTGCTTCCCAACCATATTCAGAGTGCATATCAAAGATTAAATTTACAGCAGCTCCTTTACGAATAATCCCAGATAAAAGTAAACGAGTCAGAAAAGACTTACCTGTTCCTGACTTGCCAAAAATGCCATTACTCCGTTCTACAAATCTATCTAAATCTAAACAAACAGGTACATCCATATCAATAGGTTTACCCACAGCAAAATTGCGCCGACTCTGGTCATCTTCTCTACCAAAAACCAGACTAAAATCTCTCTCACTTGCGTCAAATACTTGGGAAAAATGACTAGGAATAGTTTTCACTGGCATTAATTTAATTTCAGCACTGGTTTGAGCTTCAAAAGATGCTAGATTTTCTATAGATTGAGATTTTTTGTTATTGCTATTATCGTTATTAGCATTGAAATATACTGGGGATTTTTCTGAAGAAATAATTAACATCAACATTGGTGCAAGTTCGATCGTGCCGTAAGTACTACCTCCAGCTAAAACAGATTGCAAAAAATCATCTGTAGGTAAAGGAGGATTAATCATTATTCGTTCGCTGGATGTTCCTAATAAAACATCAGTTAACATACAAAAAAAGTGGGCGCGTACTCCTTTTACGACCAAAAATTTACCAACCCGCATATCTTCTACTAATATGTCTGGATGTAGTCGTACTTCTAGTCCTTGACTGAGAGAACCTTGAATTACTGAACCTAATGGTTGTTCAAAATCCATATAAATTACTTAATTACTTGAGAATGCTATATCAAGTTATACCATTTTTATTAGCTATTGAGAGGAATTATATCAAGTAATTAAGTAATTTATATGGATTTTGAACAACCATTAGGTTCAGTAATTCAAGGTACTTCTAGTCCTTGACTGAGAGAACCTTGAATTACTGAACCTAATGGTTGTTCAAAATCCATATAAATTACTTAATTACTTGAGAATGCTATATCAAGTTATACCATTTTTATTAGCTATTGAGAGGAATTATATCAAGTCTGGTAGCATCGGTATTGTAAGGGTAAGGAAGAAGGAATAAAGAAGAAGGCTTTAGTTATCTAGAACAGAAGACTTAAAAGTTAGAAAAACTTAAATTTTCTGTAGATATTCACGCTAACTTTTACACAAAAGCAATTCTTATCTATCAATTTTCAATTATTTATCCCTGTTCCCTGTTTCCTGTTATTTATTTTCTGGAGATGTCTATTTGATAAATGACTCAGCATTGATGGTAGGTATTCCTGCACATAACTTTTCCGGCGTTATTGATTTGAGGTATGATATCATTCAGGATAAGAGGGCGAGCAAAAAACTTTCTCCTTCTACTCGGGGTTTCTGATTCTTTCTTCCCTCCTGACTCCTAACTTCCCCTCCTGGGAGGGACGTGGGGGTGGGTTGACTCCTAAGTAATTAGGATTAATATCATACACGTGCTTCAGCAACGCCACTTTTCCAAGTATTTTCACAAGGCAGTTCATTAGACATATGGTAAAAATCAAAAATCAAATCAATTATCACACATAAATTATCAATTCTTTCTCCCTACTGCCTACTTCCTACTGCCTATTCCCTCATTTGGTGGAGATGTCTATTTTTCAACAAAGCCATAATTAATTATTAGACATCTGGTGAAAAAGATATAAACTTTTTGCAAGAGTAGGGAACAGGGAACAGCGGTGCGACCCCCCGTTGGCGACACACGCATCTGGTAGCGCACTCCTGTGAGGGAACAGGGAACAGGGAATAGATTTTCACACCTAAGATACGAAAAATGATTTTGTAAGTTACTGTTACAACTCTAGCTTATTTTAAATAAAAAGCAAGTTTATTTTCTGGAGATATCGGCGTTGCTGATTTTAGCTATGATTTGTATTTTTTGGCGATTGCTAAACTATATTAATGACAAATATTTGAGATTCTTCAGTTTTTATTTTCATACCTTGATTCAGCAACGCCGAGATATCTATTAATTGTTGACCCTTCCATGATAAAATTCAAATTACTGACTCCTAATTTTTTAACTACCAAAACTTCATGTCTGACAAAACTTATGAATTAATTCTGCGAAACAGTCGCTTATTGCAACCAACTCAACAAACAGAAATAGTAGATATCGCCATTGATGACAGTAAAATTGTTGCTATTTCTAAGGATATTCCAGCTTTTGCCTACCAAGAACTCGATCTTCAGGGAAAATTAGTCAGTCCACCATTTGTAGAATCTCACATTCATCTAGATTCTGCTCTCACTGCCGGAGAACCACGCTGGAATCAAAGTGGTACATTATTTGAGGGTATAGAAATTTGGGGTGATCGTAAGCAAGAGTTGACACTAGAAGATGTGAAAAAACGTGCTATTGACACTCTTAAACTCCAAGCTAGACAAGGAGTATTATTTGTTAGAGCCCACATCGATGTTAGTGAACCAAAACTAACAGCATTACAAGCACTTTTAGAAGTAAAATAAATTGTCAAAGATTGGATGAATTTACAAATAGTTGCTTTTCCCCAAGATGGTATTTATAGTAAAGATGAAAACCTCTCACTTTTAGAAAAAGCTTTACAATTAGGAGTGGATGGTGTGGGTGGAATTCCTCATTATGAATTTACGAGGGAAGATGGGGTAAAATCTGTGCATAAAATCTTTGAATTGGCAGAAAAATATGACTGTTTTATCGATATTCATTGTGATGAAATAGATGACGACCAATCACGTTTTTTAGAAGTAGTTGCTGCTGATGCTATTAGAACAGGTTTAACTTCACAAGTGACTGCTAGTCATACTACTGCTTTTGGCTCTTATAATAATGCTTATGCTTTTAAATTAATGAGTTTATTAGAGAGGTCTAAAATTAATTTTATTGCTAATCCTTTAATTAATATTACTCTTCAAGGTCGTACTGATACTTATCCTAAAAGACGGGGTGTTACGCGAGTAAAAGAATTATGGCAACGAGGAATAAATGTTAGTTTTGGCCATGATTGTATACAAGATCCTTGGTATACTTTGGGTACTGGTAATATGTTGGATGTGGCTTATATGGGCGTACATATATGTCAAATGACTGGAATCAAAGAAATTGATGCTTGTTATCAAATGGTTACTTGGAATGGTGCGAAAACTTTAGGAGTAGAAGATGGGTATGGAATTAAAGTAGGAAATCCAGGCAATTTGATAGTTTTAGATGTGGATAGTTGTTTTAATGCAGTTAGGAAACGTGCTACTGTAAAATATGTATTTTGTCAGGCTAAATTATTGGCAGAGACTATTCCGAAAACAATTAAATTTACTTCTTTTACTTAAGGGAAATATTTTTGATTATACTGTAGTTATTGTGTAATGAAAAAAATCAAGAAATAGACTAGAAATTTTGTGGTAAAACTACTTAAAAAAATTGGATAATTGATGATAAATCATACATCTTTTATGATGAGAATTTCATGATTAACTCTCAAACCCTTTGTTTGTAAATTATTTAGCCTTTTTTAGAAAAAAAATGCAATTTTTTTTTCACTCCAAAAAGCTGAAAATACTCAAAATTTTAGCAAACCTAGATAGACAAAGATCAGACCATTATTCCTGCCCTCTTCTTCCCGATTTATGAGATATAAAACCTGACTTATAACCTCGACAAAAATACTTTTTCAGCAAACCCTAATTACTAATTTAATTATGAAAAATATCGAAAAATATGTGGAATGTACGGCAGAATTAATCAATTTACCATTACAGCCAGAACACCTTCCCGGTGTAGTAGAAAATCTAGAAAAAATTGCAGCGATCGCTCAATTAGTCATAGACTTTCCCCTACCACCAGAAATAGAGCAAGCACCAAAATTTGACCCAGAAAAATTAGGGAATTGATATGGCTACAAAAACTAGTGGTGGTGGATTGTAATGGTCGTGCATTGTAATTATTTTTGTTACCAGACACAGCAGTAGGAGCATCTTGCTCCCGTACTCGCGGGCAGGATGCCCGCACTAGACATTGTTGATCTGCGTATACCATTACTATGCAGAACTACCCAAAAACTTTTTTACTTTTTTACCTATTAAACCAAAATGACTATCAAATTTAATGAAATAGATGCAATAGCGATCGCCACAGCTATCAAAACAGGGGAAAGCACAGCTCAAACCATAGTAACTAAATGCTTACAACAAATTAACCAGCACAACCAAACCCTCAACTGCTTCACTGCTATTACTGCAGAAACCGCACTTAACACTGCCAAACAAATAGACACAGAAATTGCTCAAGGCAAAAATCCTGGTATCCTAGCAGGCGTGCCCTTTGCAGTCAAAAATCTCTACGACATCGCAGGTATAATAACTCTCGCTGGAGCCAAAATAAACACCAAAAACCCACCCGCAACAGTAGACGCAACCGCCGTAGCTAAACTTAAACAAGCAGGCGCTATCCTCATCGGTGCCCTCAACATGGATGAATACGCTTATGGCTTCGTCACCGAAAACAGTCACTATGGCGCAACACCAAACCCTCACGACCTCACCCGCATCTCCGGCGGTTCCTCCGGTGGATCTGCTGCTGCCGTTGCTGCTAGTTTAGTACCCATAACTCTCGGTTCCGATACCAACGGTTCTATCCGCGTACCCGCCTCCTTATGCGGTGTATTCGGATTTAAACCCACTTATGGACGCTTGTCACGAGCAGGGGTTTTTCTGTTTGCTAGTAGTTTAGACCATGTCGGACCATTTGCTCGTTCTGTAAGAGACATCGCAACAGTTCATGATGTTTTACAGGGGTCAGATATTAGAGACCCAGTTTGTACCCATCGTACTCCGGAAGCTTGTTTGCCTCAACTCAATCACAATATTGAAAGTTTACGCATTGCAGTTGCTGACGATCACTTTGCCACAGGTGGGGAGCCAGAAGTTTTCGCAGCAGTGGAACAGGTGGCGACTGCATTGGGAGTAACTCGAAGGGTGACGATACCGGAAGCACACCGAGCTAGAGCTGCTGCTTATATTATTACTGCTACGGAGGGAGCTAATTTACATTTGGATAACTTACGCACTCGCCCCCAAGATTTCGACCCGGCAACTCGTGATCGCTTTTTAGCTGGCGCTTTAATTCCCGCAGACTGGTATATTCAAGCTCAACGTTTCCGCCGTTGGTATCAAGGTTGTGTTGGAGAAATATTTAAGGAAGTAGATATTATTCTGGCTCCCACTACACCTTGTGTTGCGCCACTATTGGGGCAGGAAAAAATGACTATTGCTGGGGAGGAAGTGTTGGTGCGTCCAAATTTGGGTTTGTATACGCAACCTTTGTCTTTTATCGGTTTGCCAGTTTTGTCAGTACCCATCCGTCGTACTAATGGTTTACCTTTGGGGGTACAAATTATTGCTGCACCTTATAATGAAGCATTGATTTTACGGGTGGCAGCATTTTTGGAAATGGAACAGTTAGTAGGACTAATATCAAATCCTCCTAATTGCACATAGATCTAATAACTTCATAATCAGGATTTTAAGCTATTAGACATCTCCTATCATAAAAAATCAAATCAATGATCACACTAGATATATCAATTATTTCCCCTCCTGGGAGGGGGAGGGGCGAGGGGTGGGTTCCCTACTGCCTACAGCAAAGCTGCCTACTGCCTCATTTGGAGGAGATGTCTATTGATTGTGAGGTTATTTAACCGGATTTGATATAAATTCATAGTTTTGGGAACTAGGAAACACAAATTCATCTTAAAGTGTATCTCATTATCCTGAAAAGCAGTGCATTTGTTTGTAGTTGTGCTTGAGCACCGCCAAAATGTCAGGTAGCACTAAAGAGCAACTACGAGCTGCTATTAAGTAGTCGTCAAAATAAATTTCTTAGTTGAGAGAGGCAACAGGCAATAGGCAATAGTAGGATGTGTAATTAATTTTGCTTATGCACTTATCACCGTTATCGTTGATAGCATTTATTTCACAGGAGAAGAAACCTTTGGTGGAACTGAGTTTGCGTTAGACATTGAAAATAACACCCTTTGGAGGTATTGGTAACGACAGAGTATTGGGACAAAACAATGATGATGTGTTGATAGGTCGTCGCGATAACGATTTCTGATCAGGAGGTGCAGGTAAGGATACTCTTGAAGGTGGTATTAGTCGCGATCGCCTTAATGGTAATGCAGGAAATGACCAACTCACAGGTGGTGGTAGTATAGACAGCTTTATCTTTAATACTAAAATACTAATAATGCGTTTGCATCAGAAGATTTGAGTGTAGATACAATTACAGACTTCCAGTCTAACAAAGATATAATTCTACTTGACAAAGATACTTTTACAGAAATAACTACTGCTACGGGAGGAAATCTTGGTGGTGAGTTTGCTACTGTAACAAGTAACCCTGAGACAAGTAGTGGTATTATTGTCTATGATTCTACTACAGGTGGTTTATTCTACAATGCTAATGGTAATGCAGCAGGTTTCGGAGATTGCGCTCAATTTGCTACTCTCCTTGGTAGTCCGGATTTGACGACAGATAATTTCGTTCTCAGATAGTATGTCTACGTAGTTTTTAGCAATAGTGGAACTATTGGGAGATAGAGAAGACAAGGGAGACATAGTTATCAAAAAACTTTTTGCTTCTTCTGGGAGGCAACTCGCTATTCTCTATCTTTTTCCTGTTTTTGGTTTCCTGTAAATCTGGTTAAAACCACGATTTTCACGTTGTTAGTTTACGAAGTATGGCGCTAGGCAAAACAACCACATTGCTAGTACTGTAACGTAGTACGTATAAAGCAGCAATCCACGCTTACGGTGCTAATTGCCACTACCTTCTCCGGTCAAAAGATTATTGAGGCTACTTTTTAAGTTCTTGGTTAATTATAACACATTTTTTTGACACCGAAATTTTACTATGATTTATAAGTTATACCAAATCCGATGACTATAGACCACAATATATTATTGAGAAAACCTTGATATATATGAATTGTAGTTAACTTATTTGTGGTCTAGCTAAACTGGATTTGGTATTATTAAGTAGTTGACTACTCCAGGAACTAAAGTCACGGAAATTCTTAGAATAAATATTGATTATTTGACTAAAAACATTGATGTTTTTGCCTCTTATTTAAAAAAAAATTAGGCTATTTTTGAACTAAAAAAATGTTTAAATATCACTCATTAAACTTAAAATCTTAGCTTAAAGGTAGAAAGCAAAAGTTATATCATGTCCGGTAGCATCGGTATTGTATAGCAAGGGTAGGGAACACCGGAGCTGGGAACAGGGAACAGGCAAGAATACTTAAGAGCAAGAAAAAAACTTAAATTTCCTGTAGATATTCACCTTTGGGTTTACACGAACGCGCCCCAGCGGACATGATATTATTTATTCCATTAAAAAGTAAAAAGTTATATAATATCAATACCCAGAATAATTATCGAATTAACATTATAATATTTTTATTACTGTAAACTAAGGCCGCCTAATTTAAAGCCAAAATATTGAATCTCAAAGAGTATAAATCCCTTGAGAAATAAAACCAGTATCATAGGTCACTTTATTTGAGTTTTTACGGCCTACACTTTCATCCTTTATCAACAATTAATGGGAGGGTTGAGAAGAGGTTATGCTAGTCAAACGTTGACAAATTTTACTGAAACTTTAGAAGCGTTTGTTACAGGAATTTCTTACAACTTTTTTTGTTTGCTGCAAGAGCATCAAGATGTTTTTGCAGAGCATAAAGCGAATCTGGGATTTGTTTGAGGATAGACTCAGGTATAATCTGCTTGTGATCAGAGATTGAAGTGATTTTATTTTACTTTTTTCCAAAAGTCCAGGTATCATTGATAGTCAATCAGTAAAAACCACAGAGATTGTTTGTAGTGGGTTAAGAAAGTGGACATTGGTGGCGGAGGATGTATAGCTTGTCAACTGCTACCATTTTTTTCTTTTAATTCTACTCATATCATAATCTACACTATTTGTCGCCATTGTTTAGATAATTGATATAAATCTGTGAGTTTAAACCATACTTAGTATAATTAATATTTACCCACCTGAATATTTTAAGTGTAAGTCCCACTAGATTAATGCTCAAAAAAGAATTAAGAAGCTCGCTGTTAAAAAAACGTCAGTCTATGTCGGAGACAGAATGGAGGGAAAAGAGCGATCGCCTTTGCCACCACTTACAAAATTACTCCCTATTTCAAAAAGCTCAAACTGTTTTAGCCTACTTTAGTTTCCGTCAAGAAGTAGACCTTAGTTTATTATTTACAAATAATCGAGAAAATTCAACAGTTTCTAATAAAAATTGGGGATTTCCACGGTGTGTCAAAAAAACTCTATCTTGGCATATTTGGCAACCTGAAAGTTATTTACAAAAAGGCATTTATGGTATCTTAGAACCAGAATCAAATGCACCATTATTACATTCATCAGAAGTAGATTTAATTTTAATTCCTGCTGTTGCTTGTGATCTAAATGGTTATCGTTTAGGCTATGGTGGTGGTTTTTATGACCGGATGTTAAGTTCTGAAGAATGGGCATCAAAACCTACTATAGGAATTGTATTTGAATTTGCTTATTTACAACAATTACCAATAGATCCTTGGGATAGACCTCTAAGTGCCGTTTGTACAGAAAATGGTGTAAAATAGATAGTGTATAATAGGCAATAGGCATCTTCATGGAGGAGTCAGGAGTCAGGAGTCAGGAGTTAGGAGTTAAGAGGAAAAAAATAAGTAACAAAAGAAGAAGAAAGTTTTTGTTAGTGTAAGCAGAACGGAGTTCTATATAAGTCCAAGTAGTGTCATAATTAACTTATTTGCTCAATGATTATATGTTAGTTCCTAAATTGAAAATTTTTTCCTTCTTCTTTATTGTTTGTTATTTGTTGGTGACCCCTACTTTAGCAATTCAGACAAAAGATGGTACAGTTTATTTTGCTCAACCACCTCGCCTAGTTAAGGCAGTGACTACCCGTAGTGAAACCTATGTTTGGAGTGCAACCTATTACTTTACTCTCAGTTTATTGCCTGATGCTGGAGTGCCATTGGAACGAGTAACAATTACCAAAACTGAAGGATCTGGCAATATCCGATATAACCCAAAGAAAATTATTGCCTTTGAAGGAACTCATCGCCAGAAAGGACAGCAACTGGCAGTTGAGGAAGTGGCGATCAATCGGGAAACTAATACTGTCTCAGTAACCTTTAACCCTCCAGTACCTCCAGGCAAAACTTTTACTATAGGTTTGCGTCCAGTGCGGACTCCTAAGTATGGGGGTATATATTTATTTGGGGTGACAGCTTTTCCTGTGGGAGAAAAATCATCTGGTCATTTTCTTGGCTATGGTAGACTTCATTTTTATGACAGTTCTAATAGTTATGATTAAAAGATATTACTAAAAATTATAGAATGGTGAAAGCAGTTATCTTATTATCAGGAGGATTAGATTCCTCAACGGTTTTGTACCAAGCAAAAGCAGATGGTTGTCAATGTTATGCTATTTCTTTTGACTACCAACAACGCCATCGTCGAGAATTAGACTCAGCCAAAAAAATTGCTGAAAGTGTTGGTGTAGTAGAACATCATGTTGTTAGTTTTGACCTCAGACTATGGGGAGGATCAGCATTAACTGATAATCAAATTGATTTACCAAACGATCGCTCTGTTGAGGAAATGTCGCAAAATATCCCTATTACTTATGTTCCAGCGCGTAATACTATTTTTCTGAGTTTTGCCCTCGCTTATGCTGAAGTTGTCAATGCGAGTCGGGTTTATATTGGGGTGAATGCTTTAGACTATTCGGGTTATCCTGACTGTCGCCCAGACTATATTCAGGCCATGCAAGAAGTGTTTCGCCTGGGAACTAAACAGGGGAGGGAGGGTGAAGCGATCGCTATTGTTTCCCCACTTATTGATATGAAAAAGACCGAAATTATTCAATTAGGGAATAATTTAGGAGTACCTTGGGAAAAAACTTGGTCATGTTATGCAGGTGAAGAAAAACCTTGTGGTGTATGTGATTCTTGTCGCTTGCGGTTAGCTGCTTTCCAGGAGTTGGGATTAAAAGATCCATTGTCTGATTAAAAATCTTTGTTCATAGTAGTACGCGCTGGTATATTTACAAATTGCCGGAATGGCTAATTGCTGATTATCTGTATCTAGTCAGCTTTTTTCCTACTCCCTGAATGTAGCGCTATAGTTCCTGTTTCAGGGAGTTGATAGTTTTGTTGCGAATATCGCAATAGAAGTTTTTACTTACAGCGGTTTTCATTTCGGTAGACCACACTAGGGACCTTCCATGGAAGGTCTCTACTGGGTTTTGATTGTGACGTCAGGTCATCAATCAGCAAAAGCGCTGTAGGAATTTCCCAGAAATCAACTATCTGAGAGTATTGACATACTCCCGACGCTCCCCTACGGGAGAGCGCGGGATTCTTCAGTCAGATAAGCCCTGACTGCAGTTTTAACAGAGGTGATGTCCTCCCCCTGTGTTGATAACAATCCTATTTTTTGTATTAGTAGTGCTGAGTTATAGTCTCTGTCTAGTTCCTGTCCACATTTAGGGCAGGAATGCCAACGCTCAAATAAGCTTTTCGATACTTTATTCAAGCATTCCCAGCAATGTTGAGACGTACCTTTTGGGTCTACTTTGATAATTCTCTTGCCTAGTTTCCAGGCAACATACTCTAAAACCTGAACAAACTGACCAAACGCTGCATCTTGCAAAGACTTATTTAATCCTGACTTAGCTGATTGGCCATTAGGCAAAAACTGACCATTACTTCCTAATTTAGCTTTGCAACGTCGGAGTAAGTTTGCTGTAAGTAGGTCTTCAAGGAATATCACCCTTACATCACTAAACAAATGATCAGCAAGTTTGAATTGCCAGTCCAGTCGTTGTCTAGCTATCAACTGATGCAGTTTAGCTATTTTGCGTTTGAGAATTTTCCAAGACTTAGAATGTTTTTGTTTTTTTAGTTAATCTGACCTGTAGTTTAGACAACCGATATTCAGAGAGCCTGAAAAATTTAGGAACTTCTATAAACTCACCATCACTGGTAACAACATAGTGCAACAATCCTAAATCAATACATGCATGAGTTATCTTCGGTGGGTTGAATTTCTACAACCTCATAAGGTACCGTCTTATCTTCTATCGTGAAGCTAATATACCATCCGTCTGCTTCACGGATTACTGTACCTGTCTTAACTTTGAATCCTGTTGGTATTGGACGATTGTATACTAAAGCGACTAAGCCAATTTTTGGCAGATTTACACAAAAACGACCGTTGGCATTTTTGACAATATTTGCATTTGATAGTTGAGGATAACTAAAAGAGTTATAGTAATGCCTACCTTTGAATTTAGGTCTACCACTGGTTTTACCTTTTTTGTCGGGTTTGCTAAAGTTATCCATAGTAGTTTGTACTCTTTGGATAACATCTTGCAGGACCTGAGAGTGTATAGACTTGTATTCCCGAAATAGCTTTTTAGTTTGTGCTAAGTCCGCCAATTGAACAGTCTCCCACAAAACATAACCATTGACTAAATTCGGATGTTGATCCCCTTTCCTTGTTATGGGATTACCATCACTGTCTTTTTTCCTGCCATCTCCAAAATGCACTCTAAATTCGGGGATATTTTGATAAATCCGTTCTATTGGCACTACTGAAACATTAAGTGGACAAGCATTGACTGGTGTGCGCGTTGCTTCAAACCAGTTTAACCTTTCAGCTAAACGGTAATTATATTGTCGTCGAGCTAATTCTAACCAATTAGCTATAATTACCCCTTGCCTTTTATGTGGCTTGAGCTTGTACTTATATTTCAGGAGCATGGCAGAATCGACCTTTATATCTACAATTAGGTAGTATATCAAAAATAAGGGCAAACCACACAGACAACGCCCGGATATCCCATACGACGCTCCCCAAGGGGAGAGCGCGGGACTTCCCGCCGGGGGAGTTAAAAAATAAAAACAAAAAAAATATAGGCGGATTAACTAATTGAATCTGTCAAATTCTACCAATTTCCCTTAAAATTTTATTAACGGCTATTACAATTTTATTAAAAAATAATACTGTTTTAGATTTTTGTGTTTTAATTTTCCTCTTTTAAACACAAAATAATTCTTCAACTTTGTTATCACTAAATATTGTAATTGTCAAGACAAAAACTTTTATAGTTTTGAATTATGGAATGGCAAGAAAATTCTGGTAATTGGGTACTAATACCTTCTCACCCCAAAGCAGTCATACATTTTTTGGGAGGAGCGTTTGTTGCAACTGCACCCAATGTAACTTATCGGTGGTTATTGGAAATGCTAGCAAATCAAGGATATGCAGTAATAGCGACTCCTTTTGTCAATACTTTAGATCATTTAGCAATGGCTAAAAATGTTCTCAGCAGTTTTGATAGCTGTCTCAATCTTATTTATGCTCAAAGAATACTGCGAAAAAAAAGTCTACCTATATATGGCATTGGGCATAGCATGGGATGTAAGTTACATTTACTGATAGGTAGCTTATTTTCTCTAGAAAGAGCTGGAAATATTTTGATATCTTTTAATAATTCTGCAGCTCGTGATGCAATACCCTTGGTGGAACAGATATCTCCTGTGATAAAAGTAGAATTTACTCCATCTCCTAAGATTACAAACCGCCTAATTCAAAAGCGTTATCAAATTCGGCGCAATTTATTGATTAAATTTAAAGACGATGATATAGATCAAACTCTTCGTTTGAGTGATTTGTTGAGATTACGTTTTCCCGATCTGGTGACAGTTAAAAGATTAAATGGAAATCATTTAACACCTTTGGGCCAAGATATAAATTGGCCTGTAGGAAAAGTATATACTCCTATAGATGCGATCGGTCAATGGCTCAAACAAGAAGTTTATCGAGACCTCAATCAACTTAAACGTGAAATTTTGCTTTGGCTCAATCCATTGGCACAAATCTCATAGCTTTACACTCACACATTTTAGATTTAGCTGTTACTATCAGAAGTTTGATTTTGTTCTTTGGGGTATGGCCAATAATCTTTACTAATTAACAAACAATTCCGATTTTCGGATGTGCTACGGGTATAACTAATATTGTCTGCTATGGCATACATAAGTTTTATACCCCGTCCACCAGGAGCAAACATATCTGTTTGAGCTGGTTGTGCTTTTAACCATTCTTCCAAGTCAAAAGGCGGACCACAATCCCAAATTCTAATTTCTGTGTGGTCACTGAATATTGTAACTTCAATGTCTATAAGTGTTTCTCTAGATAAATCTCTATGGGCATGGCGGGCTGCATTAGTAAAACCTTCAGCCAAAGCCAGCTCACACTGTAGCCAAACTGTTTTCGGAATAGCTGCTTGATATAATTGTTCAAACCATGACAAAACTTTGTCGTTTTCTCTAAGGTCTGAACTAACTTGTAAAAAAGCACTATGTTTCGTAGGTAATTTATCAGATCCTTTGACTTTATTCACACTTACTGTCTTAAATTTATTACATAATATTTTAGGTATATCCTAAGCTATATTGTAAAGTATGTGTATAAAATTTATGTAAATAATTAAAAAAAATGAAGAAAGTTGATGAAAAAAGGGATTCGATCCCAATGTAAGATTGAAGACCACTAATTTTTAAAAGGCGTGGGAGAATTAAACCCAATATCTGCAAAATGAAGGAATTAAGAAAAGACAAAAAATATTAGCACTTTACTTATATCCTTCCTCCTGCTTCATTCAAATGAAGCGAGTGAAATAAAAACTCCTGTTGGTCTACTCACTTTTATGTTGGCTTTAGCCGAAACAGTGAATTGTTGAACTGAGTGCATGATGTATAAAATTTTGGTTATTGATGATGATATTGCCATTCAGGAATTGCTCAAAAGAGTTCTCCAGAAACAGGGTTATGAAGTGACGGTAGCAAGTAATGGTGAAGATGGTTTTCAACAGGCACAAAATTTACAACCTGCTTTGATTATCTGTGACTGGGTCATGCCACGACTCACAGGAATAGAGGTATGCAGCCGAGTTAAAACAAATTCTGAACTATCTACTACTTTCTTCATTTTATTAACTTCTTTAGGAACGGTTCAAGATCGAGTTAAGGGTCTGGACGCAGGTGCTGATGACTTTATTTCTAAACCAATAGAAATGAGTGAATTGACCGCCAGGGTCAGAGCAGGGTTACGATTACATCAGCTATCTCAAGACTTACAAACCCAAAAGCGACTATTAGAAGCAGAATTAGCTGAAGCTGCTGATTATGTGCGCTCTCTTCTACCAGAACCCTTAATGGAACCAGTAAAAGTTGAATCACAGTTTATTCCTTCCCACAAATTAGGAGGAGACTGCTTTGATTATTATTGGCTAGACGAAAATTACTTGGCTATGTATTTACTGGATGTAGCTGGCCATGGTTTACGGGCAGCACTTCCTTCTGTGTCAGTTTTGAATTTATTAAGGTCGAAGGCAATACCGAATATAGATTACCATCAACCTAGTGATGTACTTAGAGCTTTAAATAATACTTACCAGATGACCTATCAAAATGACAAATACTTTACAATCTGGTATGGGGTGTATAATCGCTCTGAAAATCAACTGGTATATGCAAGTGCAGGTCATCCTCCGGCTGTTTTAATCTTAGGTAATGGTCAGCCTAGTCAGGTGAATAAGTTGAAAACTCCAGGAGTACCTATTGGTATGTTTCCAGATGTGACTTATGTTGATAATTCTTGTTTAGTTGAGAAGTTAAGTTCTCTGTATATCTTTAGTGATGGTGTTTATGAAATTCCTCAACCTGGAGGAGAAATCTGGGGTATAGATAACTTTATCGATCTAATTTTAGAGTACCATAAATACGGTTATTTTCATCTAGATAAGATATTAAACTATGTGCGAGATTTGAATTGTGGTCATGCCTTTAGTGATGATTTTTCTTTACTAAAAATTATTTTTGGTTAGCTTGCTGATATAAGCTAAGAGACATTTAGGTTTTATGTTCTTTGTTAAGGGTTAAGGGTTCCCTTTGATCAAGAAGTTCTATAGTTTAAATGTTCAAAAGCTTATATCAGGTGTGATAAATATTTGTTAAAAATACTTAGGGTGTTTGTAGTAGTCTGTCAAGATAGTTTTGAGGGGTCATATTACCCAAAAAACATTACCCAAAAATCACAGTTACAAAAATCTATCCATCACTTCAAAGTTGACAGACCACTAATAGTTTGCAGATATGCCTTCAGTAAAATCTGCCTTTAGTAACATCTTTGATTATGTAGAAACAGCTAATTTTTTTGCCAATATCTGTCGAAAGCCAAATGGTCAATTAATTTATATTGGTGGTCAAAAAGCTAATCCTGAAAATGCTATTAAGATACCTGCAATAGCTGAATAGGGAACTGGATATGTTGCTGAAAACGGAAATATTATCTATATTGTAACAGGTGCTACTTTAAGTATTGTAGAAAATGGTAAGACTATCAGTGAAGAACAAATAACCTATGTGTGTAGTCAATTTTTTGAAAAAGTATGTCAAGAGAGATAGTAGCTCTATTGATTTTTATTTCAAGAAAGTTTAATTCGCCTCCCTTGCCAGATATGCTTTTTATTGAATCATAGAAATTTAATTATTAAATTTTGCTTCTATGTTGTATCATGGAATCCATTAATTAATTTATCGGAGAACTAAACTGTGAATTTTGTTAAGACTAATCAACAGCTCTTAAAGTTAGGACTGTTGACAATTACTACATTCTTTTTATATACATTTTTAGCAAAAGCTCTAGCAGATCATAACAATCTAGAAACAGAGCAAGGAACTATATTATTAGCTGAACTTCCCCGGAATAATCGGCGTATTTGTCTTCAACGTGGAGACAACTGGTCTGAAGTAAATTATTTTGAATCCAAGAACTATTTTGCCAATATTTGTCGTCAACCAAATGGTAAATTAATGTTAGTTGCAGGCAGAAAATCTAATCCGAATCAAGTTTTAGAGTTACCTGTAGAATTTAATCAAGGATATGCTGCAATTGATGGAAATAAAACTTTCAGAGTGAATGATGGTTCTTTTAGTCTAGCAATCAATGGTCTGGTCGTGAAGAGAGAAGAAATTACTTATCAACAACAATAAAACTAGGTATTGTTGATTTGCGATTGAAGCAAAAATTAAAAATTAAGATGTTAGAGTAATTATTTCCTCTATTCATTATGATAAATCAATACAAACAGTCTCTAATATATTTCGGTGGTCCTGTATATGTAGTGATAAAATTGTGGTCAGGCGATATAGCTGCTGCTAGTCTCCCCCTCTCATGTAGCGCAGCGAAACGCTTCATTTAGTTTCTATATCAATTGCTAATCAGAGCCATTGTTTGTGATTTTTATGGTCAACAAATGACTACATTTCATTACATTGGATTATGAGTTTACCCAGTTTTTTCTTAGTATATTTAATAGACCGAGAAACTTCAGCATACTTATTATTAACGTAATTCTGGAACCATTTTTTCGACACACCTGTTACACGAATTAAAAAGTGCCAAACTAATTTATCAATTAATTCTTTGGCTTCATTACTAAATATAATTTATTTTACTATTTTCCACAAATTTTCACAGACAATTTTGACACTGATATTTTTGTTTTTCTGAAGTGAATAATCCCATTTTTAACAATATAATTACTACCACAACTAGGGCAGAACTGAATTATAGAGATAGAGATTTTTTATGATTACTTTCAATAGATAATAGGATACTTTTTGCTTAGAATGTTTGGGGTTAATTCCTGATGATTTTATAGCTGATTATATGAAGCGTTTTGCTGCGCGACATGAAAGGCAGATCCTAGAGGCAGCTATATTGCCTAGACAATAAATTTTTAAATTTTTCAGCAGGAGAAAACGTAACTGGAGAGTACAAAGTTCTTCTAAAAAACGGTGTGCTCTCAAGACTGATAAGTATTACTGGAAAAGGCTTACTGAAGAATTAATAATTAAATAATTAAATAATTCAGGTTGAAAGCTTCCCCTTTCAAGGGGAAAAAAATAAATTTTTTCCTTTTAGTTAATCCTCTCCCTTTTAGGGAGAGGTAATTATCCATTATCCATTATCCATGGATGAAAGCACCTATTATTCTGAATCGATAGTTTTTAACCTTGAGTCCCTGAAAGCCTTGGCTAGCAATAGTTATTCCAAGAACTTTACACTGTCTAAAAACGTAATATTTTCAAGATTAATCTCAAAAACTAATAATTTATATTGACTTATCACTACATATACAGGACTATCACTTATCTAGTGTACATACAGCATTAATATCTACATCTCAATCCCAATAAAAAAATTTTCCAGTTTACAAAATTATACCTTTCTGGTCATCAGTGACTACAACTTCATTTTCGTCAAAGGGTACATCACCAGTGTTAGTCACTTCATAAGTCCCAGTAACTGTCTCACCAGCAGCAATTTCTACTGCTTCCTCTATGGTGTCAGCATCTACACCATTAGTGAACTTTTCAATGTCAATACCAGGGTCTTGAGGATCTGGTTCGCCGTTAACGTAGTGACTAGGATCTTCGTCGGTGACATCATCAGCAACAACTTTACCAATATTTTTATAGATGCCGTCACCTATGCTGTCAAAATCTAACCCAGAAATAGCACTGCTACCAGCAAGTTCAACTTCCCAAATAATTCAATTGCTATCTGTCTCAAATGAAGGGGTGTCATTCTTGGGAATCTCAATGGGTATTGTAAATTGGCGTTGGTAAATTACAGGATGAAATTTGTAGGGGCAATCCCCCAATGATTAACCGGGGTAGGTTACAGAGCGCTACCCCAAAATATAAATCATCCCATTAATTACCAACGCTGTAAATTCAATTACTTGAGTACCCGCAGTTATTGTTTGATTAATCAAAGGTTGTTCTAGGATGATTTTTTTAGAACTTCTTCTTTTTCTTTGAGTTATATCATGTCCGGATAATTAGTGATAAAAAAACTTTCTGCTTCTCCTCCTCTTTCTTCCCCCGTGACTCACTCCTCCTGTACCTCGCCCATCCGACGGCTTCCCTACCTGACTCCTCCGTCGTTGATTTATAACTGTTCAACCAGACATAATATTACTTTTGCTAATGTAAAATGCTTCCCTATTTTATAGTGTAAAACAGAGAAGCACTTACCGATCGCTTAAAGCAATTTATGCTTCGTCTAAAGCAACAATACCTGGTAATTCCTTACCTTCCAACAATTCCAAACTAGCACCACCACCAGTAGAAATGTGACTCATTTTTTCACCCAAATTCAACTGTTCTACAGCAGCAACAGAGTCTCCACCACCAATAATAGTAATAGCATCCTGCTTATCCGCAAGAGTACGCGCGATCGCTTCAGTACCCTTAGCAAATTTCTCCATTTCAAACACACCCATCGGACCGTTCCAAATCACAGTTTTGCAATCACCCAAAGCATCTTGGAAAACCTTTGCAGAGTCAGGACCGATATCCAAACCCATCCAACCATCAGGAATAGCTTCAACACTAACGATTTGAGTATTAGCTTCTGGGTCAAACTTGTCAGCTACAACTACATCAGTAGGTAATAACATTTCCACGCCTTTCTCTTTTGCCTTAGCTTCCAGAGACTTAGCTAACTCTAGCTTATCGTCTTCAACCAAAGACTTACCCACACTTAAACCACGAGCTTTGTAGAAAGTGAAAATCATGCCACCACCCAATAGCAGCTTATCGCACTTATCCAACAAAGCATCAATCACACCAATTTTACTAGAAACCTTAGAACCACCAATAATTGCAGCCAAAGGTTTTTGAGGATTATCAATTGCACCTTGGAGGAATTTTAATTCCTTTTCAATTAAATAACCACCTACAGAAGGACTCAAATATTTAGTCACGCCTTCAGTCGAAGCATGAGCACGGTGAGCAGTTCCGAAAGCATCATTCACATATACATCTGCCACAGAAGCAAGTTGCTTGGCAAACTCTGGGTCATTTTTCTCCTCTCCAGGGTAGAAGCGAACATTCTCCAGCAAAACTACATCACCATCTTGCATCGCTGCCACAGTAGAAGTTACATCCTCACCAATGCAGTCGTCACACTTTTTAACTTCCTTACCCAATACTTCAGAGAGTCTTTCTCCCACAAGAGTAAGACGCATACCATCATTTACTTTTCCCTTCGGACGTCCAAAATGGCTAGTCAAGATAACTTTTGCACCTTTGCCAATTAAATCTTGAATTGTGGGAAGAGCTGCCCGAATCCTAGTATCATCTGTAATACTACCATTATCAACAGGCACATTAAAGTCTGCCCGCATGAGTACCTTTTTGCCAGATAAGTCAGATGCCGATAAATTTGCTACAGTTTTTTTTGTCACAGGATTAATCTCCTAAGTATTTGTTTTATCAATGTCCATTAATTGGGATTGTATGGCCTATAAATGGATAAAATTAGGTTACACCAATTCGTTCACGGTAAACATTTTATCGGAGTCCGTGCCCCAAATATACTTCTATGTTTAAAACAGTTCTATTTCCTGTAGACCGTAGCCGAGAAGCTCGCGAAGCTGCGGAAAAAGTGATTAACATTGTCAAGACATATCAAGCTCGCTTGGTAGTAATTTCAGTGCGAGAAGTAGTTTCAGAAGGCCAGGAAGCTTTCCACCCAGAAATGACTTCTGAGCAAACAGTTACCCAACTTTTAGAGGAGGCTAAGGCTCTATTTGCCGGGCAGGGTATTGAAGCTGAAACGATCCAAAGGGAAGGCCATCCGGCTTTTACTATCTGTGATGTGGCAGATGAGATTAATGCTGACTTAATTGTGATTGGCTGCCGAGGTACTGGTTTGAGTGAGGAAGGAGCTACTGATAGTGTTAGTAACCGGATTATTAATCTGTCTCCTTGTCCAATTTTGGTAGTGCCTTAGATTTTAGATTTTAGAGTGTAGGGGAATTTGGGATTTGGCAAAATAGAAAAGGTGATGATTGGGGATTTTTTTAGAGATTAGCTTCCTGGTATCAGTTTTGTGAACAAAAACTAGCGGGTCTGCTAATAGCTAAAAATTTGACAAATTATTTTCCTCTGTTCCATTCTTTGCCTTTCTTCTTGCCACCCTCACCCCCCAAAAAAACAAAAAACTATCTCAACTTCTAGGCAAATACTCAGCGTAATCAGCAGAATTGCTTTGGCTAAAAATGCGGATTATGTTGGGAAAAATCGGGTTTCTATGAGAAAAATAGGATTAAGAACTGGGAAAAGCAGATTTTTGGATATCTTCATAGCTAGAGCTTTGTTTTTGCTTCACTATTTGTAAACCTTCCTTAAGTGCAGTCAGGCGATCGCCCATCCAGTAATTCTCTGGAATTAAGCCAGCAATTCCCAGCTTTTCTAACCGGCGTTTTACCTTTCCAGTTGCTCCAACCATAATGATATCTCGTCCAGCATCGATCGCCTCTTGAATGGCATTTTCAATCGCTAAAGAAGAAGTTACCCCTAGAATTGGTACTTCACTCAAATCGACAATCAACACATCATAATTACTAATGGCACTATGTTCTCTGGAAATCGCTTTGGCTACTCCAAAAATCATTGGCCCGCTCAAATGAAACAGCAAAACTCGGCCATTTGCCCAATCCAAAATTTGCTTTTCTTCGTCATTCATTACGATTTGATCGTCCGCATCAGTAATCGCTTTTACAGACTGAGATTGCATTTCTTCGAGACGTTCAATGGTTAAAATATTCGCGATAAAAACTCCCACGGCAACCGCTACCATTAAATCCACAAATACCGTGAGGAGTACCACGCTATAAACTATTCCGGCAGCTTTCCAAGAAATGTTGTGAACCCGTTTGAGGAAACCCCAATCAATAATATCAATTCCCACCTTTAAGACAATTCCTGCTAACACAGCTAGGGGAATTCCGGAAGTTAAAGGTGCCGCCCATAACACAACAATCAACAGTGCTAAAGCACGACTAATGCCAGCTAAAGCGGTGCGTCCTCCTGCTTGGATACTAACTACAGTTGCCGTTGTTGCTCCAGAACCAGCAATTCCACCACATAAACCTGTAATTAAGTTAGCCACCCCTTGACTGATTAATTCTTTATTAGATTTATGTTCAGTTCTGGTCAAACTATCTGACACCAAACAAGTTAATAGGCAATCAATAGAACCCACCATACCCAAAACCATGGCATTTACAAACATTAACCGTAAATTTTCAGCGGTAAATGTAGGAATTTGCAGTTGTGGCAAACCGGGGGTAATTTCTCCAATTGTAGCGATCGTCCGAATTTCTATATTTCCAAAGAAAATCAAAGAAATCGCTGTACCAATTACCAAAGCTATTAGTTGGGGAGGGACTAACTTTTTTAGTTTGGCGGGACAAAAGAACAAAATTCCTAGAGTAATTAACCCTAACAACGTTTCCCATGGATTAATATTGGTAATCAAATTAGGGAAAGCCTTAATCACGCCAATTACTCCACCAGAGGGGGTTTGTTGACCGATAAACGGCGCAATTTGCAAAAAAATCAAAATCACGCCAATTCCTGTCATAAAACCGGAAATGACGTTATAAGGAAGCATGGTAATATACTTTCCCAACCGCAGGACTCCAAATAGGATTTGAAAGATACCCGCCATCATCACCACGGTAAAGGCCATTGCCAGACCACTTTCGGGATTTACGGCCATTAATTCGGCGATAACAGCGGTGACAATGACCGTCATCGGTCCAGTTGGTTCAGAGATTAGACTAGGGGTGCCACCAAATAAAGCGGCAAAAAATCCGACTAAGATTGCTCCCCATAACCCTGCAGCAGCACCTGCTCCAGAAGCAATTCCGAAAGCTAGTGCCATTGGTAAGGCCACCACTGCAGCAGTTAACCCGCCAAAAATATCTCCTTTTAGGTTTCGGAAATGAATCGTATTGGTAATTTGCATGAAAGATTTCCCTGAATCACCGAAAAACTGGGTTTGAAGCCTCCCCCTAGAAGCTATGCTTTACCCACATCTGTTAAATTCCTTACAGGATAGGGGAGAGAGGGGAGAGGGGGAAGAGGGGGAAGAGAAGACTTTCCTGCCATTTCTCATATCTAGGACATAGGTGGCTAAAAGTGAATAAGGCAATTTCGGCATTTGCCAACTCTGACTAGCTACTTAAACCATCTCCCCACACGGACCACACGGACCACACGGACCACCCTGCAATGCTTCTAAGACTTATGGGTAAAGCATAGCCCTAGAAGGGGGACTTTTGATTTGATTTAATACCCACAAATATCCTATAGTATTGTGAGTTAAAAACGATAATTATGAAAGCTAGGTACAAATATCGAATTTATCCAACACCGGGACAAAAATACCAATTAGCAAAGCTATTTGGTTGTGTCCGCACAGTCTGGAACGATAGTCTAGCTTGTTGTCAGGAAAAGTATGCTTTAGGCCAGAAAAAACCAAGTAACTCTGAATTACAAAAACTCTTTATTACTCAAGCTAAAAAAACTAAAAATAGGGAGTGGTTGTCGGAAGTTTCAGTAGTCCCATTGCAACAATCATTAAATGATTTAAATCAGGCTTACCAAAACTTTTTTAATTCAACTAAAAGTAAGAGAAAAGGTAAAGCAATTAAACCTCCCAGGTTCAAAAAGCGAAGGTCAAGACAAACTGCTAGGTTTAGCTTAAGAGGATTTCAAGTAAATGAAGACAAAGTATATTTAGCAAAAATCGGCTTATTAAAAGTAGTATGGTCAAGACCAATACCTGGAGAACCATCATCAGTAACAGTAATCAAAGATTGTAGGGGCGATTCGCGAATCGCCCCTACTGGATACTTCTTGAGTTTTGTAGTAGAAATTCAAGCACAAAAACTACCAGAATCTAGCAAATCAGTAGGCATAGATTTAGGAATTTCTACTTTTGCCACATTCAGCAATGGTCAAAAAGTAGAAGCACCAAAACCATTAAAAAAACGAATTAAAAAATATAGAAAATTAAGTAAATCATTATCAAAAAAAAGTAATGGTTATAAACGATATGAAAAAGCCAGACTTAGGATAGCTAAATTTTCCTACGGAATGCTACGCAAACATGCCAGATTAAAAGACACTAGAACCGATTTTCTACATAAATTATCTACCGAAATAATTCGTGAAAACCAAACAATTATTCTGGAAGATTTAAACGTTTCAGGTATGATTAAGAACCGGAAATTGTCCAGATCCATTAGTGATTTAGGCTGGAGACAATTTCGTACATTATTAGAAGGAAAAGCAGAAAAGTACGGTCGCGAGCTAAGAGTAATTAGTCGTTGGGAAGCTACGACTCAAATCTGTTCATGTTGCCGTTTTCGAGGGGGAAAATTACACCTGAAAGTGCGAGAATGGGAGTGCCTTAACTGTGGTACAAAGCACGACCGGGATGAAAACGCAGCAATAAATATATTAGTCTCCGGAGGACATTCGGAGACAAAAAACGGACGTGGAGGGAAGCGTCAGACTACCGCCAAGGAAGCAGCACCCTGTGTTAGCGACAGCTATGCGCCAGCAAAGCGTCAACCCACCAAAGAGCTACGGCTCAGTAGGAATCTTCGCACCTTTAGGCCGGAGAGGATGTCAAAATATTAAGATGCTACATCTGAATACTTTACCATAAAACAGCTTTATTTTTAGTGCCTCTTTTAGAGGAGCATTCCTATTGGAATGCTGCGCAAATGCTTGACTTCCGCAAAGCGGTTGAATTTATTCAATGACTATACAATGGTATCCGGGCCATATTGCGAAGGCCGAACGAAATCTTAAGGAACAACTGAAACGGGTTGATGTGGTTCTGGAAGTTAGAGATGCTCGTATCCCGCTCACTACTAATCATCCCCAGGTGTCTGAGTGGGTGGGGGATAAGGCGCGGGTATTGGTATTGAACCGCATGGATATGATTTCTTCGGATGTGATGAAGATTTGGCAGGAATGGTTTGAAGCTGAGGGACAAGTGCCTTATTTTACTAATGCTAAGTTGGGTGATGGGGTGAAGGGTGTGGCCAAGGCGGCGCGGGAAGCTGGTCGTGCTGTTAATCAAAGAAGGCGCGATCGCGGGATGTTACCTCGACCTGTCCGTGCTGTGGTTATTGGTTTTCCTAATGTGGGAAAGTCTGCTTTGATTAATAGGTTGTTGAAGAGGAAGGTTGTTGAGAGTGCTAGACGTGCTGGTGTGACTAAGCAATTAAGATGGGTACGGATATCTGATGAGATTGAATTGTTAGATGCTCCTGGGGTAATTCCTAGTAGGATTAAAAATGAAGAGGATGCGATTAAGTTGGCTATTTGTGAGGATATTGGCGATGCTGCTTATGATAATCAGCGAGTTGTTGCTAGTTTGATTGATTTGTTGATGTCTCTAGAGGTTGATAGTAATGGTTTTGTTTCTGCTTCTTGTTTAGAATATCGTTATGAGTTAAAAGCGAGTAATTATACAGGTGAAAGTTATTTACATGAGGTTGCAAATCAACTTTTTCAAGGAGATGTTGAGCGTACTGCTAGACGAATTTTGGATGATTTTCGTAAGGGTTTATTAGGGCAAATACCTTTGGAGTTACCTTTGAATAGGGAGTAGGGGAGAAGTGGAGTAGGGGAGCAGAGAAAAAGAGTATAGATTGTTGGCTAAACTACTTCAGTTATTGAAAATAATCTATTTTTTAATGCACTTTTTCTCTTCAAAAAGCCTCTCAAAGAGATACACATAACTTATCTATTTTGTCGGTTTTTTGTTAAGAATAGCTATTAAAACAAGACTTACGCCAAGGTACTATATATAGAGTTAAAAAAACTCTAACGTTAGAGTTTTTCACTCTATATATGTGGTCTGGTGCGTAAGTCCTATAAAATAGAAATTAGGGAATAGGGAATGGGCACTATTACTTGTCACTTAGTCACTTATTTTTTACTATAACTTTATTAAGTTTATTTAATAAATAAGCGATCGCTCAAAAATTTTATCTAGGATATTAATAATTTAAAAAAGTTTTTACTATCAAAAAAATGTCAAATATATTTGGAAATATTGGTCCAGCCGGAGCTAAGAATCTCTCTCTTGATTTTCAGGAACTTGTTGAGAAATATCAATTAAAAATTCCAGGATTAATTCATATTGGCGCTCATTATGGTCAGGAGTACGAAATTTATCAAAAATTAAATATAGTTAACTTGGTTTTTTTTGAACCTCTGACTGAAAATTTTGAAATTCTTAAAAGCCACGTTGGAGAAAATGTTAGGTTATTTCAGAAGGCTTTAGGGAATGAAAATAAAACAGTTAAAATGTATGTAGAAAGTGCGAATAATGCAATGTCATCTTCTGTTTTACAGCCTAAAAAACATTTGGAACAATATCCTGAGATTATTTTTGATAGAGAAGAATTTGTGGAGATGGTAAGACTAGATGATATTTTAGAGGATAAAGAAAACTATAATTTCTTGATTATTGATGTACAAGGATATGAGTTAGAAGTTTTGAAAGGTAGTCGAAAAACTCTGAAAAATATTGATTATATTCTGACTGAAGTTAACCGAGATGAATTATATGAAAATTGTGCCAGGGTTGAGGAGTTAGATGAATTTCTAGGAAGGTTTGATTTTCAAAGACTTGAAAGAAATTGGGAAGGAGAAACTTGGGGAGATGCTTTTTATCTAAAGAGGTAGTTTTTTGTTTAATTACTGTTAGGTTGGTAAGAATAAGAAAAGGTGGTAGTTCCAAGGGTAAATTCTTCCTGTAAATCTCAAAGCTCGGGACAGCGGAACGGAGTTCTATCGCTACTAGATTCACCATTTGTTAGATTTTTTTAGTTGAATAAATAATCATGCGTATGTACGAGCAACCACCATTAAATACAAAGTATCACAATTTTTTTGAGGATGCAAGGGAAAATACTCCTGCGCCACCGATTTTTTAGTAGTGCTTCACAGAATGATGTTTTCCTTTACTTTATAAACTCTTGTAGGGATAGTAAAAGTAGAATTATTGTATTTGAACGACTTATCGGAAAATTTGCTCAATGCAAATAGGATAGGAATATCATCTCCGGAACCAAGATAAATTGTAATGGAGAAAAAATTAATACAGACAAATAAATTATGAACAATTCAATTATCACATTAGTAGATGACTTACCCACTGGTGGGATTACAGTTTCAGCATTACGCGCTCTAGATTTCATCGTACCTGGAGAATGGAACAATTTAGTAGGTTTTAAAAATACAGTTCGGGAAGTTACTGGCAAAGATAAACCTCAAAAAATTCAGAAAATTAGCGAACGCGCTCTATGGATATATAATGACAAATCTCAAGGATATCAAGACGCTATCTGGGTTTACCAAACTTTAGATAAAGCTGATGCTGCTATGGGTGCGGCAGCAATGGCCAACAAAATTGGTGAAAAAATCTCTTTCCTCAGTTTCCTGAATAAATTAACCCCATCAGCAGATAAAACTCAGGCAGTTGATTTAGCGATTAAGGTGGTGGCTGAGTTGGTTGCTTTCTGCAAATTAAATGGAATGCCAACTAGAGAAAGTTTAGGAGATTTTTCCGCAGCTTTGGTAGAAGAATATAGTGGCCCTTCTTTGATGCGAATGGTTGCTTTGGTGTGTTTTGATGGGTTGATTCCTTTAGGACCTGATTTTGTCGATCGCGTGGGAGATATTATTGGAGGAATGAGTTCTGCTGGTCTCCAACAAAATCCTTTGTTTCAGAAGGTAAATAATTTGATTCCTGGTGATAGTACCCAGGGTAAACTTGATTTTATTGGTAATAGTTTTGATTCGGTTAGGGGTTGGATGAGTAATTTAGTGTCGTCGCGAGGATTAGACCCTCAAATGATTATCGATCATTTACAAAGTTTTGTTGAAATTGCTGATGATAAGTTGGATTATTTGGCCGCTTTTCTCGATTTGACTACTAATTATTTTGAACATACTGGTACTCAAACTGTAGCTCGTCGTTTGATTTTGCAAGCGGCAGAGGAAGTTTAATCGCTTAATTTGCTGATAATCAAAAAATTTTCTGTAGGTTGGGTTGAGGCAACGTTAGCGGAGCTTATCTGAAAGATAAACCCAACACTACTAATATTGTTACTTTGCAGGTTAAAACAATTCTTCTTTATTCCTGATTTTTTTGGGTTGCCCTGTCGCTTAACCCAATCTACAATATCTTTTGTTGAATAAAAAATCATGCGTAGGTACGAACAACTCCTAATAATTACATACTACTATGATTTTTTTGCCGATGCAAGGGGAAATATCCTACCGATTTTTTTTGGTGCTTCATAGAATGAGTGATTGGTTTGTGATGGTAGCGATCGCGCTGTGAGTTTATTTATAATATGCTTGCTTCTAAAATGCTTTTTTCGCGTTGAATAAAAAATCATGCGTAGGTACGAACAACTCCCAATAATTACATACTACCATGATTTTTTTGCCGATGCAAGGGGAAATATCCTACCGATTTTTTTTGGTGCTTCACACAATGAGTGACTGGTTTGTGATGGTAGCGATCGCCAACAATAGCATCAGAAGACAAAAAATCATTGTGTGAAGCACCAAAAGATTTCTCCCATAGAGACTTTGATAAATAAACTCACAGAGCGATCGCTTTTGAGCCTCTATATATATGCTTGGTTTATAAAATGCTGTTTTTTAGTTGAATAAAAAGTCATGTATAGGTAAGAACGAACCCCAATAGTTACATACTACCATGATTTTTTTGGGGATGCAAGGGGAATTTCCTGCCGATTTTTTTTGGTGCTTCACACAATGAGTGACTGGTTTGTGATGGTAGCGATCGCGC
>NZ_RCBY01000530.1 GCF_003838195.1 Okeania hirsuta
ATGGGTGAGGGTAGGAGACAGCTATACTGGAGACAGGAGACAGGAGGAACGGGGAATGAACGAGGAGGTAGGAGTAAGAATTGTTCCTTGATTTTTCTGCCCAACTATGCGCCAAAATACGCTCCTTTTTGAGCGTGAAGAGCTGAAAACCAGGCACTTTTTAAAGACCCCAAAAAGGCTAAAACCTTTATCTGTAAATACTTTTAGATTTAATCAGCAAACCCTAATTAATAATTAATATCATGTCCGATTGAATAGTTATACTTAGGATGAAGGCAGAAGGCAGAAGGGAAAGCAAGGTTTCAAGGGATAAGGTTTTTGGCGTTGCTGATGTGTGGGTATGATTTGTATTTGTTGGCAATCACTAAACTATTGAATGACAAAACAATCAAAACCTTGTAAGGACGTTCCATGGAACTTCCCTACTGTGGTCTATCCAAATGAAATCAATTATCGTACAGAAATCATCAGTTCTTCCCCCTCCTGGGAGGGGGAGGGGCGAGGGGTGGGTTCCCTATTCCCTATTCCCTATTCCCTCTTTTCTGGAGATGTCTATTAGTAATCACAACCTCCACTATCACTACTATCACTTCCAGAACTGCTACTACTATAACTATCATAACTACCACTGGAACTGCTACTACTGCTACTACTACTATAGCTTCCAGAACTGCTGCTGCTAGTCACACTATAATTACTGGAACTACTACTACTGCCACCACCACTACTACTGCCACCACCAAAGTTTTCAGGACTACTGCTGCTAGCGGTTTCAGACCAATTAGCTCCCGAACCCCCACCATCGCTACTACCTCCACCAAAGCTAGCATCATCATCACTACTACTATCATTGTCACTATCATTCGTATCTGTGGAGCTATAACTACTTCTTTGAGTATGGTTGTCACTACCATGATTTCTACTTCCTCCACTATAGCTACTGTAACTACTATAACTACGAGGAGTATAACTGCTTCTCTGCCTATTTCTGGTATTCATGTAAATCAGAATTGTCAGAAGAATTGTCAGAAACACCAATACCAGTAAAATAGTAATTATGATGCCCATAATAAGTGTGTCATTTTGAGAAACTGAAGTTTCAGCTAGACTATATTTCCCAGTTTTTAGGGATGTTACTAATGCTGTTGTACCTACAACTACACCACTTTCAAATAATCCTAACTTAAATTTCGGGATAATGTTGGTATCGAGCAAGTGGCTAACTTTAGCATCTGGCAAAATTTCCTGTACTCCTTTCCCTGTTTCAATTTCCACACGGCGATCGCCCTGAGAAACCAAAAACAACACCCCATTGTCTTTATCTTTCTTACCTATTCCCCAATAGTTAAATAACTCAGTAGCAAACTTTTTTGGAGTTGCAGCAGGTTGGGTTTCTGAGACAGTAACAACTGCAATTTATGAACCATTGCTTGCTTCCAGGTCTGAAATCATTTTGTTGAGTTTAGCTTCTGTGTCAGTACTGAGTATTTCAGCCATATCTGTCACCCAACCACCATAATTTTGTCGGGGGTTGGGCACGTCCTGGACAGTTAAGGCCAAACTTGGCAAAGAATATAGCATTAATGCTAGAGATAGAGAAATTTTCCAAAAAGCACTTTTAAAGATGACTACAGAAAATTTCATGTTTTTGACCTCCAGAGAGAAACATTAAATTAATGGACGAGTCAGAAAGTAACCAGTTTTGGTTATACAATTCAATATATTTCTTGAAGTTGAGGGGTTATGCAATTTAGATCAAATCCGGTAGCATCGGTGTAATTAGATTCTTATGGCAGGGAGATGGGGAGATCGAGAAATATTTGGTAATGGTTGAAGATGGAAGATTTTTTGGCGTTGCACAGTGACGAATGATTTGATATTTTTGAAGGAGACAGGAGACAGCTA
>NZ_RCBY01000531.1 GCF_003838195.1 Okeania hirsuta
CCAAGTAATGCGTGAACACCCCCGTTGACGGTGGGGTATTAAACCCACAAAGAAAATGATAAAATACCCAACATAATTTTATAAGGGCGTGGAATAGACTTGTCGCTTTATAACTTAAAAATTCCCCAAAAACCTTGTTCTGTAAGGATTGTAGTTATTGGATGGCAAAAATGCTGGGAATTATTGCTCTGTCTAGGTTAGAGTGATTTTTTCCCTTTATTTAGCGACAACTCTAATGTCTCACCCATCATTAGGCTATTTTATCCATAGTTATACTTCTTTTTTTTCTATTTCCCTAATATTCAACCGAGAAAATAATGATAAATTTGCCAACTTAGAGACGGTTGATTGATAGAAAAAGTAGAGTATGTGGCGATACCATTTATTATGTATTCAAGCATTTATGGAAGTTTGGCCATCACACACTGTAACAATGGAGTGTGTTATACCAAATTAATAAATTTTTGCTACAAAGAAATAGGTTATTTCTTAGGAATAAACCCACCTCTAACCTTTCTCAGGAGGGGAAGTCAGGAGTCATAATAAATAGCTTTGATACCATTTATTAGGTCATAATTGATATTTTTACTCCAAGGGACATCTCCTATAAAGTCATTTAATTGTTCTGATTATTCGTAAAATTATTTTTCCAAATTGATATTACTCCCTTCCCGCTATAAGATTACCTAACAATTGACTAAGGCATAAATATGGTGAATTATATTTTGAATTTGTTGTGCTGTTTGAAGCTGATTGAATTCAAAGTATTTTTCATGCCTTATATTGAATTTGTTCCATATTTACACCCAAGGGAAGATGATGCAGCAGTTTCATTGTTAACAGATAAATAATATATTCAGCTAGATTAAAATTAGGAGAATAACTCGGAGTATCAATAAAATCTACCACAATTTGATTTGACATTTTGGGTTCCACAAGATGTGCAAGTAATTGAGTTCTCATTTTCTTTTTATCTGTGGAATTTTTATCTCAAATAATAGTCAGTTGATCAAATCCATTTTTGACACAAAAAAGACACAGTTGTCAAAAATAATCTGAAACATCCTCCGATGAGCGATTTTTCTTTTAACTGGAAATACTCTTGACCTGTCAAAGTATCTACGGCAATCATCCCGTTCAATTTCTTTCTCTTTCCTTTCTGATTACTGAGTACTTTTGACCCTGTGTTCTTTTCTGCCCATCCGTAAAAAATACTGGGACGTTCATCAACAGCAAATTCGTCAAAAAATACTATTTTTTTCTTTTTCTTCTTGAGAAGAGAGTTTTTTTTTAAGTTTGATATCAATGTTTTTTGCTCTTCTTTGTGAGCATTAGCATCATCTCTATGTGCTTTTGGATTTGACTTATTTAACTCCTTGAGTATTTCATAGATTCTGGTTATTTTTAACTTCACTTCCCATCTTGACTCGAGCACAGTACTAATAATTTGGCCTGTCCATATATTTCTATCTATGCCATAGTTTCTGGGTAATTCTTCCCTAAACATTCTTTTTAATTCTTGTTTTTGTTCTCAATTTAATCTTGAAGATACTTGATGACAAATTGGTTTGGTTAATTCATTTAACCCTGCTTCCAGAAATTTATCTATCCAAGTTGATCAAGTTTTGTAATTACAATTTAATAATTCTGATACTTCTATTCTACTTTTTCCCTCATATAGGTATCTAATTGCTAGTAATCTTTTCCTTAAATACTGTTTTTGATGTTTGTAGTATAGTTTTGGCCATAAATCCCAATCCAGTTGGCGAACTGACAAGTCAGCGCAAGCTATCGCTTCACCTAAATGTCCTATTTTTCAGTAATTTATATCATGTCCGGATAATTAGTGATAAAAAAACTTTCTCCTTCTTCATTCTTTCTACCCTCCTGTCTCCTGTCTCCTG
>NZ_RCBY01000532.1 GCF_003838195.1 Okeania hirsuta
AATTGCTGTTCTTTAAGACTTAGAGGAATGATGTGATAGAGCGCGGAATAGTGACAAAAATCAGCAAAACATTACGGCTAGGAGACAGTTTTACAAGAGAACACTTCCCAACACTTAAGACAAGCTATGCCTGGTCATAGCTTGTCTTATCTTCCTGCTTTCAGCACAAGTTACGAGAACACACTACTCACTCAGTGTACTGTCCCCTTATCGGAACAGGATGTTTGCTAGAACAAACAGACCTACTCACATCACTATGTCCGAGAATCACACAAGTTGATTTATAAAGAATACCACCTATTTATTGCTACCACATTCAAATTTTAGCCAAAACATGAAAGACCATTTCCGCAACTTGAATCTGATGTTTACCGCATTGTCTATCGGGCAGTTGCTCTTCCTTGTCATTGTCCTATACGTAGTTGTGGGAGAGAATGAACGTCGGGAGTCCATTGCCGATAGATTCAACAAACGCTCTTAATTGGCAAGTGCCCGTTGGTTTTCTTGCCGTTGCTTATGCAGCAAGGGGCCTAGGCAATTTTTTCCGCAACAAAGCAGTCACAAAGAAAAACAAACGCTCGAACAAAAGGTGACTACGCTATCGCAGCAGTTTGATTACGAAGATGGGCCTTGGTTGAAGGGTTTAACCTCTTTATACTAATTATGGCCTTCCTTGCAAAGAGGATAAGTCTTTCTACTAGTTCTTTGGTGCAGGCCTAGTCGTTTTCTTTTCTTTAAAGCCATCTGCTCCAGCCTTTGCAGAGGCTTACGAGTTGAATCTACAAGAGGAGAATCAATTGTTTTCCGGAGATTTCAGTAATGACGAAACCAAAAAAAGCGGTAGCGATGGTCCAAATAGGCACCAAATCGCTACCGCTTTTGTACATTATCTTCTGAAATTATAGGCTTGGAAAGTACAATGTACAGGCGATCCATAATAGGAAGATGGAGTAAAAGCTAGGTCTGGCCCTTCGTCCATCTTTGTCCCACTTTGCCAGTATCGGCATCCGTTATACATGGCATCGATCTGTATGAAGGTAGCCCTTACAGTCTCCGCTACCCATTTAAGTGATGTAGTCATTCTGCTTCGACTGAATGGCCGCCTGTCGAATCTTTGAATAGTCCTGCTGCAGTTCGCCTTATGGGGCGTCGTGCGAGATTGAACCTGTACTAGTCGGAAGAAAGGTTCACCGATCGGATCTCTGAAAGCTACGGGTTGAGAAACCTGCTTTAGCTTCAGCGTATCAATAGCGAAGTATACATCAGGATCTAGATCCCCAATTTCGAAGAAGTGTTTCCAGTGGCTGGATTACCATACGGGCCATCATTGTTATACTCTGCTCCTCTTCATCCGAGAAAAGCTTTACGGCCAGTGAAAAAGACATTTGGAATCCAGTTTCAATGAGATTGCGATGAATCCAAATGCACGGGTGGCCTTCTCCAAGTCGCGCATCTTGTGATCTCAGGCTTAACCAAGATATGTCGAACGCTGGATTGAGTTACCCCTTCGATCTAGCATTTGAATAATGTGAAACCCAAACTGAGACTCGATGACTGGAGAAATCTCATTCTTTTCCAATTTATAGGCTGCTGCTTTCGAAATCCGGAACATACTTCCTCGCTTCGCCCATCCCAAGTCTCCTCCAATCCTGGCAGAACCGTCATCCAGAGAACTTCTTGGCCATTTCCTCAAAAGTCTGCTGCTCTTCCATGATCAACGTACGCAAGGAATCTAGTAAACTGATAGAACGCTCACGCTCTACGCTATTCGCCTTTGGCTTATATACAATCTCTCCGATTTCTACCTCAGAATTAAAGTAAGGCAAGCTATCCCGCGGAATTTCTGCAAAGAAAGCTTTCACCTCTGATGGTGTAACCGTCACATTGGACATAATCTGACC
>NZ_RCBY01000533.1 GCF_003838195.1 Okeania hirsuta
AGTCAGGAGTCAGGAGGAGAAAGAATTACAAAGATAAACGTAGTTATGGCGATTGAAGATTTTTTTTATGTCCAATTAAACGGATTTGATCTAATACCTAAATCCCTGAAAGTTAGGTGAAATAAAGGTTTTATCTAAATTTACAAATCAGCTTTAATAGCGCGATCAAAACTTTATACTTCTATTCCTTTTTCCTTCTTCCCTCCTAATACCATCCTCTTAATACCATTTCTGAATAGACATCTCCAGAAAAGGTTCTTCAACCCTTATAATACTGTTCCAAAATCGATATTTTTGGAGAAGTCTAATAGTAATGCTATGTTTGATTACCATTTCCCCATCTCCCCATCTCCCCATCTCCCCATCTCCCCATCTCCCCATTATTAAAGATATATAACAAACTTTTTGAGATTTGGTATGACTCTAACTCCTGAAGACTGACTCCTGAGGACTGACTCCTGATTCCTCCGTCGTTATTTATCAGTATTCAACCGGACATGATATCACTCAGCTTTCAACGGAGTTTTTTTGCTAAAATTTGCCCTACCTTTTTAACTATTGGGTCAATTTCAATCGCAAAATATTCTCCAATTTCCTTTTCTACTAAATTAGTCAAATTAACTGTTTCTGGATAAATATCAAACACCAAAGAAAATTTGGCCATATCCCTAATTATTAACAGTACTCCATCCAAACAAATCAGGTCTTTAACATCAAGATATTGAAGAAAATCATTCTTCCAAAGTACCTCAATTTTTATCCCTCCCCCTGATAAATTCTCTTTAGAAATTAACTGACAATACCCCGAAGGTACACCATAAAATAAAGACCCAGAAATTTCTTCTCCCAAACGAATAGACCTTTCTAAATTGAGCTTTTTCTGTCCTTCATATTGTGCAGCAACTTTTGTCGAAGCTAGATAAAACTTTAATAGATAAAACTCTCCTAATATCTCTTTACCTAAAATTGTTAACGCCCTCCCATTGACAGAAATATTAGACTTGATTTCCACTTCAGTATATAAACTATCAGAAACATCAAGAATTAATTCACATCCCAAACCTTGTAAGTGAAGTTGATAAACTTTTCCCGTTTCTTGAATAATTCCAGTAAACATTAAAGAGTAATTGGTAATAGTTGACACTCATTATCTGATTTATTTGTCGCTATATATAGCAATACGTCTTTTGGTATAGGACAATAAATTTTAGTTGTCAGGGAATAGGCAACATGGAACAGGGATATAGAGAAATGCCCTAAAATAATTTTTAGTTCTTCAGCTAATTCAATAATTTTGAGCTTGATTAAGACACATCTATAGAACCCATTTGGTATCTTTGTCGCCGATTCAGTTTTTTTGTCATAAGTAATAATTAAAAAGTCAAAAGTCAGAAAGTAGGGAAGGTATAAAGGAAAAAGCGGATGGGACTCCGCGTCCTTCGGGTATCTCTTTCCTCCTTCGGAGGAGCTACGCTAACAGAGACGCTTTGCGTATGGCAGTTGCTTTAAGTGGCTAATAAAGGGCGGATGCAGGTCCTGCCCACAGCTCCTTGGGAACCCGCAGGGCGCACTGCTCGACCAAGAGAGCGGTCAGATCCCGCGTCGGTTCAGACCCAAGGGAATGCTGACCAAGAGAGGGAACGCGCACTAAGCAGGTTGAAAAATACTCCCCACCTCCCCACCTCCCCACCTCCCCATCTCTTTTTAAATAGATATCAAATGAGTTCTATAGTATTCACTGTTAAGAATTGGTATTGTATCTTACCCAACGAGCAAAAACAATATTGCTAAACATCAAAAAATACTTAGGGTTTGCGCTCAAAAGTCTTATGGGTGAGGGTAGGAGACAGGAGACAGGAGACAGGAGACA
>NZ_RCBY01000534.1 GCF_003838195.1 Okeania hirsuta
TTAGATATTGAAATGTTTCTTGAATCGTTTCTTTTACATAATATTAAAGTGCACAGTATCTCATGGAATTAATATAGGCATTCAGTAAATTATTGAGACTAAAAAAATAAATAAATTTAAGGACGTTGATTTTTTTCTAAAGTTCCCTAATGACAAAATACATAACACAATACTTAAACTATTAAGATTTTCTTTTGAACTCTAATTCTGAATTTACACTCAATCAAAATGACTAACTCAACAGACATTCTTACCTTGGCACGTTGGTTAGCAGCCGACTTTAGTAACCAACAACAAGCCTTTGAAAACCCTCCCCTCTTTGCCCACATTCGCGTTTGTATGCGTCCACTGCCCTATGAACTCTTAAATGGACTCAGCCTCTATCTAGAGCAAGCTTACGACATTACCCTTAATCAACCCTACCGAGTCCGAATACTAAAATTAGTCCCTGCAGCAGACCATATCGATATTGAAAACTACGCCATAGATCAAGAAGAAGCATTTTACGGAGCTTCTCGCGATCCTCAACGCTTACAAGCATTCAAAACTGAACAAATACAGAAACTACCTGGTTGTAACTTTATTACAAAATGGACTGGTAATAGCTTTAAAGGTGAAGTAGAACCAGGAAAAGCTTGTACTGTAGTCCGCAAAGGCCAAACTACCTACTTAGATAGCCATTTTGAGATAGATGAACATAAATTTATTAGCCATGACCGAGGTCGCAACCCTGAAACTGATGAGCATATCTGGGGAGCAATTGCTGGGCCTTTTGAATTTATTCGTTGGACTAGCTTTGCCAACGAAGTTACTTTATAAATCTTCTTAAATATCAGAAAATTTGCTACTTCAACTTTTCTAAATAATTAGCAGTATTAACACAGATACTGGGAATCAAAGTTCATTAGGGTAATAAGACTTATTCATTAGAATTTTTAGCTATTCCGCCGAGAAGCCCCCCCGCTCTACCGATAGATGAGCGTCGTATGGGATAGGCGGGTCAATTCAGGGGTTCAATGCCCCGAAAATTGACAAATGGATTTGTAACTCAAATCTATAATCTTGCGCGACTATAGTTTATAGGAAATTCAATTCACTCTAATATGTTGCGAGTTGTCAAAGTCAGATTATATCCAAATACACAATAAAAGCAGTTGCTAGAGCAAAGCTTTGGTAATTGTCGTTGGCTGTGGAATTACTCTCTGAACTTGATGAACGAAACATATAAAAACACTGGTAAAGGATTATCAGGTTATGAGGTGAAAAAACTTATACCTTCTCTTAAGAAAGAACATGAATGGTTAAAGCTAACCTATTCTCAGTGCTTACAACAAGTCTGTTTAAATCTGGGTGTTGCTTTTAACAACTTCTTTGAGAAACGAACTAAATACCCTAGGTTTAAATCAAAACATGGCAAGCAGTCTATTCAATATCCTCAGAATGTTACAATTCTTAAACAGGGCTTAAAACTTCCAAAAATAGGAGAAGTTAAAGCTATTGTCCATAGACTTGTTGAGGGTAAAATCAAAACCGTTACTGTATCTAAAAATCAATGCCATCAATATTTTGCTTCTATATTGTTTGAGGATTCTCAAGAAAAACCAGCAGAACGCACTGATGGTAAAGCAATAGGAATTGACGTTGGTTTAACCCATTTCTGTATTACCAGTGATGGTTCTAAGTTTGACAATCCTAAGTTTTTAACTAAATATGAAAACAATTTAAAATGGAAGCAACAGCAATTATGTAGAAAGAAAAAAGGTTCTAATAACTGCAACAAAGCCAAAAAGAAAGTTGCTATAGTTTATCATTTTCTTTGTGGGTTTAATACCCCACCGTCTACACGGTGTTCAAAATTA
>NZ_RCBY01000535.1 GCF_003838195.1 Okeania hirsuta
ACCTTGATGACAATAGTCCTGACTGAGTGAAATTGACAGGATAAAAGCGATCGCTAAAAAACTAAACCACAGAAAACTCCTCTACCTGACAAATATGTCGCCCCACTGCTGTAGCAATGGGGCGTAAACTTTCAACCAACTCCACCATATCTTCTAATGACAATGCTTGTCGTGCATCGGAAACAGACTCTTCCGGTACAGGATGACATTCAATCATCAAACCATCTGCTCCACCAGCAATAGCAGCTTTGGCCAACGGTGCGACTAATTCCCGTTTCCCCGCCGCATGAGAAGGATCGACAATAACTGGCAAGTGAGTTAACTGTTTTAGCGCAGCTACCGTACCTAAATCTAAAACATTACGAGTATAATTATCGAAACTACGAATACCACGTTCGCACAAAACTACATCCGGGTTGCCATAACTGAGAATATATTCAGCAGCCATCAAAAATTCTTGAATAGTCGCAGATAACCCCCGTTTTAAAATTACAGGTTTGCCAACTTTGCCTACTGCTTTGAGTAACTCAAAGTTTTGCATATTGCGACTACCTATTTGCAGCACATCCGCATCAGCAACTACCGACTCTATTTGCGGAATAGACATTACTTCTGTTACGATTGGGAGATGGTAAGATTGGCTAACTTTTGCCAAAATTTTCAATCCTTCTATTCCCAACCCTTGGAATGAGTATGGAGAAGTGCGCGGTTTATAGACACCACCCCGCAACATTTGTACGGGTGCAGTTATTAACTTGCTTGCTACTAATTCCATTTGTTCCATACTTTCAACGGTACAAGGACCGCCAATAATCAAAAAATCTTTACCTCCCACTGTTGTCCTTTCAGAAATATTAATAACTGTTTGATGTTCGGGATGAGATTTGGATGCAAGTTTAGCGTCAGACACGAAATATTCTCCTTATGTAGATTAAGTGGGGTAAAAAACAAAAAACCCGAAACTGTTGTTAGTTCCGGGTAAAAGTTGAAGGTCAGCATGACAAGTTACCCGGAATTATATCGAGGCCAAAAATAAAAACCGTAATACCAGGTATTAACTTGAGTCATAGCTGTTTTCATCTTTTTTTGAGATAGTGAAATTTACAAATAAAAAAACCGCAGTTATTATTCTGCGGTTCACTTAGAGGTTCATAGCAAAAGCTAAATTCACTCCAAGTGAACCTCTCTGTGCCAAAAATAAAAGTAGGAATTGATGAGAAACATTAGTTTTTTTGTTTGTTTTGAATATATTAACAGTCGGACTCTGGACGTGAGACTGACATATTTCTATGTTTAACCTGTTAAATTAACATTCTAGCAGAGCATTTAGATAGTGTCAAGTCCTTACTCAATTTTTTCATGGCCAGATACCAAGTTATATCAAATCCGGTTGAATACTTACCACATAGTTGAGAGTAGGGGACCCACCCCTCGCCCCTCCCCCTCCCAGGAAGGGAGTAGGGGAGATTTAGATAGACATCTCCAATAATAAAAAATCAAATCAATTATCGTACAGAAATTATCAATTATTTCCCTCTATTCCCTACTCCCTATCCGTGGAAAAGATGTCTAATATTGGAGTAATTTAATAAATTATAAACAGATATTATATAGCCGGATTCTATGTGCAATTAACAGGATTTGTATTATACCATTTCTAAAAAGTAATGCGATGAGTAAAGTCATTTACTGCTATGAACAAAGGTTTATTATTCGTCGAGTATATGTAGCAAAAATGCGCGACATTTGGTATATCCTTTCCCCAGCAACTGAGCTACAGTCTATTATTTACCATCCTTGGTTGTACTGAAATCAATGTACTTCACCACACTGAGAAATCACTGACAAATGCTATTTT
>NZ_RCBY01000536.1 GCF_003838195.1 Okeania hirsuta
TTATATCGTTTGTGTAAACCCAAGGGTGAATATCTACAGGAAATGATGGTTTTTTCTTGCGAGGGTAGCCTTCTTCCCTCTTCCCTCTTTCTTCTTCCTTCTTCCTTCTTCCTTACCTTTGCTATACAAGACCGATGCTACCGGACATGATATTAATAATTAGAGTTGTCGCTAAATAAAGGGAAAAAATCACTCTAACCTAGACAGAGCAATAATTCCCAGCAGTTTTGCCGTCCAATAGCTACAATCCTTACAGAACAAGGTTTTTGGGGGTTTTTAAGTTATAAAGCGACAAGTCTATTGATTGTGATGTTATTGAACCAAATTTAATATTATCAGGATGTTAGGTATGAGGTACGAAAAACTAGGACTTGAGATTGCTTTCCGTTCCGGAATGCTCCGCAAACCCTATGGGTCGCAATGACGGAAATACGTTCAGGTGCGTAAGTCCTATTAGTATAAGTCAAACATCTGCCGCCTTTTTTGCTTCTTCTAACCAACGATCAAACAACTCTTGATTATTTTCAACCCACTCCTTAGCATGGCGACGAATATCCTCTGGAGAATCTTCACCCTCTTTAATATATAGACTTTCAACATTCATATCCTCAGCAGGAATTTGAACCAGTTCAAACCAACGTTTGGCAACTGGGTTAGCTGCTAAAAATTCTTTGTTAGCAAAAATTCGCAGGCGATCAACAGCAAATCCAAGATTTTTACCTTCTATAGTGGTGTCTTTTACTGTTATATTTTTCTGGGATTCTGGAAGAGAGGTAAAGGGAACTTCCAACCAAATTATATCTTTGTCTGGTTTTAAAACTGTAGATACCCAGTGAGGATTATAAGCATAGTAGAGAAGACTTTTCCCTTGCTGGTAGCGACTAATAACATCTGCAAGCAAAATAATGTATTGTCCTCTATTGTGTTCAACTGTATCTTCTAGTCCATAAGCTTTGATATGATGATCGATTATTCGTTCACAAAACCAACCAGGATTACAACCAACTAAATTAGCTTTACCATTACCATCCGAATCAAATAGTTGAGCAATTTTCGGGTCTTTAAGTTGTCCAAGATTAGTAATTTTATATTTATCGGCAGTTTTTTTATCGATTTGATAACCTTGTATCAAATCAGGAGTCAGAACTCCAACTCGCTCTAACTTTTTTTCACCCCCAGCATTATTAAAATATTCTTGGTGTGCTTTTTCAGCACCGATAACACTATAATCTAGGTCACTATTAGCAACAGACAAATAAATAGCAGGGTAATCAATTTCTTTCGGTTTTTCAATCTGATAACCAAGTTTTTCCAGACCAATATTCACAATTTCTGTTTGGAAATGTTCTTCAACCCAATTACTATGGGCAGCACGAACTCTAGTTTTTTTTACAGACGAATTTGATTGACAGGCAATTAAACCTATCAACAAAATTGTCAAAGTCATTCCTAAAGCAAATTTTCTGAACTTTTGTTTCATTAAACAGTTCTAATTAACTTATAATAAAGATTATTTAGGTAGACTATATCCTCAAACATTTGATTATCCAAAAACTTTATAAAAGCTTAAGTATTCTATATTTTCATAGGCAAAAATTATGCACTAAATTACAATCTAATACTAGAGCGTTAATCAAACAAATGAAAATTATTTGTTATCAATAATTCGCAGGCGATCGCTAATTATTTTGAGATCTGAAAAAATACTCTGGAGCTGAGTTTAGAGGTAGGAAGCAAGAGGCATTATCAATTACCAGTTATTAGTTATCAGTACCGCTCTAATTATTTCGAGATATGATATCATGTCCGGTAGCATCGGTCTTGTATAGCAAAGGTAAGGAAGAAGGAAGAAG
>NZ_RCBY01000537.1 GCF_003838195.1 Okeania hirsuta
GTAAAAAGAAATTATATCAAGAGGCGCATGCGAGAAGTTTTTCGGACCCAAAAACCCGAATTGATCAGGCTGCTGGAAGAAAGAAATACCCGCCTGGTTTTATTGATCACCTACAACAGCCGCAAATTGGCTCCTTTCTCTCAAATTCATTACAAGCTGGGCCAGGCCCTTGGAAAATTGACCCGCCGGATCGAATCCCGAGAAAATTAATTTTAGAACACGAATCTGCGTTTTTTTCGTAAATTTATAAGGAAAACTCACAAACTTCCTCTGTGTCGTTCATTCCTGATGAATTTGCGCAGAATTATTACACTGTTCCTTTATAGAAAAGATTTTCATTGCAGTGTTGACTTTCCCTCTAACTTATCAAGTCAACAGCTGCAACCCTCATTATGAAAAGAAGAACGGTCTTTACCGGCATATTACTTGTTCTGCTCTCATTCTCCTCGGTTTCGTTTCCGATGTTTCAGACAATTACTCGAGATATCCAAGAACCTGACATTTTCGGAAAATTGTACAGAGAGATAAATGCCATTTACGTAGACGAAACGGAGCCTTCCAAATTGATGCGTACCGGGATCGATGCATGCTCAATTCTTTGGATCCTTATACAAGCTTATCGGCGAAGAGGAACAAGAAGATATTCGATTTATGAGCACCGGGCAATACGGAGGTATAGGGGCTTTGGTTGGTAAAAGAAAGGATAAACTCGTGATCATAGAACCCTATGAAGGTTATCCTGCAGATCAGCAGGTCTCAAGGCAGGAGATGTAATTGTCCCGCATAGGAAAGGAATCCGTTTTGGGGACAGCTAAAGAGTGGCCGATGTTCGCGAACTTTGAGGGGAGATCGCGGAACAGAAGTAGCACTGGAGTACGACCGTGCAGGAGTACGTAAAGAAGTAAAATTTTCAGAAAACCGCATTCGAATCAATAATGTACCCTATTCGGGTATGATTGATGATGAAATTGGATACATCGCTTTTAACGGGATTTACCCTGGATGCCGGGCGAGAAGTGCGCAAGGCCTTAAGGGAATTGAAAGAACAACATGAATGAAAGGTTTGGTGCTTGACTTAGAGGTAACCCCGGAGGACGTTTGGATGAAGCCGTAAATGTATCGAATGTGTTTCTGCCGCAGGGAGAAATGATCGTTGAGACCCGGGAAGAATTGAGGGAAGTAAGCGTAAGCACAATGCGAGAACTCTCCATGGATTTGGAAACCCTTTGGTGGTATTAGTAGATAAAAGAAGCGCCAGTGCTTCTGAATTGTAGCAGGCTCATTGCAAGATTTGGATCGTGCAGTTGTTGTAGGCCAAAGAAGCTTTGGAAAAGGACTGGTGCAAAATATCCGCCCGCTAAGCTATAATACCCAGCTAAAAGTAACTACGGCCAAATATTATACACCTAGTGGGCGATGCATTCAGGCCATCAATTATGCGGAGAGAAGAGAAGACGGTTCGGTAGTACGTATCCCGGATAGCCTCAAGAATGAATTTAAAACCCGTAATGGAAGAAGTGTTTATGATGGTGGGGGAATAGAACCAGATGTAAAGGTTGAAATGGAAAATTCCATTTTGATCATCAATGCCTTAAATAGAGATGGCCTGATCTTTGAATTTGCAACGGATTATGTTCGGAAAAATCCCAATGCACCTGAGTTAGAGCATTTGAGTTGACCAACCCCATCTACCAGGACTTCATAAAATTTGCTGAGAACTCTTCCTTTAACTTTCAAACCAGCTCTGATATTCAACTGGAAAGATTGGAGAAGACGGTGGAAGCTGAAGCCTACGGAAGCGCGCTTAGCTCTCAAATGGAATTGATCGAGAAGGAGTTGA
>NZ_RCBY01000538.1 GCF_003838195.1 Okeania hirsuta
ATGGCAAGATGCTAAAATATTCTTACAGTCTTATGAATACCTGCTGGACTGTAAGCAAGAACAGCGATGGATGGTGTATTTTGGCTAAGTCTATCCAGGACTTAGCTAAAATATTCTTACAGTCTTATGAATACCTGCTGGACTGTAAGCAAGAACAGCGATGGATGGTGTATTTTGGCTAAGTCCTGGATAGACTAGAACAAGTCAATGATACTTTTTCCATAGTTTAGGTCAATATGGCGAACCTGTTATACGAAACTCCCTAGAAATAGAACTCTCTTCGTACAAAGATTTGCCATAGAAAGAACAATTTCTGCACCCATGAAGGATTACTAAAGATGAAACTACTCACTCCTGAATTCATTTACTCCATAACCCCTATCTTTATTGCAACGATTGGTGGAATCATTGGAGTTACTGTCTTAGTTACCGATAGTGATGATGCCAAATGGTCATCCGGAATCGGGTTAGCTGGAACAGCAATTGCTGGTGCCGCTGGTTTAGCACAGTCTAACAAAAATGAATCAACTGTTTCTGCTCGAGATGGCGTTGCGAGAGGAAACGGACAGAAAACAACGCCACACGTATAATTTATCTTATACGCACAGTTTAACTGGAACTAGACGTATAATTCGATGTACTCTAACAACATAATCAGCAAGAGACATTAAATACTCAATTGCTGCATCAACTGTTCTATGTATACCAGGCTTTCCTTTATTAACCATCTCAAATACCAGACCAATCTCTACATATAAATATGAATAGTAACATTGTTGTTCTCTATTATTAATAAGCTTAAAGCCAAATTGTATATCTTCATCCACTAAACCTTCTGGATGTTCAACTGCATATTCCCAATCTTCAACTATAATTTTTTGTTCAACACTAGCAACCATTAAGCCCCCCTTAAACAATACTGTTTATTATTACCTTTCTCCAACCATTCAAAGTTATAAATCTTTGCCTTTTTACCACTCTTACCTTTGAAAAAATTCCTATTATCATCGTCGTAGTCACTACTAATTAAACTCCCATCTCGATTGAGAAAGTTAAAATGCTTACGAAACACTCCGGCAAGACTAATACGCTGAACTCCTGAAACTTGCAACGCATACTCAGGGAACCAATGCCAGTCAGAAAAATAGTCAGCGGGTTTCAACTCATATTTAAGCACTTCCAAAGGTGATCGCTCAAAATCATCAACAGCTTCAATACTAACTATGGGGTCATAATCAGCTTTCAGAGAGCGTTTCCATAGTTCCTTAAACTCCGACTGCTCCATATATTTCTTATCAAAATACTCATGCTCAACCGCAATCATGTAGTGAAGATGAGGGTGAGAATTATAAATGTGATGTTTAGTTTGAGTACATTCAAATGACCGCAAATATCCTCTGTAAAGCTTACCCAGTTTATACTTGAAGCTCATCATAAACTTGTGAGAAGCTGGAGACAAAGTATTATCAATAAACTCACGCAACCTAGAAACAGGAACATTGCGAACAGTCAAAGTTAGTAAAAGATATCGTAAATTCAACTTTTCCAGTTCAGGATAAGCACGAAATGCTTTAGCTCTCCACATAGCCGAACGCCTGGAAGTACACATCGGACAGCAACGAACTCGACAAAAATTAGCTGCAATCAACTTCGGACCGTCAGAGGTTTTAATAAAACTGAGCTTGCTGCCACAAGAACCATTATTATACTTACGACCCATTAACTTATCAGACCAATCCTGAAGCTTAGAAGCTTCTGCTTGATTTTTTCTATTTTCAGCAGCAATTTGCAAAAGGTTTGCAGATTAACGAACACTATGTTGAAGTTTATTAAAGTTA
>NZ_RCBY01000539.1 GCF_003838195.1 Okeania hirsuta
CCCATGTAATTTTCCTCCTGTCTCCTGTCTCCTGTCTCCTGTCTCCTTCTTCAATCCTTCCTTCTTCCTTCTTCAAGGTTTTCATAAGGCAGGAAATAAAAGGTTTTTGGGAATCTTGCTTTTTGTTAGACCTTGATTTTTTTGCCTTCTTAACTGATATCTTTTTTTGAGTTTCGTCTCTTTTTAAGCATAGCTACAAAGTGCCAATTTTTTGTAATTAGTATTTGACAAATATGAGACTTTTCCAAAAAATATTTATTATTTAATAGCATCCAAAATAGCATTAGAATTTGTGACAAACCCGAAACATTGTTTCACATTATAAATAGTAGCTTGCCAACAATATTCAGGGGAAGTGGTGGCAGTACAGTCTGAAACTAAAATGCAGTCATAACCAAGGAAATTTGCATCTTGTAATGTTGCCATTACACATTGGTCTGCATTCACTCCCGCAAACAACAGAGTTGTTTTGCCCATATTTCGCAGGATGCTATCAAGAGGAGTATCCCAAAACCCACTCATCCTATATTTACTCACGCGAATATCTTCTGGTTGTTGCTCTAATTCATCCACAACTGCTGCTGCCCAACTTCCTTCTATCAGTACGGGGGCATTATTTTTTGGCAGTGGGTCGCCTAAACCTACACCTTTACCAGTGGGGTTATAAACATGGCGTAACCCAGCGCTGATATTCAGTAGGTCGGAACGGTTTCCCCAGTTTACCCAAATTATCGGGATGTTTTGTGATCGCAATTGTGGTAAGAAATTTATTAGTGGTTGAATGGGAGACCGTGCAGGTGTCACATCTACGCCTATATGAGCTAACCAACCATCAGGATGACAGAAGTCATTTTGCATATCTATGACTAAAATTGCTGTTTTGGCTAAATCTAGTTTAATGGTTTTGGTATCAGTTTTGACGACAATGGTTTTAGTGGGAAGAGGAGGACGAGTAATATCTGCAGTTGTCTCATCAACTGCCCACGCATTGGGTGGTATACCCAGAGTTTCAAGGGAGGAATTCTGCATAATATTATCTGGTGAATTTATCTATAAAATTACAAAGAGCATAGATGATTATTATATGCTCTTTCTTATTTTCGTCGATCATATATTATTAGTTGTATTACTTAATAAATTTTTAATTTCTCTATTATTGTTTGGTTTATTTTTATTTTCAAATGTTTGCATTGTAGATTTAGAGAATAAAATTTTTAAGCAACAATAATATTTTTGTCACTTATGATTATTGGGGAAATATAAAAATTTTAATTTTATCCTATAAAATTTATTTGATAAATATTTGCTATAAATATCTAGGCTATTTCTTAGGAGTCAGAATAAATGGCTTCAATATCATTTTTTAGGTCGGAAATTATTTTTTTAGTCAAAGGGACATCTCCTGCACGTGTCTTTTAATCGCCCTTATTATTCGTAAAATTATTTTTTTTATGGTATAAAATTTATTTGATTTTTAATTTTTTTATTTGGATTTGATTTTTCATGTTTGGTAATACTTGAAAACTAAATTTTCAAGTTAATTTTTTTGATACTCTGAGTTCAAAGTCTATATATACAGCCATCCTATTTCAGTTGCAGGTAAAAATCTCTTTGAATTTAGGAAAAATGGAATAGGAATAAAAGTTTCAGAGTTTTTATGTATCCTGATATTTTTGACAAATCATTATTATTTCATAAATTATTTCTGTATCTATCTCCATAGACATGATAATTTTATTCAGGTCTTTCTTATTGAAGAAGGAGACAGGAGACAGTAGACAGGAGACAGGAGGAAAATTACATGGGGATTCGCTCCCCCAAGTAATTTTGA
>NZ_RCBY01000054.1 GCF_003838195.1 Okeania hirsuta
CAATTTCTTCAACAGTGACAGCTTCATCTGTGAATAGTACCTCAATTGCAGAACGAATCTTTAGTGCTTCCTCTCTCGATTCTACAACCTTAATCTTCAGTGCTGCTAGATCGCTAAGTATTTGTACTGCTTGGGCAACAGCTTCTTCTTCCTCAGAGGCAATTTCCTTTGATTCTTTTGACTCTTTGACCTCAATAAATTGCTCCGGACTAAATCCATTTTCTAATTCTGTGAGTATTTCACCAGAGTCCATCATTTCCACAAGCTTATCCATAGCTTTCTGACGAGCTCGGGGTGACTCTTTCCCCCTAACAGTTATAATCGTATCTGGATTTTGAGGCAAGGTATAACTAACCATAATTTGACTAACAATTTAGGTATAAATATAACTAATATACAGTAAAAATAATCATACCATTTTAGACGGAGCTAGCTGTAAATAATTAATAATTTTTGCCTGCCCTAAATTATTGTTAATGACGAGTGAAAAAAAATTGTAGTTAGCTCATATTTAACCTACTATAGCTATCCTAGATAGAATATGAACATTAGCTACATATCAAGAGAAGTCACTCTTAGTATTTAGATAACTAACATTTATTCAAAACTTATTTAGGACAGCTATATTACAATATTCTGATGTACGAAGTCTATGACTTAAATTATGAGGTTTCAATCTAATTAGCTATGCGAAATGGATGGCTGAAAAAACTACAGAGACTATCCCCTATTGAGAAAATACTGAGCTATTTGGATAGTGCTAACCCTACTTCTGAAAATAGCAGAGACTTAACAAATGTTTCATATCCACAGTGGCAACATCGTTTTTTGATTGCTCGACTAAATTTAACATTGTGGCTAGCTTTTTTCTTTTTCTTGAGTAGAAGTATACTCAGTTTAATCTTCTTCATACTAGATAAATACCCTCCTTTAGAAGAGTGGGAAATTGCCAGGATTTTAGTACATTTAACCTTACTTGGTTGTATATTTCTACTACGAAGTTCCTGGGGTAGTCGTCATCTTGGTCTAATATTTCTCTGCTTTTCTTGGTCTGTGACTATGATCGAGCAAATTTCAGATACAGTTACGAGAAATGTTAATCCTGAGTTTTTTGTCTGGATGTTGACTTTCTTTTCTCAGGCAACTTTAATTCCGGTTAGATGGTTTTTACACCTAATATCTCAGATTACTGTATTAGGTTATTACTTTGGTGTCAATCAGATTCTTGGTTTGGATATAGCACCTTTAGATTGGAATTTTATGAAGATGCATCTTGGCATTTTCTGGGTATGTTTAATTTGTGATATTTCTGTATATTTATATGAATCTTTGCACAAAACTGAGTTTAATACTAGATTACAATTAGAAACAGCATATCAAGAACTAAATTCAACTGAGGCTAAATATCGTAACATTTTTGAGAATTCAGTTGAAGGTATTTTTCAGTCTACACCAGATGGGCATTACCTTTATGGTAATCCTACTTTAGCCGAGATATTTGGTTATGACTCGCCAGAGGACATGATGGCAAAAGTTACTGATATTGGCAAACAAATTTATGTTAATTCTAACTCTAGAGATGAATTTATTGATTTAATTAGCAGGGATGGAAGTGTATTAAAGTTTGAGTATCAAGCTTATCGTGCTGATGGGAGTATCATCTGGGTTTCTGAGAATGCCAGAGCAGTGCGTGACCCAGAAGGTAATTTAATTGCTTATGAAGGTGATATTGAAAATATTACAGAGCGCAAGTGGGCAGAAACTGAAATAAAGAAAGCACTAGAAATAGAAAAAGAATTGAATCAACTTAAATCTCAATTTATTTCCATGGCATCCCATGAATTCCGTACTCCTTTAACTACTATATTAGCTTCGGCAGAAGCATTAGAATACTATAGTCATAAATGGAATGAAGAAAAAAAACTGACTTATTTGCGTCGTATACAAGCTACAGCTCAATATATGACAGGGTTACTTAATGATATATTAGTTATAGGCAAAAAAGAATCAGGTAATTTTGAATTTAACCCAGCACCATTAGATTTAGAAAATTTTTGTCGAGGTCTTATAGAAGATATTAAACTCAGTATTGGTAGTCAATATTCCCTTCATTTTGTGCTTCAAGAAGCCAAGCAATTAACAACGAAAGATTCTGGCAAAGATGGGATTAATCTAAGTATTTTAAATTTCATTCAATCGGATTCAATTCAGCAAGAACAAAAGCAAAATGATGCTATCTATAATGCTCCACCAGAATCACAAAATGAATCTAGGGCACAAATATTTGAATTGGTTTTCATAGATGAAAAATTGTTGCGACATATTCTATCCAACTTACTTTGGAATGCAGTTAAATATTCGACCCAAGGTAGTCATATTTTTCTCAAACTTTCTTACTTAAATAACTATGCAATTTTTCAAATTCAAGATGAAGGTATGGGAATTCCAGCAGCAGAACAAAAATATTTATTTGACTCTTTCTACCGCGCTCAAAATGCTATTAATATTTCTGGTACAGGGTTAGGACTTACTATTGTCAAAAATTGTGTAGATTTACATAGAGGTCAAATTTTTGTCGAAAGTGAAGTTGGGGTAGGAACTACATTTACTGTCATCTTACCGTTAAATTTAGAAAAGGAAAATATAAATGAAAAAAATTCTAGTGATTGAAGATGAAAAAGTAATTTTAGAAATAATTACAGATGTTTTAGAAGCAGAAAATTTTATAGCAATAGAGGCAGAAAATGGTAGAAGAGGAGTAGAAAAAGCTCTAGAAATTGTTCCAGATTTAATTATTTGTGATGTAATGATGCCAGAACTTGATGGTTATGAAGTATTAAAATTATTACGGAAAAATTTAGTAACAGAAACAATTCCATTTATTTTTCTGACTGCAAAATCCACAAAAGCTGATTTAAGAGAAGCAATGGAATTAGGAGCTGACGATTACTTGACAAAACCTTTTACCAGAGATGAATTAATGAAAGCAATTAATACCAGATTAGAAAAACAAGGAACTATTCAAAGAAAAACTCAAGAACAACTAGATGAATTAAGAAGTAGTATAACTTTATCTCTACCTCACGAACTACGCACTCCACTCAATGGAATTATTGGTTCTGCCAATTTTATTATTGAAGAGTTTCAAGAATTAGAAAACGATGAAATTTTAGAAATGGTAGAAAATATTCACATTTCTGCGCACCGTTTATATAGACTAATCCAGAATTTTTTACTATATGCAGATTTAGAGCTATTATCACGGGAGCGAGATAGATTAAAATTATTTACAACAGGTTCTGTTAGTAATCCTAAGTCAATAATTAGAGAGGTTGCTCTAGAAAAAGCAAGAAGTTTTAATCGCTTAAAAGACTTAGAGATTGCATCAGAAAATACTCATTTAAAAATTTCTGAGCCTAACTTTAGAAAAATTGTAGATGAATTATTAGACAATGCCTTTAAATTTTCTGATTTCGGCACAAAAGTTAAGGTAGTAGGTAGATTAGTTCATCATGTTTTTGCTGTTGATTTTATAGATTTTGGCAAAGGAATGAGTGTTAATGAAATTTCTAATATCGGAGCTTATAAACAATTTAATCGTAAAATATATGAGCAACAGGGATCGGGCTTAGGTCTCAGTATTGCTAAACAAATTACTGAATTACATAATGGGCAATTAAAAATCCAAAGTATTCCTTTAGAACAAACCACTGTAACTGTTTTTATCCCTACAAAGGTAACAGAAAAAGGCTGTTAAACTATGAGTTAATTTCTAACTGCTAATTTGATATTCATAGTTGATAGTTAAAATGGATAAAACCAATTTGATCGAGCAATGTCATATTAGTAAAGAAAAGAAAAAAGGAAAAACTGAAGTTGGAATTCGTAATCAAGAACATAAAAAGGAAAAATAATAGAAATAAGTATATAATAGGATTGGATTAGTTCCTTTTTAGGAGTAAAATATTTATTTTTTTTTGTGGGATTTATACATAAAAATTGGTATAATAGCTTAAAATAGATAACAAAAAATATAGATGAGTAAATATATAAATAATGTTACTTACCTAGTTATAGTATAATAACTTAAAATATTAATGGAAAATTACTAACAATGAAAGAAAAATTACTCAACTGGTTAGATACATTTTTAGTAGCAGATGTATTTCTAGTAATAATTGGTTTTGCTTGGTTCGCGATCGCTGTGATTGGTCGTTATTCTGGAGTGGCTTTAGGTCTGGATCTTTGGCATAGATTATGGGAACCAGTATTTACTCCAGCTATCGGAATTTTGATGGGAGGTGCAATTCTCAGTGGCATAATTAAACAAATTACCAAACGTTTAAATTCTAATTAACATCAAATTTGGTTCATTACTAATAAAAAAACTTTCTCCTTGTTACTTTGTTACTTTCGGCAAGTTTATTTCACTTTTTGTATTCCTTATTCTTCGTTTATTATTTATGAAAAATTCAATTGAACAAGAAAAGTTTAACCCTTGGAATTACAAACCTTGGTGGTGTCAACCTTGGTCAATACTTATGACAGGAATCACTATTATTAGTAGTAGTTGGTTAGTGTTTAAAATTGTTTGGTTAACAGTTATTATCTCTATTCCTATATTAACTTGGATGGGATTTTTCCTGGTAGTTTGGCCTAAATTAATGGCAGAATCAAGAATGTGATAAAAATTGATTTTACAGCCATACATTCAGCATAATTAGGTCACAAAATCTATATTAAATAAAAATGAGATCTAACCATAAAAAAAGTAGAATTGCATCGGTTACAAACAGAGATTAATATCACTGTTGCTGTTTCTAAACAAGTCTAAAATTGTATCAAAAATTTAGATTCAATTATATATGTTCAGTAACGCATATTTAATCAAGAATGGTTCTGGGTGGGAATTTGTCAGTGAAGAGATTTTAGAAGATTTTCTTGATGAAAACTTAGAAATTTTACTAGGTTTGAAGGTCTTAGACAGACAATATATCGTTAATATTCAAAGGTGCGATATTTTAGCTATTGATAGTCAGGAAAAATTAGTGGTGTTGGAGTTAAAAAATGTTGAGGATAGGGGAATTGTTCAACAGTTGACTCGTTATTATGATGCTTTGTTAGATGAGAAACCTTTTAGTGACAAAGTTGATTATCAGCAACCTGTGAGATTAGTGGCAATTACTCCTAGTTTTCATCGGGATAATTTTACAGATCGAAAATATCACACTCTTGATTTTCAGTTTTTAGAGTTTTCTGTTATTTCAGATGGGAATAACTTTTATTTTTGTTTGAAAGATATTGATAATGGGGAGATTTCAAAGGCAATTATTCCCTATCAGGAGCTAGAAAATGATTTAGATTTACCTACCCCACCCACAGTACTTTTGAAAGTTGTAAATAATTTAGATGTTCAACAGCAGGAGGAGGTATTGAGAGTTTGACAGAAAATTCTGAAGTTTGACAGTAGGATGCAAGAATTTTCTTCTGCTGGGAGTATTAAATATGGAATTGGTAGTGGGAAAAGTTGTAAATTTTGTGCTGAATTTTTCCTGGATAAAGGCGAATTAATAATATTTCTCTGGATACCATATAAAGGAGGTGAAAGTTCGAGAATTGGCAGAGCTAGAATTTGGAAAGATTGGCAAGATCAAGCTTTGATTGAAGGTTATGTATCCAGTGGAGTAGGAACAGAAATAAATCGGCATAAAAGGAGTATGCAAAAATTAATAGAAGCAATTGAAATAGGAGGTAATTATTCTCAGTTTTCTATCGATATTGGTAATCGTATATACTACTTTTCGTTACCGATAAGCAAAAATATGAGGGAAAAATATATTAAAGCAGTTCTTAGAATTATGAAATATCCCAAAAAAACCAAAACCTCTCACCTGTGAAGATATGGAGCTATTTAAACATTATAAAAAACTATGGGAAGCAAGAATAGGAGAAGAATTAAAAACAGAAATTTTAGATTGTTATAAATCTCTAGACTCATTAATTGATTTGGGTGCATCTCACATTTGCAAAAATACTTTTTTCCTATATATTCCCTATTCCCTGTTACCTGTTGCCTGTTGCCTAAAAGCGATAAAATTTTGGCTTTATTCTTGCATTGAGATGCACCCATTGATTTAGCATTAGAAAAATGGCGTTCGAGACTTTAAATATAATTTAGATAAAGTTCTATTTATCTTTTTCTTTATTGGTTTAATATCCTACCGTCTACAGAGTTTCTACAATTTGGTTAGGATTTGTAGACGCGGAGGGAATGCTTAAAAGTTGCCCCATCCACTTTTTTCTTCTTCCTTCTTCAATATTTGCTATAAAATTTCTGTAAAATTACCCCAAAATTAAATTATTGGCTGACGATAAAAAAATTTGATACAATGTAGCTAAAACTTAGCTAATATACATAAAAATGACCCAGCCAATATTATCAATTGTAGTACCCACAAGAGAAGGTCTTCCTGAATATTGGATCGAAACCCTTTTAAAAATCAATGGAGATGTAGAGTTAATTTTAGCCCACCCTCCAGGAATGGAAAAACTGCCAATTAGCGACCCCCGAATGCAACAAATAAATAGTTCATTTCGCGGAGAAATAATTCAAAGAATGACTGGGTTAGTAAATGCTTCGGGAAAATATATTTTAACAGTAAATTGTGATGAACTTTTGCATCCAGATATTGCAGAAATAACTAGAAAATATTTTACTAAATATCCTGATAGTTGGGTTTTAAGGCTTAATAGAAAAGATGTAAAATATGGTGATGAGGCTAGTTTAAAATCTCCATGGGAATCAATATTTAATATTGATGAAATGAATACTTGTGGTGTAAGGACGGGAGACCAAAAATTACAAAATCAACCGAATTATATGGTGGAAATACCCATAGCTCCTTTGCATAATAAATTCAATCCCTTGTGTCTTTTAGGGAAAAGAAAAGATCATCAAGGATGGCATACAGAAAACTTTGATAAAAAGGTATGGAAAAATGAAATAGTACAAGCAACTTTGGCAGATATTAGAGATGCGATGATTTTGTCAGGACCGTTTAAATATTTTCCTTTTTGGTGTTTGGATAGATTATTAGGACTTTCTATTCAAGCAAAGTATTATGAGCAAGGAAAAATTATCGGTCATAAATTGCCTAAACCAGAACAAATTAGGATTGAAGATAATCCTCCTGAATACAAAAGAACCAAAAGATTTTATGTATTTGCCGAATTTTTATTACTGAAAAATAATCCTCAATATGGCTATCTCTGGAATTTGATTTTAGCTCAATTAACAGAGATTCCTGTAAGAGCAGTTTCTTCTGTTAGTCGTCAGCTATCTAAGAATAAAATGCAGAAAATTACTGATGGATAATGTTCAAAAATTAATAATTAATAATTACCTCTCCTTGAAAAGAAGAGGATTGACTAATCATGATTTTTTTTCTTTATTATCCCCTTGAAAAGGGAGGTTTTAAACCACAATTTTTCGGTAATTAGTAATTAGTAATGGGGAAATAAAAAAGCAAATCGCGAAAAGGTTTAATGCAATTATTTATAGCCTCAATTTGCAGGTATTCTCTAGTGATAGGGCGCTTGCCAACAAGGAAGTAAGTAGGGATGTTCTATGAAATGTCCCTAAAAAATTGTTATTATTAGGTGTTTGTAAATTGAGCTATGAATGATCGGGAACTGGAAAATCTTTACTAATTAAAGATCATGGATCAGTAAACAAACAGAATACTTCAATAAAACTACCGACGTGTGAATAACACAAAGTTTAGTGCTGAAACGAGGTCAAGGCTGGATTAATCGAGTTAGAGAATCAATGCAGAATTAAATCGTAGGTTTTTGTTCAAATACTTCATCTGGTCTGTGTTGTTATTCCAGCAATGGTAGACTACTAATCATATCACACAAAAAACTATCAAAAGGCAAACTATTAAGAAGACAGAAGAAAATACTCATCCTTTACCCCCTGGTAGTTTTGGACTTCCATTAATTGGTGAAACCATTGATTTTCTAAGAGATCGTAATTTCGCTGATCGACGAGAAGAAAAATACGGTACTATCTTCAAAACTCATATATTAGGTCGTCCTACAATTGTAATGATTGGCCCTGAAGCAAACCGTTTTATTCTCCAGACTCATTTTGACCATTTTTCCTGGCATGACGGTTGGCCGAAAAGTTTTCACGAACTTTTAGGCAGATCTCTTTTCTTGCAAGAAGGGGAAGAACATCAAAGAAACCGTCGATTATTAATGCCTGCTTTTCATGGGCAAGCTTTAAGGAATTATTTTGCAACTATGGTTGATACTATCAATCGTTATTTGGTGAAATGGTCTGAGATGAAACATCTGACTTTACTACCAGAAATGAAACAGATGACCTTTGAAGTTGCGAGTATATTGCTTTTAGGTAGTAAACCAGGAACAAAAACTGCACTTTTGTCTCGAAAATTTAGCGAACTAACCGCAGGTTTATTTAGTTTTCCCATTAGGCTACCTTTTACTACTTATACCTCAGCGTTGAAGGCGAGAGATTTTTTACTGAAGCATATAGAAGCAGAAATCAGAGAAAGAGAAAAAAATCCGACTCAAGATGCACTAAGTTTATTAATCGAAACTAGAGATGAAGAAGGGAATAGTCTCAGTCTGGAAGAAATTAAAGTGCAGGCACTACTTATGCTATTTGCTGGACATGAAACCACAACATCAATGCTTACCTCATTATGTATGGCATTAGCACAACATCCTGATATTTTGGCACAAGCAAAAGCGGAGCAAGAAAATTTAAAACAGCAGGGAGAGTTGAGTAATGAGCAATTCAAACAAATGCCTTATTTAGAGCAAGTGCTCAAAGAAGTAGAAAGACTATATCCTCCTGTTGGTGGAGGTTTTCGAGGTGTGGTTAAACCTTTTACCTATAACGGTTACTATGTGCCTCAAGGTTGGCAGGTATTATATCGTATTGAAAAAACTCACCAAGATCGAAGAGTTTATACTAATCCTTCCGAATTCGATCCAGAGCGTTTTGATCGAGAAAGAGCTGAAGATAAGAAGATGGATTATAGCTTAGTTGGTTTTGGTGGAGGTTCCAGATTTTGTTTGGGTTATGCTTTTGCCCAAATGGAAATGAAAATTTTTAGTTCTCTACTATTGCGTAATTATCAGTGGAAATTAGAGCCAAATCAAGATTTATCCCTTAGTTCTATTCCCAGTTTACATCCTCGTTCTGGTTTGAAAATACTAATGATGAAAAATTCAGGCTAGTGCCACTATGCGGAAGTCAAAAGTCAAAAGTATTGATTGGTAAAGCTTTTAGGATTTTGTAACTGGTTAGTTATTTCTGCCATCCTACACTAGAACTTTACCAAAAAATTGGGTCTCTTCCCCTCACCCATAAGCAGGCGACTTTTTGATTTATCAAGTAGAAAAAAATATTCTATGGTGTTATTGTCGCGGGTGGGCTAATAGACATCTCCTGAATAGTTATAATTAGGATTATAGATAGAAGAGATATCTCAAACCTCTGAGATTGCTTTCCTTACGGAATGCTACGCAAACCTTCCACTCCGTTCCAGTCGCAATGACTTTATTATAAGTGATTATCCGAACATGATATAAGTCCTATAAAAATTAACTACCATTTGCAAACTGCTAATTCCCAATTACTAATTACTAAAATTTAACCGGAAGCGAGGGGGGAGAATTTGTAGCTAAATTCAGAGAGAAGGATATTGGAAATCTCCAAATTACCATCCTCTAATTCTGCTGAAATATTCATAGAGGAATTTAGCTATGCGAAATAGAAATGAAACTATTAGTGATATTATCGATAAGCGTCGTCCCCTTGTTCAGAAAATTGAACGCACAGAGACCAATCTTAGGGAACTTACCTCCGCGCTACACGCTCTCGAATCTCAACGCAATCAATTAATTACACAAATAGAAGACCGGAAAATTCAAGGTAGACTGGCGGAAATTGATTTTCTGGCGCTACATCTGAAAATTGCTACAGAGTTAGAAGCGTTGGCAAAACTGAAGGTGCGTTTTTCCCGCGATACATTGAATATTGGGGTAGTTGGTCGTGCTAGACAAGGAAAAAGTCGTCTTTTGCAAAGTTTAACGGGATTGACCACAACAGAAATTCCCGACGGCGATCGCCAACATTGTACGGGTGTTCGTAGCATGATTCGTCATAACCCTAATGTTACGACTTTCGGTGAGGTTTATTTTCATTCGGAGCGGTCGTTTATTGATGATGTCATTGCCCCCTATTATGAAAAGCTACATCTGGGTGCTAAACCTAATAATTTAGTCGAATTTGCTTCTAAACCTTTGCCACCATTGCCAGAAAATTTGCCTGGATATGCTGCACCGGGTGCGATGTATGAACATTTGAATCGATATCATACTAATATTGATAAATATGTGGGATTATTAAATTCTCCACCCAAGCGTATTTCTAGTAATGAAATTCGGGAATATGTGGCTCAAGATACTGCTGATGGTCAACGGATATTTTTTAATTATTTAGCAGTTAAAGAAGTGAAAATTACCTGCCCTTTTCCTAATACTGATGTTGGGCAAATAGCTTTAGTTGATATGCCTGGATTAGGTGATACTGGTGTGGGAGATGAAACACGATTAATTCAGACATTAAGTCAGGATATTGATGCTGTTTTATTTGTGAGAATGCCTAGCGCTAAAGGTGACTATTGGGCAGATGTTGATGTCCGACTTTATGACACAGCTAGGGCGGCAATTGTAGATTTGCCTTTGGATTTGTGGTCTTTTATGATTCTCAATCAAACTAATGCTAATTCTGCTAATGGTGATAATTTGAATAATTGTCAAGACTTGGCTGACGATCTTGATAAAAAACATCTGAATTTAGTGGATTGTATTATTGCTAATTGTGCTGATGTGGAAGTAGCTAATCTGAAAATATTAGATACTGTTTTGAATTATTTAGCTACTAAAATTCAGAGCTTAGATCGACAATATGCTGCTTCTTGTCAAGAGCGGATGGTGGAGTTACAAAAAATTGTAGAGGTGGAAATAGAAAAGGCGCGTCAGGCTTTAGCAAGTCCTACTGCAAATCAAAATGAAATGGGAGTTTTTCTACCTTTATATAATCAGTTGATGAGTAATTTATCGGTGGGTTTAATGGAATTGCTGGATAATTTTAAGCAGCAACGTTATCTGGTAGATGAAGATTTTTTTAAACCTCAAGTAGAGGTAGCAATTCAAAGTTGTAAGGAAGATCCGGGAATTCCTAGTTTACAAGAGATTAAGGTTAGACATCGGGAAAAAGGTTCTTGGGAAATTGTTTATGCTGAATATTTACATAAAATTCGGACTCATTTAACTCGACATTTTAATTCCTTAGATAATGGGTTAAAACAATTAATTGATGATGCCAAGTATCAAATAACTCAAATATTAACCGAACAAGGAAAATTGGGAGGTTTAACTACTGCTAGGGGAGCCGATTTTTTGCAAGTTATTGCCCAGAATAAAGTGTCTGAGTTACAACCTAATTTACGCAGAGCTTTCCAAAATTTATGGAATTTTGAAATGTCTTATGAGGTAAATTTTCATTACCGAATTAGACAACACTTAGATGACTTAACTCCTGACGATACTTCCCTCCGGTTATCTGCTAAACCCACCGCTGAAGAAGTGCTAGAAAATTTAGAACAATTGCACCAAGAAACAGTTTATAAATGTCAAGAAGCCTTAACAGATTTATCATCAGAACCAAAATTAGCCGTATTTGCTGCAGTAGAAGAATTTGTCGATCAAGTATTGCGTGGAGAAGAAATAAAAAATGAATGGCCTGTATTTTTATATGAGGTGCGATCGCCTGTTTGGCCTGCTTATTTTAAACCCATGGGAGAGGGTTCAGATTCACTTAAAGAATGGCAAAGGTTAGTAGATATAGTTGGTAAGGCTAATCAATTAGAATTTCTACAATTTATTAATTAATAGTTAGGGAATAGGAGATAGAAAGAGGTTTTGGGGGATATTATATAGGATTAATCTCAATATTTTATAGCAATGGCAGTGGGAGCATCTTGCTCCCGTAGGTAAGCGAGACGTTTACATTATCACTTATCTATTAAGTGTAAGTAGGCAGACTAATATTACAGCATATTCCATGATGAATATATCCATAGCGGTCAAGATGCCCACACTACAAACATCCGATCATTAATATCTAGACACCTCCGATAATTAAAAATTAAATCAATTATTATCCATAAATTATCAATTACTCCCCTCCTGGGAGGGGGAGGGGCGAGGGGTGGGTTCCCTATTCCCTCTCCCCTCTTTTGAAGGATATGTCTTCTGTACTTCAGATACGAGCGAATTTGCTGTAACTTTTTGAACTATTAACTACTCTTCAAATTGACAATAAAATCAAGGAATTATGATTACTATGAATGAACTAAAAATCACACTTCTAGGTCCTAGCGCTGTTGGTAAAACTAGCCTATTAACTTCAATGTACGAACAATTTAAAAGAATAAGTTTTCAGGCTAACCTCCAACTAATTCCGGAAGCAGAAAGTCACGCTATTCTCAAAAAACGCCTCAAAGAATTAAAAAGTGTCACAGAAACTTTTAAAGTCCAACCAGGAGCAGGTATTCCCGGTTCTTCAGAAGTTCGTTCTTTTATATTTGACTTAGCTGAACAGGATAAAAAGCCATTTTTAAGACTGAATTTTTATGACTATCCAGGAGGTTATATTTCTGATAAAGCTAGTCCTAACGAGAGAAAATTTGTCAGGGAATTGATGAATGATGCTGCTGTAGTTGTAATTGCTATTGATACGCCAGCATTAATGATGTCTAAGGGAAAATTTAATGAATATGTGAATAAACCAAAGCAAATAACAGCCATGTTTAAAGAAGCTTATAAAGATATTCGAGAACCTCGCTTAGTCATATTTGCTCCAGTTAAATGCGAGATGGAAATGACAAAAGGAGAGAGAGCAGCCAAACAATTATTAGAAAGAATCAAAAAGGAATATGCCGACTTGCTTAATTTCTTATCCTCTCCACCATTAAATTCTCAAGTTGCCATTGCCATTACTCCAGTACAAACTTTGGGTTGTGTAATTTGTACAACCATTGAAGAACCAAGAAATAATTATTTACCTACTTTTGGATTTAGAAAAATTAGTCGCAATGCTGAATATAATCCCGTGGATAATGACCAACCTTTACGTTACTTATTACGGTTTTTGTTGAAAATGCACCATGAAGGGCGTACCCCTAAATTTTTACAAGCTGTTGTTAGTTGGATTGGTTTAGATGCTCATATTAAAAATGCTTTGACTCAGTTTTCTAAGGGCTGTAAAAATACTGCGGGTTTTGTCGTACTTCAGGGCAGAGATTTATTTTGAAGAAGGAGACAGGAGACAGGAGGGAAATTACTTATGGATAGTCTTCGACAAGCCGCTCCGCGTCTACGCTCCCCCAAGTAATTTTGAACACCGTGTAGACGGTGGGGTATTATACCAAGCGTGAAAAAAGAATGTTACGAACAGTAAGGGGAATAAAAATACAAATGCAAGATATGTCCTTTGACAAAAAAATGATTTCCAACCTGAAAATGGTATTGAAGCAATTCATTCTGTCTCCTGTCTCCTGTCTCCTGACTCCTAAGAAATACCCTAACTATTTGTAGCAAACATTTATCAAATTGGTATTAAACCCATAAAGAAAATGATAACTTATAGTTGTTGATATTAGAGTGCTTTAAAAATTTAAGTTATTGATTTAGAAATTTCATCAAATCCTATTAATACCATCGTGTATTACCTTTACTAATGCACCCTACTATCTAATACCAGTTTAATAAATCTTTGCTACAAATATTTAGGTTATTGCTATTGAGTCAGGAGACAGGAGACAGGAGTCAAGAGGCATAATGAATAGCTTCCATACCATTTCTTAGTTCATAACTTATCTTATTAGTCAAAGGGACATTTACTATAAATTCTTTTTATTGCCCAAATTAATTCGTAACATTCTTTTTTCACGCTTGGTATAAGAAGAAAATGAGTGATTTATCAATCGAATTGTTTGTAGTGCTTGCTCCCTATCAAAGCAAAATTTATTACTTTAGAAGTGACAGATAATTGTAGTTACTTGATATGAATAAGTGGCGTATTAATTCATAATTTATGGTCAAAAAATACCAGATTATGAGGAAAATTTAATCTAACAAACATACGATAACCAGTCCCAAATACAAATACCTATTTTATTCATTATTTTTATCTTTTTATTTTGGATTTAATATCCCACCGTCTACGCAGTTTTTATATCAAATTCTCTTAATTCGGTATAAAAAATTTTTCATCTTCAGCCAGAGCGAAAATCTTTCTAAATTCTCTTCTCTCCTGACTCCTAATAACTATCTAATTATGTCAATGCTACCGGATTTGATATTATTATTGGTTGGGTTTTGAGTCCCTATCCACTTTTTCTTCCTTCTTCCTTCTTCCTTCTTCAAATTATCAAATTTAAAACAGGAGATTTATATGGAAATATATATTGAAAGTAGAGGCTTTTATCAAGATGATGATTATCGTTGGCTAAAGGTTACTGAAGAGAGTAAAACTAGAATAGATAAACAAAATTTGCCTGCTATACTTCAGGAAGCAAATAAACTAATTGATAGTGAGTCTGCTTCAGTAGTTTTAAGTAGGAAAAATAATAACTTACTGTGTTTATTAACAGGTATCGAACCTACAGAGCGAGTTGATTTTGCCGACCGTCAAATTCGGATTTCCATAGCTTGGGTAATTTCAGATTATCCAGATAATGAAAGAACTTTACGAATGTTGGCTGCTGCTGCTTTAAATACAGAAGAAAGACAACATTTCACAGTAGAAATTAGTCAAGCTGTAAGTTTAGGAGGAGAGCTTGGTTTTCAAGTTGATTTTCAGCATCTACAAAAATTAACTAATACTGAACAAGCTAAAAAAATACTCCAAGATAAGTTGCCAAATACCACTAATAAAATTGCCGAAACTTCACCCCAACGTCAACAGGAATTAGCTGTGGAATTGAAAGAATATCGCTTGCCAACTCAACAGAGTTTAATTGTAGTTGTAACCGGAATAAAAAAAGAGCAAACTTTAATTGATGCTGATATTTGGCGTGGTTTATCTAGTTTAGTCTTATCTTCAGATTGGCAGATTGTTAACCGTACCTTGCCAGACAAAAATATTGCCAATAAATTATCAAAATACTTCAATAACTTGATGATTATTATTGGAGTTATTAGTGCAGTCTCTTTATTAGCTAAGACTTTACATTTTTTCTAACTTATATCATGTCCGGTAGCATCGGTATTGTAAGCGCGAAGGTAAGGAAGACCGAAGTTGGAAGAGGGAAAAGGAAGGAAGGCTATTGAGCAAGAAAAAAACTTAAATCTGTAGATATTCACCCTTGGGTTTATACAAACGATTGCCTTCGGATATGAGGACATGATATTAATAGTAGACTTCGACCTGAGTTTCTCTAACTTTAATCATTAGAGTTGTTGGGAAATAAAAATTCAAAAGCCTCAAAAGTTTACTATATAAGCTTTTGAGCATTTGAGGCTTTAAAAACACTATAAACTTTGACTAATAAGGGTTTTAGCCATTTTTTTAGCTTAATTCCCAACAACTCTATTATTTAAAAAAGTATAGCAATACGTTTTTTTTAGTTATACCATCTCTGCTTCATAAAACTGATATAAAACGTCACATAGCGTGATATTTTAATGTTTACTTCCTGCTTCTTGTGAGACCGTCGGCGGCTACTCATCCACAGGCATCAACGGTCAAGCCGACCGCATCCCTCAAATTCATACTGGCATTCAGATCCCGGTCTATAGATATCCCACACTTCTTGCAATCATAAGTTCTCAGATGCAATGGCATATCTTGAACATGACCGCAGTAGGAGCAAGTCGAGCGAAGATGGAAAAAATCTGTCAACTACTACCAGCTCGGAACCGTACCACTGAGTTTTATATTCTAGCTGTCTGCGAAACTCATAAAAGCACTGTCTGCTAATTGATTTAGCTAGCTTGTGGTTAGCTAACATACCGCTAACATTTAAATCTTCGCTTGAGCAACAACGCTGTGGTTTTTAGCTAGATATGTTGTCAATTTATGAAGTGCATCTTTGCGGATGTTAGCTACTCGTCTGTGCTGCGATCGCTAGCTTGATTACAGCTTTGTGCCAATTCTTTGAATCTTTGACTTTCCTGCTCAGTTGGCGTTGCAATTTTGCTAGTTGATCTTGAGCTGTACGGTAAGGTTTAATGCTTGGGAAAACTTGACCAGTACTTAGTGTTGCTAGCGTTTTCACGCCTAAATCAACACCTACAACATCAGTAGTTTTTGGTGTGGGAGTTGCACGCTGATCAAACGCTAAACTTAAGTACCAATCCCCCGCTTGTCTACTAATGGTTATTTTTTGAGTAGTCGCCTCAATCCGAAAAGAGGATGCGGGTCTTGCGTGAAGTTTGCAGCATAGGGTCAGACCAGACCCTGTACTCTCCACCATCCCCACACTTCCCACCCTCCCTCGCCTGTTTGGAGTTAGCGATCGCTACTGAGTAGTCCCATCATACTGTATCAGCCACTTTTGCAAGAGCTCTACGATCTAATCTATCTAAAATTTCCAACATTTCCCGTTCAAAGGCCACACTAGCGCGATTAGTTTTACCCCCAATATAAACCCGCTCGCTTTCTTGCCAAGCCCAAATTTGCGAGTGAGAAACATAACTCATCAACACACTCAACATCAATAAACCAAAACCTAAATAAACAATAGGAATTCCAGGGTCAGCTTTTATTTGTAAACCCGTGCTACCTATAATCTTGTCAACAAATAGCGTTATCCCATTAACTTCTGTAGACATTCCTTCCCGCACACTAGCAACTAATTTACCAGTAGCATCGTAAATTAATACAGTTCCTTGTAAATCTCTTGCCAGTAGAGATACACCCTCACTCAAATCTGGTTTAGTCGGAATCCAAGTTCCCCAAATTCTGCCCCCTCCCGCCGTATTTAATTTGGCCATTGGTAACTCAAAAACAGGACTTCTATTAACTCTGACTTGAACTGCAGCGATCGCCCAATCTGCCTGATACATTGTCACCCCATGATATCTCATAGGTTGATTTACAAATATAGTTTTCCTATCGACTTCAGAGCCATTTTTATCTAATACTGATAGATCTGAATAAAACTGGTCAATTGCTCCTTCTGGAGTATAGTCAATCCAGAAACGATTTACCCGGACTAACCAATCTTGAGGAATTTGTGATTCGGCAAAAATTCCGGCATCCACAATATTTTTAATTTGAAAAGTTTCTCCACTCGGCACTATTTCTTGACCGATAAATCCAGTCATTGAACCAACTATTGACCCTGCTAAAATAATCAACATACTAGCGTGAACTATTATCGGGCCAATTTTGCCAATAATTCCTTTTCGCCCATAAAGTTTATCTCCTTCTTGAAATACCTGATAACCACGTTGCTGTAATATTTTTTCTAGGGAATCTAGGGAAGCTTTTTCTATTTCTGTGCTTAATGCTAAGTTCTCAAATTGTTGTTTCTTATTATAGAATTTCCAGCGATTAGCAGACTTTAGAGCTGGCATTTGTCGCGTAAAAGTACAAGCTGTTAAACTTGCTCCAAACAAAACTAATATTGATAAAAACCACCAAGTACGATAGACATGGTCTAACTCTAATAACAAAATTACTTTCCAAGTCAAAAATCCAAATAATGCTGGTTTTTCTGGATAATTTTCCTGATAAAAATTTATTGATTCACCTTGCTCTATAACTGTCCCAGAAATACTGCTTATAGCAATTACTAATAGTAGAGCGATCGCTAACCGTAAATCAGCCAATAATGGCAATATTTCTCTTCTAAATATTTTGAGAGGATTGAACGTCCAGCCTAATCCTGAATCTTTAGCATCCATTAATTTAATTCCTATCAGATTTTATATTTTTTCATCGTAGTGTACCAATAGTAATATTCCCTCGAAAAAGTCAAGTGCAGCAATCCTAAATCATTCGTCATAACGGTACTTTGAGATTTTTGATACCGAAAATGGCTTTAAATCCAGTATTAGCAAGGGAAATACCTGAAAAAGGTAAAAATAGCTGTTTGTGTAGGATGACCGAGGAAAACCTAGTAGCTCGTCCAGACTAAAATTGTGGGTAAATACAGGCCGATAATATTGAATTTACTGCCTTCTGCCGCAATTGCTTTACCCACATTTTAAAGCTAGACACGCTACTAGATATATCTAAAAAATAGTTTTTCAAGGTAAAACCATTACTGTATAAACTTTTGAGCATATTTTTCACCTATTTTGACTGTTTTTTATTCGTCGCCTCAACCATAAATTACTACTATCTATCAGACTACTTTTTTTAACTAGCTATCAGCTAGCCTCGGTAGGAGAAACTGCGTTAACAGCTTTTAGCAGCTCCGGGTAAAAATCCCCAGCTTCTTATCAGCCGGATGGCCCTCGGAGGATTTGAAATCTCCTTTCCATTCCGGAATACTCCACAAACAAGGGGGTCTCAAAAAAAATCTGCTGATTGCTGATTGCTGACCGCTGACTGCTTCTTTAAGTAACTGGTACTATTCTAAATAACAGTGAAAATACACCAAAACCAACTAATAAAATACCACTAGCAGGTGTAATCCAACTAGACCATTTTCGCAGTTCTAAAAATTTTTTAATATTAGCTATAAAAGTACCTGCTAATATCAAAGGAGTTACATAACCAAGGGCATAAAATAACAATAAAATTCCTCCTAAAACCAAATCTCCAGTTGTAGAAACCCAAGCTAATAATGTTGCTAATACGGGAGTGCTGCAGGGAGATGCGACCAAACCAAATGTTAAACCTAATAAATATGAACGTATTCCTTTGGGTAAATCTTGAGAAATCCATCCCATACTGTCAAAAGAAGGCATAGGTAATGGCAATGCTTCTAGTAAATTCAGACCCATTAAAATAGCAACTATACTAACAATAATTGGCAATCCTATACCTACTTGACCATATACTTTTCCCAGTAATGATGCTAGAATTCCCAAACCAGCAAGAGTTGTGGCTAATCCTAAAGAAAACCAAGTAGATTGAACAGCAGCTTGGAGACGACTTTTAGCTTCATATCCGCCAATGTAGCCAATAGTTATTGGTAACATCGAAAGCATACAGGGTGTCAAACTGGTAAGTAAACCAGCTACAAATATAATGATCAAACTGACCCAACTTAGATGTATGAGCTGAGTCTTCACTATGGTATTTGCATATTGAGTAGTTTGGTAAAGTAAAGTCAGAAAGGTTTCCATAGTTATGATTAAATTTAGTAGAAATAAAATATTTACTTCAGTGGCAGAAGTTATAGGATGGCAGAAACTGAAGGTTCTGTGATTAGACACATAGAATTTCTTGCCTTTTTGCCATGAAGGCTGGAATACTGGATATTTTCCACTTCCTGCAAGTGAAGTTCTCTCCCGTTAAATCGGAGATTATAACGGGAAGCTCGCAAGCAAAGATAATTGAACCCAAGTTTTAGAAGTTTTTTGCTTTGCTGGCGTAACGCTAGGCGAACACAGGCTGACAAACGTCTTACGCCTCCACAAGCAGGCAAGATGATACCCATCTCGCTTAAAGCTTTATCCAATATGTTAATTGCTGCATTCTCGTCTCTGTCTAGTACCGTTCCACATTTATAACAAGAATGAGTTCTAACTGATAAAGTCTTAGGTACTTTTTGACCACAATTACTGCAATTAATCGATGTGTTATGAGGGCTAACTTTAACAACATGAACACCGCGTTTTACCGCTACTGCATTCAGTTTTTCAATAAAAGTTCCCCAGGCAACATCATAAATCGATTTTGATAGTTTAGTATTTTTAGCTAAACCTTTAAGATTAAGGTCTTCAACGGCAATTAAGTCATATTGTTTAACTAACTTATAAGCTGTTTTGTAGTGAAAATCTTCTCTTTGTCTAGCAATTTTTTGATATAATCTAGCTATTCTATTCTGTGCCTTTTTCCAGTTATTAGACCCGTTTTGTTTTCTGGGTACTTTACGCTGTTTTCTACCTAAATTAGATTCTACTTTTCTATATAAATTAGGCACAGAAACAGTCTCATCAGTATTAGTAGTTAAGATTTTTTTTAAGCCTACATCAATACCTATAGCAGTCTTAATATTATCTGTAGGAATTAAACCCACCCCTTCAGTTCCCCTCCCTGGAAGGGTTAGGGGAGGGTTATCTTCCCAGCTAAAACTCACATAATAGCCGTCAGCTTTTTTGGTTATAGTTGCAGTTTTGATAACAAACCCATCTGGTATAGGTCTATGAACTATTACAGGAATAGTACCAAACTTACTAATAATGATTTGCTTGCTATCAAACTTAACTACTGCTCTAGGATGATTGACTCTACTGAAACAAAATGACCTTAACTTACCTGATTTTTTGAATCTAGGTCGCCCTCCACTTTTACCTTTCTTTTCAGATATTAACCAACGTTTCCAACCTTTATCTAGTCTTTGCAAGTTAATTTGCTGGACTTCAGAATAGATTTCCTGATAATCTGGAAACAACTTTTTTATCTGTTTAAGTGCTGATTGCTGAAAATAATAATCTGGTAGCTGAGGAATCTCACCAATAGGACATGACACTATCGAACAACGGTCAATTTGAAATCTGGTTCTATTCAACCAGTCTAGCCTTTGACCTAGGGCGTAATTCCAATGCCTTCGCAGGTGTTCCAACCAATAATCAATTTTGGCTGACTGTTCAGCAGTGGGGTTGATTTTATAGCAATGAGTCATTTCAGTTATCAGTCATCAGTTATCAGTTATCAGTACCTCTGCAATAAGGAGGCTTGACCTTAGCGAATATGCTCTTTTTTATCCCCTTAAAAGGGGAGGCGCATACCCACAATTTTTCGGTAATTATCATAATTTTTATATTACACTTACCGCAACCCAAAAATTCAATTGAGTAAATTTATAGCTAATCTCAAAACTGTTTCTAGCAGTTTGATCAGGAGAGACTTTGCTGATTACCTGGCAAGATTTTATCGGAAACCTGTACTGTAGAATGGTTCCTATTTTATTGCTAGTTGCGGTCGTGTAACTATTGAGCAATTAAAGTAATATGTCGAACATCAATCGACACCAGTTTAATTTACTGTCGGCAATTCCCCTCACCGTTAAGCTGTCACTATAATGGGAGACCCCTTGCCGAATCAAGCTGGATTAAGATTCAAACCCCAAGCAATTTTTCCTTCTGGCCTCTGCATTTTTCATTGTTAGATTTTAGATTTTTCCCGAATTTAAGATTTTCTCTGGAATTATTTGAAACAAATTAACTCCAAATTAAATCTAGAATACTAGGATGATTTTGAGTTTCAGTATCAGGAGGAGTTAAATGTCTCAATAAATTCAAGAGGTGAGACCTTTTTGAATAAGTATTGACAGCAATATAACCTATGATTATACTAACATAAAAGTTAAATTATAATTATATGGCCACTGTCAAAACTGCAATTTCATTACAAGAGTATCTGTTTGAACAAGCTGAAGCACTAGCAGCAGAAATGAAAATATCTAGAAGTCGTTTAATAGCGATCGCTCTAGAAGAGTTTATTCGTCGGCATCAAAATCGACTATTGCTAGAAAAAATAAATGCTGCTTATGAGGATGTTTCTGATACAGAAGTATCAACATCAATAAGTAGTATTAGTGGACATCATAGGAGTATAATAGAGGACGAGTGCTAATTAATCAAGGTGATATATTCTGGATTGAATTAGATGAACCATCCGGTTCTCAAGCTACTTACAGACATCCTCATGTTGTAATTCAGAACAATGTTTTTAATTTTAGTTTGATTAAGACTGTGGTTGTTTGTAGTTTAAGTTCTAATCTCAAGCTTGCTGCTGTTCCTGGCAATATTGTTTTGGCAGTGGGTGAGGCAAATTTACCAGATAAAATAGTTGTGAATATATCCCAGATTTTCACAGTAGAAAAAGCAAAATTGACAGATAAAATAGGTACTCTTTCACCGGAGAGAGTAGAAAAAATATTAGAGGGAGTGGAACTATTACTTAAACCAACAGAAATGGAATAACGATAAGATTTTTGCCTCTTTTGCTCCTCACCTTAACTTTCTAGTTCTAGAATCAATTATTTGCATCAAAAAATTTGAATTTTTACTATATCTTTCTAAAAAGAAAGCTTAGTCTCCACTACACAATATTATAGTACGTGACATCCTCTATACAGCGAATCAAAGATGACGCTGCTCTTCCATGATCGCAATTTAGAATCTTGCTCCCCAGGAAAGTTAAATCTCGACTATTTTTCTATATATTATATCCTCAAAAAAAAGGTTTTAGTGGAATGCTCAAAAAGCGGTGCGACCCCGCGACGACTATAGTCGCAAGGGAACGCGCACCAAGAGATCACAAATTAGCAAGTGCTATTGCTGATTGTGGATTTTATGAATTTAAGCGTCAGCTTATAGAACCCCTGAGCGTATCTTTGGACGCGGTATGTGCTTTTGGCTTCCGTCCTCAGCCTGAGGAAGTTGTGGAAATTCAGGAACGAGAATGGGGAAAAAGCGGATGAGACCCCGCGTCGCCCAATAGCAAACCTGGTAGCTTCCCTTGCAGGTAGAAAAATACTCTCATCTCCCCATCTCCCCATCTCCCCATCTCCTTCTCTATTTTTAAATAGATCCGTTTAGGGGTTCTATATATAAATGTCAGTGGTACGGCGGCAGTGAATTAATTATAGCTGATAGATTTTATCCAAGTTCTCAAATATTTTCAAACTGTGGGCATCAACAGAAAATGCCGTTACACTTGAGAACTGATGAATGTAGTGAATGTGGTTTTTCCTACGTAATGCTTTGCAAACAAGCTGACAGAGATTTTAACCCACATTCCGCACTTCAATTTGAATTACGATAGGTTACAGAAAACCTTGATATTGAATTGAGTAGAATTACTTATGGCGTTTACTAACTGCAAGTCAGATCATAAAGCTAATGATTGCGTTATTATTTAGTATAAAAAAAATGTCTTTAATAGAAGAAATAACAGTTAAAAATGTAGACCACTTAGGAATAGTTGCAGGACTAATTGATGAGATAGGAATAGTGGAAATAATTAACCAAAAATTAGGAGTAGATAATCGAGAAAAAATTACTTCAGGGCAAGTAATAAAAGCTTTGATTCTCAATGGATTAGGAATGGTATCACGTCCTTGATATTTGTGAGCGTCAGTTCTTTGAAGACAAGGCGGTAGAAAAATTATTAGGTACAGGTATAAAATGTGAATATTTAAACGATGATACTCTCGGTAGAGTTATGGATGATATCTATCAATTAGGATTAACAAATTTATTTATAGAAATAGGATTATTAGTTATCAAAAAGTTTAACATTGAGACTAAATATACTCACTTAGATTCAACATCGTTTCATCTTCATGGAGAATATGAGCATATTGAAACTACTGAAAATCATCAAAAAATACCAATATTAATGACAAAGGGATATTCCCGCGACCATCGACCAGATTTGAAACAATGTATACTAGTATACATTGTGAGTGGCCATAGCGGAATACCATTATTTATGAGAACTGCTGATGGTAATGAATCAGATCAAGCAGTATTTGGTCAAATTTTAGCCTGGGTGAAAAAACAAATAAAACTAGATAGTATTATAGTCTGTGATAGTGCTTTATATAGCCAAAATAATATCCAATTAATCTCAAATTGAAAATGGATAACTCGAGTCCCAATGACTTTAAAAAAAGCCAAAGAAGTAATTGAATTAGACCTTGAAGAAGTAACAATCCCCCCGGAAACAGATCCATAAATTCAAGAAATAACCAGGATTATTCAAGAAAAAGGATATAAATGGTTGGAGCAAAATGTAACTTATGCGGGTGTCAAACAAAGGTGGTTAATTGTAGAAAGTGAATCCCGGAAAAAAAGTGATATCCAGAAGTTAAAATTGAAATTAAATATCATAAATTAGACAAAATCTGGTTATTAAAGATATTTTATAGGATGTAAGATTCAACCCTCACCTCATTTCCCCTAAACCCTGTCTACATAAAAGGATGCTCTATAAACCGAATTTAGGATTATATTCTGAATCAGCTTATCTGGCCATGAAAAAAAATTGATTGTAACTAATTATCTCAACTTGGTATCATAAATATGATTTAGATGAAAAACCCCGATTAAAAGAAAACTCGAAAATGACAAAAGAAACTATCGAAACATTAGTCAATTCTTATTTTACAAATATGGCAGCGATGAATGCCGAAGCATGGGTAGAAAACTTTGCTGAAGACGGTGTTATCTATGACCCTGTGGGTAAACCACCTAGCAATGTACAGTCAGATTATCAGAAATTCTTTGGGCTATTATCAATGATTTTTGCTCAACTAGAATTGACACCAAACAATATATTTATTGTAGATAATGGAGCAGCAGTTAAATGGACGATGCAAGGAGTGGGAAAAAATGGTAATCAGGGAGTTGCAGAGGGAATTAGTATATTTGAAATTAATGAAAATGGCAAAATTAAACAAGTATCTTCTTATTGGGATGATGCAGCAATGATGGCTCAAATCAAAGGTGAGTAAGAAGGTGTTAGGTTTTAGGTAGTTATTTAAGTGACAAGAAAAATTTTTGATTTTTCCCCTTCACAAATTTAGTGGTAAGTAGGTAAGTATAAATAAAGGGCATTGGTGAATGCGTAATGCTTTTGTCTCAAATATCTATGAAAAAAACTATACTTGTACCGTTCATAAATATTTAATGGCATTACCTAATCACCAACCCCAAATAAAGAGGTGTTGGTAAATTAGGATTTTCATCTTTATCTATTATGCCTTTTGTTTTTTACCTTCTTTCAAATACCAACCTGTCTTATCAAAAAATTTTTCTTCCTTAAAGGTGAAATGCTTGTTGAGCAGCTTTAATATTTTCTGGTGTTTCAGAAATGGGAACAGTTACAGAAATATTATCAACTAAACAAATCAAACAAGGTGTGGGGGAGGCCGCACGAATAGCTTGAATAGCCAACCCGTAGGCCAGTAAAGCATGATGGGAAGTTTGCCAGACTTCTTTATTGGTATTAACCAGAGTACCTGGAGCGTGGGAAAGGTCAGAATTGACGGCATAACCGAGATGCGTAAAACAAGTAATTTCATTGATAGTTATCCAGTTAGTGATGCGATCGCCCAACCGACTTAGCACAGCAGTTACATAGTCTGCAAAATCTTTTGCCATTTCCCGACTACGCCAAGACCGATATAAGTCTTCCAAGGTTTGAGGACTATCCCAATGAAATAGAGTTGCATGGGGAGTAATATTGTGTTGATGCAGACAGTCTACTAAACGGCGATAAAAATCTATCCCTGCTTCATTGACTATACCCCGACCATCAGGAATAATGCGTGGCCAAGCAATACTAAAGCGATAATGTTTGACACCAAGTTGCGCCATTAGTTTAATAGAGTTGTCGCTAAATAAAGGAAAAAATCACTCTAACCTAGACAGAGCAATAATTCCCAGCATGTTTACAGCCAATAGCTACAATCCTTACAGAACAAGGTTTTTGGGATTTTTTTAAGGAATTAAAGCGACAAGTCTAATAGAGTTGTCGCTAAATAAGGGAAAAAAATCACTCTAACCTAGACAGAGCAATAATTCCCAGCATTTTTGCTATCCCATAGCTACAATTCTTACAGAACAAGGTTTTTGGGATTTTTTTAAGGAATTAAAGCGACAAGTCTAATATCTGTTTCGTAACGATGATAGTGGTCGCAAGCTATTGCACCTGTATCGCCATGTAACACTTTTCCTGGAGTTTGGCTAAAGGTATCCCAGACGCTAGGTTTGCGACCTGCTTCTGTGGCGGCACCTTCTATTTGATAGGAAGCGGTAGCTACTCCCCACATAAAATCGTCTGGAAATTTATAACTATTCATATATTCAATTTTTTTCAAAGGAAACAGGGAACAGGGAATATACAGCGCTTTCTGTTGTTATGAGGTACACCCCGAAGCGGACAAGATGCCCGCACTACAATATTTTCATCATTTACCCTGTACCTCATTTGCCCGAAATATGCTGTAGAATCTAAATGATTTTTAGCTGATCACAAGGACATTATGTTTACTACTCCTTCATCTCCCCATCTCCCCATCTCCCCATCTCCCCATCTCTCCCGCTCAAGAAAACCTCGATCAAAAATGAGGAACTGATTTTCTCAGTTCCCCATCCGTTATTTCCATTTGAATCTATAATTTGCAAAGTATTCCCAAAAAGTTGAATAAATCAATTATTTCTAAATTCCTAATTTTAGTTTGAATCCTTCTTCTCGTTTATCCCCTTCTAGGGTATTTTCTAGAGGATTTTCTGATTTAGGCAGATCTGAGTTTACAGGAATCGAGACTCCTGGTATCACTTCTACGTTTTGTTGTTGACGACGCAGTTCATAAGGTTTAATTCCATTTGTAGGAGAGCTACTAGATTTTGGGTCATCAGTATATGTGCTGTAATTATCTTTATTAATGGATCTGCCTTCTACTGTCTTCAGAGAGTCTCCAGAAAGAGTTGTTTCTCCAATTTGAGGATTATTTGATTGTGCTCTAGTAGTAGGAGTATAAGATAGCAAGATTGCACCAATACCTAAGATAGTAATGATTGTCTTCATTATCAATTTTCTTTTATTGTTGTGTAGGGTTTATATCCTTTATTGTACTATCTAATTATTGAAAATGCTAGGAAAACTTTTTCTAAATGTAGAAATAATACTTCAGTATAACTACTAAATTTATTTTAATTTTAATGTAAAAAAACAATCTAAGCACAAATGCTGATAGTTCTTTACAAATACTATTTTTCGTCAAAAAAAGTATATTTTTTTAGATAAATTAGTCACTTATTACTTTCTTCAGTAAAAACATTAAATTAAACTTAAAATATTCAACAAAAACAACTGTTGAAGTTGCAACTTTAGTGTGTACTATACCTAATGATTATTTCAGGAATCGGAGATACTAATTATAGTAAAGAGTTTAAATTTCAATCCAGATAAAAAAATATTTGTCAAGTTACTTCTGAACTTTACTGATAAATTTTTCAAACATAAACATAAATGTAAAAAAATAGTAGGTGTTAGAGAGGTATTTTCAACAATTCTTTATGGAAAAAAGTAGGAAAAGGTGTAAAATAGTATCTTAGCAATTAATCTATAAAATTATTAGAAAAATTGATATTAATTATACCAAATTTTTTCAGATTATTCGCTAGTAATATTTTTGACTCCTCATCCTCCTCTGCCCAACACAAAGGAAATAAAAACTTAAAAATCACTTAATAGCCTAATCTTTCTGAGAACAAAAGTTAACACGGTTTCTTGGGAAGAAATTATATCAGCTCGACCTTCCATTCCTGGTTGGATTAGATATTGACGACCGCTCCTAACTAAGTAAGGTTTTTCAGGTTCTATAGTCACTTCATAATAAGCTTCACGAAGTGCTTCTGAGGTGATAGCATCTGGAGAAATTGAATTGACAGTTCCTTTGAGAATACCATAGTCCGGAAAAGGATACGCTGAAATCCTCATTTGCACAGGTAGGCCGACTTTTACCCTAGCAATATCTGCTGCTGTTACTCTGCCTTTAAATACTAAAGGTGCATTACTAGGAACAATCTGAGCGATCGCTGCTCCTGACTTTACAGTTTGCCCAGGATTACGCAAAGATAGTTTAAAGATAGTACCATCTACAGGGACTCGAATTACACTATTATCAAGTTTAATATCTACTTTTTCTAGTTCTCTGGTACCTGCAGTCAAATCTTTAATTAATTTTGTCCGCTTCACAATTAGGTCTCGTCGATCCTTAGCAAATTGTTGCGCAACTGTAGGTAAAGATTGAGATAAATCTAAAATGGCTGATTCAACAGATGCATTATCTATTTTATTGTTTGCTGTTGTACTCGATCTAGATTTCTGAAAAGTCTGAGGTTTCGCGGTAGCTAAAATTTGAACTTCTACAGCAGAAATTTGTTGATTTATCTGTTCTAGTTCTACCTCACACTGTTTTATTTTTTCCTGTAGTTGATTTTTTTGGCGATTAAGTGCAGATTCATCTATGCGTGCGATGGTCTCTCCCATCTCAACAGTTTGATTTTCACTTACTTCTACACTTTCAACTTTACCTTCTGTAAGTGCCTGAACAATTCTTACGTCTCCTGTTGGTCGAGCAATTGCTTCAGTTCTTACAGTAGGGTTGTACTTTACTACACTCATTAGAGCAATAGCGACACCAAATGTTCCTACTAAAAACATTCCTCCTATTTTGCTCCAAGGACTTAGAGGAGGGAGAAATTCATCACTTTCTAGAGGTTGTAGTTCTACATAATCAGAATTATTTAACATAATTGATATTCACTTATTAAATTGAAGAAGGTGGTAGGTTTTAGGTGGTAGGTTTTAGGTGAAAAAGCTTACCGAAAAATTTGGGTAGTTACGCCTCCTCTTTTAAGAGGATAAAAAGCAGTCGATCTTCGGAGCTTCCCGTAGGGTGGGATGGCGATCTTCGGAGCGGGTCTGTAAGAACAGGTCTCTTCGCCATATCCATGAGACCAAGAGAAAAGAAAATTCCGTATTTTCGTAGCCTCCTGATTGCAGAGGTACTGAAGTCCGCAGTTCCTCCGGAGGAGGCGTGCCTGATAACTGAAATGACCGCACCACCTACATACCTAATACGCAAGGGAAGTCTAGGGATAATAGTTATTTTACTAATTTCTTACAAATTATTTAGAGAGTTGCTATATCAACTTAGAGTAATGAGCGGTAAGAGTGTTGTATACGAACCCTCTACAATATAATGTAGATAGTATTGTTTTTTGAATTTGGTATGACAAATTATTGATAACTGCTGTATTTAATTTATACTCTAATAATTTTTGCAGATTTGTTTCAACTTAATCCGGATAGAATGAAAACTTGAAGAAATTAGGATTAAAGTCAACAATTAACAATAATATCATGTCCGGTTGAACAGTTATAAATAAACGACGGAGTCCTCAGGAGTCAACCCACCCCTAACCCCTCCCAGGAGGGGAAGTCAGGAGTCAGGAGAAAAAAAGAGGGAAGAAGAAGGAAAAAAAGGAGAAAGTTTTTTCATCACTAATTATCCGGACATGATATAACCCGATCGTCGAAGTATACAAAACTCCGGACACTGCAGATTATTTTGGAATTATCAAGTACAATTCGTATCCGCTCAGTAAATTGGGGTAATAAAGAGAAAAAGTAGAGCTAGTGTTGTAGAATATGACCCATGACGCAAAAACTATCATCAGAGAAATTAGTGGCCACATTACTGCAATCAATTGACCCAGGTTTGATTGCAGATGAAGGAGTGCGTCAAACAGTAGAACTATTACTGAATCTGGTAGAACAACTCAACTCAAAAGTTATACAATTAGAAGAACAAAACCAAAAGCTGCGGGACGAAAACAACCGTCTCAAAGGTGAACTTGGCAAACCAGACATCAAAGCTAGCAAAAAGAGAGAATCTCAGAAAAACCACTCGTCAGAGAAAGAACGAAAAACTCCAAGAGAACATAGTAAAACCAGTAAAAAGGAGACAATAAAAGTAGACCGAGAAGAAATAGTATTCTATTCTACGGAAGAGCTACCAGCAGATGCAGAGTTTAAAGGTTACGAAGAAGTAATTGTTCAAGACATTTTACTAAAAACAGATAACGTATTGTTTCCCAAGGAAAAATACTACTCACCTCAAAACCAAAAAACTTTTTTGGCAGAATTACCACAAGGTTACGAAGGAGAATTTGGTCCAGGAATTAAAACCTTAATCATTAGTTTGTACTATGGGGGAAATATGACCCAAGGCAAACTGTTAGAGTTTTTAGAGGATATGGGCATCTCCATTTCAGCAGGGCATTTGTCTAATTTATTAATCAAAAACCAGGCTTTTTTTGAGAGAGAAAAAAGCGAAATCTATGAAGCAGGACTCCAAAGTAGTCCATGGCAGCACTTTGACCAAACGGGAGCCAGAGTGGGAGGAGTAAACTATACCACGAATGTAGTGTGTAACCCTCTTTATACGGTTTACTTTACCACTGCCAACAAAGATAGATTAAGTGTGCTTCAAGGTTTACTGGACGGACGAGAACTAGAGTTCCGACTCAATCCCCTGACTTTTTCACTGTTGGAGACCTTGCAATTACCAGATAAATGGAAGAAGTTTCTCGAATTGTTGCCCCAAGAAACTGTATTGAATTCCACAGAGTTTAATGAGCTACTAGATAGGTATTTACCATTATTAGGAGATCTCCAACGTAAACGTATTTTAGAAGCAGCAGCAATCGCTTTTTACCATCACCAAACTGACTGGCCAGTCATACAAACTCTCGTAAGTGATGATGCACCTCAATTCAAGTTACTAACAGAGAATTTGGCTTTGTGTTGGGTACATGAGGGACGACATTATAAAAAGTTAACTCCCCTAGTTGATGATCATCAAAAACTCCTAGAGCAATTCTTGGATGATTTTTGGGATTACTATGGAGATTTACTGGCTTATAGAGATGCTCCTACACTTTCAACTGCTAACAGATTACGCTCTGAATTTTCTCGACTTTTCACTACTGAGAGTGGTGATCAGCAGTTGGATGAACGAAAACAATTAACTGCGGCCAAAATTTGGGAATTGTTGCTGGTGTTAGACCATCCGGAATTACCATTGCATAATAACCCGGCAGAGTTAGCTGCTAGGACGATGGTTCAACGACGCAATATCAGTTATGGAACTCAGACGGCTGAGGGGACTGCATCTTGGGATACTTTTATGTCCCTGGTTGCTACTACTCGTAAACTGGGATTGAGCTTTTTTGAATATGTACGCGATCGCATTACCCAGACTAGGAATATTCCCCCTCTGGCAACTATTATTTACGATCGCTCTTCTGTGATTTCTTTTGGTTGGTCTTGGCAGCTATAAATCATTGCCTACCCCATTATATTGAATGGATACTACAATTCCTTCATAAATTCAAGAACTCAGCTAAAGATTACTACTATTTAATTCAGGACTTACGCATGAGGTACGAAGAACTAGGATTTGAGATGGCTTTCCGTTCCGGACTGCTGCGCAAACCCTGTGGATTGCTTCGGACGAAAATTAGGTTGCAGGTGCGTAAGTCCTATAATTAAAATTATTAACCATGAGGAAGTTAATTATGCAAGAACTTCAAAAAAAGCAACTTTTTACAAAACTTAATCCTAAAGAATCTACCTACATAAATGGTGGTTACAATGAAAATTATCAAAATCGCCGTAATTTTTTAGGTTTTCAACTTTGTCCTCGCAGTTATTATGGTGATAACCGCTATTATTCTGACTACCAACCTTATAATTCTAATTACTATAAAGGGAATATAAAAGGCTACTACTAAAGTATTTTTTGTGTTTATACTTCTATTGATTAAAGCACAATTAATTGTAATTTTATAGTAGCGATATAGTAGCGATCTAGTAGTGAAGTACTATTATATAGTGCTGATTATTGTGCTACAAAAAAATATTTATCTCCAATACCTCCATTGCAATTTTAAATATATATAACCCTGATGGGAGATCTTATACAAATTCCCATGGATTAATGCTATGCTTAGGTAGCACTTCAGTTATCAAGTAATTAACACAGGTTGAATAACTTTTTTGCTAATTAGTAGCTCAGTTAATGTTAATAATTATTATCTTTACTTCCCCTCCTGGGAGGGGGAGGGGCGAGGGGTGGGTTCCCTCCCTGTACAGACCTTACAGACAAGGTCTTGTAGGGGCAAACGGCCGTTTGCTCCTACTCTCCTACCCCCGGCTCAAGAAAATGTAGAAAAGTTTTTGATAAATGGTATTAGGTATCTCTAGAAAAGAGGAATTAGGAGTAAATAATTGATGTGTATAGTGCAATAATTGATTTGATTTTTGATTATTGGAAATGTCTATTCATGTACTTAAATATAGGGAGATAGAGAGATGGTAAATATGGGGGGGATTTTCACCTTTTTCCCCTATTCTATTTCTCGATATCCTGACTTCTGTACGTCGTCCTACCGATGGCTCCCCTACCTGAGTCCTTTGCCAAAAATTCGTACCTTTACAAAGATACCAAATGGCCTCTATATAGCATTTTTAATATTTGCTTAGTGATTTTTGATGTGAAATCACCACAATATAAATAGTTATCCGGATTTTACCCACTTATGAAGAATACTTAAATATAATTCCTACTATATATAGGGATTATTACACATTACTAATCTCATCAAACTTGAGGAAAATCTTCATGCAAGAAACAAAAAATAATCAACTCTTTACTGAAATTTCTTCAGAAGAGTCTGCCACTATTAATGGTGGTCATGGCTATTATGGTCGTCGGTATTATAGTTATGGCTATCGTAGTTATTACCGTAGTCACCCTGTACGTTACTACTCCCGTCGTCGCTACTATGGCTATAGGTCTAACTGCTACTAATTTAAACTTATTAGTTGAATTCCAAAGCACTTTTAAAGAGCTTTTTAGCAACCTCTAAAGAATCGCTAATCAAAAAAAATTCTCCGGATTCTGGAATTCACCAAGGAAAAATACATTAGAAATAGCAAGATAGTTAAATAAATATCGATAATTTTTAACCATCTTGTAAACACAATTAATCAAGAGGATAATCTTATGCAAGAAACTCAAAACACTGAATTATTTTCTGAGCTTTCTACCGAAGAATCTGCCACTATTAATGGTGGTCATCATTTCGATGATTGTTACGATTATGGTCGTTTTCGACGTTATTCTCGTCGCCCTGTGAGTTATCACTACCATAGTTATCGCTATAGTCGTCCTGTACGTTACAGCTATAGACGTTACGATTGCTACTAAAAATTGGCTATATAATTACAACTTTTTAAGTTGAATTTATAGTTGAATTAAATTTAGCACCTATAGTTTTATAGGTGCTTTTTTATAACAATTGAATTCTGAGTACTGGAATTTAGACTAAATAGTTGAACAGATTTTCAAAGAAAAGAGGTACAAAGTTTTATTGCTCTAGGGAACACCGGATCTGGGAACAGGCAACAGGAAATACAGGAATAAATAGTCTTATAACTGTACCTCACTATCTTTAAAAGTGCTGTAAGCTGCTTGGCAACTGCTATACCTACTTCCCCTCTTGATTGCGAATATCGCACATTTCATTTTCTCAAGCATCAACCAAAATTATCAGGTGTGTGGAGGGAAAATATCTACTATCGCAATAGTCATTTACCAAAATTATCAGGTGTGTGGAGGAAAAATATCTACTTCCTCTCTTTGTTGCGAATGTCGCAATAGTCATTTCATTTCGTTAAGCACCATTGATCAGGTGTGTGGAGAGAAAATATCTACTTCCCCTCTCTGTTGCGAATGTCGCAATAGTCATTTCATTTTATCAAGCACCATTGATCAGGTGTGTGGAGGAAAAATATCTACTTCCCCTTTCTGTTGCGGATGTCGCAATAGTCATTTCATTTTATCAAGCACCATTGATCAGGTGTGTGGAGGAAAAATATCTACTTCCCCTTTCTGTTGCGGATGTCGCAATAGTCATTTCATTTTATCAAGCACCATTGATCAGGTGTGTGGAGGGGACATGATGTAATATCATTTCCGCTTGAATACTTATTCTTTGGTAGAAGGAAGACAGAAGGCAGAAGATTTTCTTCCCATTGTGATGTAATTTTATACACAAACGATGCTACCGGACATGATATAACAAACCCATACTGACACTTATGTTTTCAATCTAGGTTTGTTATATCTATTGAAGACGTTAAATTTGACAATAACGTTGTAAACCTGCTGTTTCCTGACTATATGCTTCCATATCAATTTTCACAGGTTCGACATTCCAAATTTCCTGACAATATTCATTAATAGTACGGTCAGCTGAAAATTTACCCATATTAATAGAGTTAATAATCGACATCCGAGTCCAATATTCGGGGTTACGATAAGCCTGATTAACTCTTTCCTGACAATCAATATAAGTCTGATAATCAGCAAACAACATATATTCATCTTTTCTTAGTAAAGATTCTACAATTGGATGGAATAAATGTGGTTTGCCAGGTGAGAAATAACCAGAAACAATACGGTCAATAACCTGCCGTAATTCTTGGTTATAAGTATAGTATTGCTCCGGATTATATCCTTGATATTTTAATGCTTTAGCCTCTTCAACATTCAATCCAAATAGGAAGAAATTTTCAGCACCAACAGCTTCGCGAATCTCAATATTTGCCCCATCAAGAGTACCAATAGTTAAAGCACCATTTAGGGAAAATTTCATATTGCCAGTACCAGAAGCTTCCTTTCCAGCAGTAGAAATTTGCTCAGAAAGGTCGGCAGCAGGATAAATTCGCTGACCGATAGATACAGAGAAATTAGGTATAAAAACTACCTTGAGGCGATCGCGTACATCTGGGTCATTATTTACTATTTCCCCTACAGCATTAATTAATTTAATGATTAATTTTGCCATATAATAACCTGGTGCAGCCTTCGCGCCAAAAATGAAAGTGCGGTGCAAAATATCTACATCTGGATTCTGTTTAATTCGATTATAAAGGGTAATAATATGCAGCACATTCAACAGTTGACGCTTATATTCATGGAGTCGTTTTACCTGAATATCAAACAGAGAGTTAGGATTAACTACAATTCCTATTTTTTGCTGAATATAAGCAGCTAAATCTTGCTTATTTTCATGTTTAATCTGACTCCAATTATGACGAAATTCAGGGTCATCAATAAACCTCTCAAGCTGCTTAATTTCCTCTAAATTTTTAATCCAATTTTTGCCAATTTTATCCGTAATTAGTAATGCCAACTTCGGGTTACTAATTAATAACCAACGACGAGGAGTAATACCATTAGTTTTATTCGTAAATTTATCAGGCCAAAATTCGTAGAAATCTCTCAAAACATCTGTTTTCAACAGTTGAGTATGCAATGCTGCCACACCATTGATAGCATGAGCGCCAGTACAGGCTAAATGAGCCATCCGCACGCGTTTTTCAGGAAATTCTTCGATCAGAGACATCCGTGCCAACCGCCCATCATCTCCTGGATAACGTTTCTTAACTTTTTCTAGGAAACGGAAATTAATTTCGTAAATAATTTCAAGATGTCGTGGTAGCAGAGTTGCGAACATACTGACTGGCCAACGTTCTAGAGCTTCTGATAGTAGTGTATGGTTAGTATAGCCAAAGGTGTTTTGAGTAATATTCCAAGCTTTTTCCCACTCCATATCATGTTCATCTACTAACAGGCGCATTAATTCAGCGACCCCTATAGAGGGGTGAGTATCATTGAGCTGAATGGCTGCTTTTTCGTGAAAGTTATCTAAATTGGGATTCCGTGACAAGTGAGTACGAATGATATCTTGCAAGGAACAACTGATGAAGAAATACTGTTGCTCTAAGCGCAACATTTTGCCTTGAAATATATTATCGTTGGGATAGAGAACTTTAGAAATATTTTCAGAGGAAGTTTTGTCTTCAACGGCGCGGTGATAGTCACCGGAGTCAAAAACTTGCAGGTCAAATTCATTACTTGCTTTAGCGCTCCACAGGCGTAGAGTATTTACTGTGTTGGTATTGTACCCAGGCACAAGAGTATCGTAGGGCATTCCAATGACTGTAAGTTCGGGTATCCATCTGACCCGATAGTTGCCTTGTTTGTCTGGGTATGCTTCTGTGTAACCACCGAATTTTATTTGTACTTGGTCTTCATGGCGAGGAATTTCCCAAGGGTTGCCCAGACTTAACCATTTATCTGGCTGTTCAACTTGATAGCCATTTTGAATTTGTTGTTTGAAAATGCCAAATTCATAACGAATGCCGTAGCCTACTGCGGGAATTTCTAGGGTAGCGAGGGAGTCTAGAAAACAAGCAGCTAGACGACCTAAACCACCATTGCCTAAACCGGGTTCTGGTTCTTTTTCGATTAAGTCATCAAGTTTAAGACATGATTCTTCGAGAGCTTGACGCGCAACTTCCCAACAACCTACATTGACTAGGTTTTTAGCTAGTTGGCGACCCATCAGAAATTCGGCTGAGAGATAGTATACTGTTTTGACGTTTTGATGGAAGTATGTTTTTGTGGTTTTGAGCCAACGGTGTAACAAACGGTCGCGAACTGTATATGCTAACGCCATATAATAATTATAGGTGGTAGCAAATTCTATATCTTTCCCCTGTAAATAATATAAGTTATCGGCGATCGCTCGTTTGATGGTATCGAGGCTAGTTCCTGTGCGATCGTCTTCTACTTGAATTTTTACTTTTTCTGTGTACGATGCACTCTGTTCTTGATGTACTTCTTGCATAATTCTATAATTTGGTAATCTGACGATTTATTGACAACATTCAAAGCAAATTTACAGGGCTTTTTAAGAATTAGTTCAGTCCCCATATTCTGGTGAAAAGCTATATTTTTAGTTAACTTTTCATTTAGTATCAGGATTACTTCAGCTTGTATCTGGTAGTTTTTTTATGTTTTAATAATACACCCATTTGATTACCTTTCATAGAGATTAAGTTTCGTTATTTTAATTTCTTTTTATATTAAATCAAAAATATTTTAGTATAATGTAATAATTTTTCCAAAAAATTAATTGATTTTCTGATTTAATTTATTGACAAATTTTTAATTGTGGTAAATTTTAAAGAAAAAATAAAATTTTAGATAAATTTAAAGATATAGAGTATATTGTAGCGGTTTTAAATTAAAAAAAAGAAAACAGAGAATCAAAAATAGAATAACTGAATAGTTAATACCTTTAAATTAATATGATATTAAATGAACTAGACAGTAGCGCACATAATTAATATTAGATACAAAAATTGCTTCTAGTGGAATTTTTTTGTTACCTTTTAATTGATGAGTTTTAAAATAGTTTAGGAGTGAATTGCATTGATAGTATCACCGATTTAATATTAGAGAATAAAGGAGTACAATTTATTATTACTAGCCATTATCAATAATATCGGAACTAAAAATTGGAAAATAGTCACTCGTTAAGGTAACCTAGTATAGGTTAAAATGATCGTGTCTTCGTTTATCTAAAATCTAAAAACCCCAACGTTGTACTTATGACTCAATCTTTTGCTACTACTACACAAGCTGCTTTTTTGCTCAATATCTCCACTGGTAGATTGCGGGAGCTACTGAATCAAGGTCGTGTTAGAGATGCTCGTAAAGTCGGAAGACTTTGGATGATTCCCCTTAATTCTAGGGGAATGCCAGAAATTAAACCAGGTCGTCGTGGTCCGGAAGGTACTTGGAACAAGAATCGACGCTCCGGCAATACTTTTGTTCATGTTCTACGAAAGACTATTGACTATAACCGAGACAATGGAACTTCTTATCCAGTAGTTGCGGTAAAAGTGGGAGATAAAAAGGATTATTGCCACGCCCTGAAAATAAAAGGACCTTGCCAAATCGTTTATCAACCCCATGATCCCAATAAAAGTCAAGCGGGAGGAGCGCGTCTGTGGATAGAAGTAGAACCAGAACATATAGTAGAGCGAGTATATTTCAGTAATGGAGATTATGGTCCGCCACCAGAGGTGACTGAGCAGAGAGCGAAACTTAAAAAGAAAAAGTCAAAACAAAAAAAGCCAAAACAAAAAAAGTCAAAAATAAAAGGAAAAAAGAAATAACATAGTCATTTAGATAAATAGTTAGCTGGGAAAAGAGAATTTATGAGCAGTGGATGTCTTCTGTTATGTTTTGTGATGTCTCTAAATAAATAGAATTATCTTGCGTAACTAATTCTACGCATATTTAGTGGTAGAAAAGTTTAAAGGATTATCATTAGGATGTGCTTCAAACCATAAAGCTTAACTCAGAAAAATCTATTCCTCCATCCCACTCAATATATCTACCACCCTCTCCTAATTTTACTTGTGAAAAAAAATTGGATCGGATAAAGGGGGAAACGCTCCACCTTGGTTAATAATAGGTTTAAAATTTACAATAATCTAACTACCACCAGAATAAATAAGACGCAGTTTGTAGTTAGATTCAGCAGTTAAGCTGGTAATAATATAAGGCATAATTAACTGCTATTTTAAGAATTAAAAGTATAGTACTATAGCAGTCGAAGTATAGTCCTAAACGTCAGTCAGAAGTTAGAAGTAATCTCTGATAAATTTCAGCATTTAGGGTTGTCCTAATCTTGGCTTCGACTGCTATAAATTAGGACAATAAACCTCCTACAATTTTAATCAGAGGGTAAATCGCGCAACTTACTTTGCCGTAATTTTTCTAGCAAAGAGGAGGGGTCAATTCCTGCATCTTGGTAAGCTTGAATAGCACGTTTACGCCAGTCAAGATTTTCTTCTCCTGGAAAGCTTCGCCTTAATTCTCTAACTGTAGATACTGCATTAGTTGCCCACTTCTTGAAGTCTTCTAAATTCCAGTAACATACGTCTGCTGTATAAGGTTTAGCATCAGGTTCTATTTTTGCACAAGGTGTAATGAGGACTGGAATAATATCTGCGGATTGAGATAAAGAGGTATCTTTATTTTCTCTAATCCATTTTGGGTGCGATGCTGCCTCTCTAACTTTGACAGACCCGAGGGTAGTTTCTGTATTGCCTTCTGAGTGGTCTTCAAATACTATGCACAAGTCATCTCCAGCAATCCACCAAGGGTCTGGAGCGCTATGGGTTGTGGAGTTACCTGAGTCATAACCCAATAGTTTTCCTAATCTTTCATGGCCGTCCTCAAATTTTTTACTTAGCTTGTTACGCCCCTCATCTGTCAGATTTTGCCG
>NZ_RCBY01000540.1 GCF_003838195.1 Okeania hirsuta
AAAAAAGTAAAAATTATCTAAAATTTAAAATTTAAAACTTGAAGCTAGTGGGAATCAGTTATTAACTATTAGGTAAAAAAGAGTAAAAGTTATCTAAAAGTTTCTTGAAAATTATTGTTCAACTTACGAAATTAATTTGTAATGTTTTATAGCTTCCTATTTTGTATGTAGCGTTTCCCAAGTTACTGAGGTACAGTTGTTTTTGTTCTTTTCTATTCCCTACTCCCGATTTCCTAAAGATATTTTTGCCCGCAACTGAAATAGAATTGCTATAGATTAATAAAACTGATAAAAACTATTTTTATTTTGTTATAGCAGTCGAAGCAAAGGGCGCGGACATATCAAAAGCTGAAAACTCAGACAACGCAATATTTTTCCTTCTTCCTTCTTTCTTTTTCCTTCTTTCTTCTGCTATAAAATACAAAAGTTGAAACTGAATTTGTAATCAAAATGAATAGTACTGAAAAGGCAAAAAAATACCAAAACAAAATTCAGCGAGTGGGTGTCATTGGTGGAGGTCAGTTGGCATGGATGATGGCGGATGCTGCTAAAAAATTGGGAGTAGATTTAATTATTCAAACTCCTGAAAAAGATGACCCGGCAGTATCTATAGCAAAAGATACTATTTTGGCAGAAATTGATGATGCTCGGGCAACTGCTCAGTTAGCAAATAGTTGTGATGTGATTACTTTTGAAAATGAATTTATTAATATAGATGAGTTGTCGCTTCTGAGTAAAAAAAATGTAATTTTTCGTCCTAATTTATCTGTGTTAAAGCCCTTATTAGATAAATATCAACAGTTGTGTTATTTACGAGATTTAGGTTTACCTGTTCCCCAATTTTGGGAGTGGGAAACAGAAGCTGAAGCAATAAAATTTCCTCTAGTATTAAAAGCACGTCGTCATGGTTATGATGGTCATGGTATTTCTGTTATTCAAGATATTAATAGTTTAAAATATCAGAGAAATTCAAATATTTTCATTCAAGAATTTATCCCTTTTGACCGGGAAGTTGCAATTATTGCTGCTCGTTCAGTGACTGGTGAAATTAAAGTTTACCCAGTAGTAGAAACACAACAAGAAAATCAGGTTTGTCGGCGGGTTTTTGTATGTGATGAAAATTTAGAATTAGTCAAAGAAATTCAAGCGATCGCTCAAACTCTCCTCAATAGTTTAGAAGTTGTGGGAGTATTTGGTATTGAATTATTTATTACTAAAAATCAAACAATTTTAATTAATGAAATTGCTCCAAGAACTCATAACTCTGGTCATTACACTTTGGATGCTTGTGAGACTTCTCAATTTGAACAACATCTACGGGCAGTTTGTGGTCTACCTCTGGGTAGTACCGCTTTTAAGTCTAGGGGGGCAGTGATGGTGAATTTGTTGGGTTATGAATTTGCGGTAAATGACTACTTGACAAAACGGCAACAATTAGCTCAGATTCCTAATGCTTCAGTTTGGTGGTATGGCAAAACAGAATCTCGTCCAGGACGAAAGTTGGGTCATGTAACAGTATTGGTGCATGAGGAAAATTCCACCAAGTGCCGTCAGAAAGCTGAGGCGATCGCCCACAAAATTGAAAGTATCTGGCAGAGTTAACGAAGTCAGAAGTAAGAATTCAGAAGTCAGAAGTTAACCCACCCCTCGCCCCTCCCCCTCCCAGGAGGGGAAGTAGGGGATGTGTGAGCAACTCTCCAAAAATATTTCGACTTAGAAGGCGGAGTTTTATACCAATTTGATAAATGTTTGCTACATTTTATTGAGCGGGGGAGTAGGGAAGTGAGAGAGTAGGGGAGAGGTAAAAATAATAATAATTAACAAT
>NZ_RCBY01000541.1 GCF_003838195.1 Okeania hirsuta
TGAGGAGACTGGAGCTACCGACTTGAAAAAGAACCCTCCATCTTACTTTATGAAAGAAACTAAGCCGATCAGAAAATAAAATGACAGCCCGACTGATTTCCTGTACGCCATAGGCCAGGAGTATGCAAAGGGTCAATTCGATTCCCAGAAACTGCTCAAAGAGTTGTTCTACATTGTTATTGAATAATAGGATGAGCACATAGGCCATCACTCCGCTAAAGCAGGGACTTAAAATCCTGAAAAGGGCATTATGTAGAAAAACCTTTTTCATGAAATAATCGGAAGCTTAACCAGAAAATCATCAGCATTTTCTACGATGATTTCTTTAGCGGAAAGAAGTTTGAAACGAGCATTGATATTATTGAGCCCGATTTTGAAGGATTGGATTCCTGAAGGGCTTTTGGTTTTGTTATTCTTTACCCACAGATATTTATGATCTCCTCCAATTTCAATTTTCAGTGGAGCTTCTTTACTCAATTGATTGTGTTAGCAGCATTTCAACCAACATCTGAATGGCTAGCGGAGGGACCTGTGCATCCATCTGTGATTGGGGACTGAATATTTAATTTCTATTTGATCCCGGAAACGGGTCTTTAGCATGTAATCGTAGGCTTTCACAAAGTCCATTTCTTCTCGAAGACTAACCAAAGATTTATCATAGGTTTCCAGGGTATATTGATAGGAGCCTGCGAGTTTTCGAATGTAGGCTTCTGCCAGGGACTTGTCCTTGTATAAAAGGGAAGATATGGTATTCAGATTATTGAAAAGGTAGTGCGGACTGAGTTGGTCCTTGAGAGCTCGCAATTGCAAATCAATCTGTTTGCGTGAGCGTTTAATTTCGTTTACCTGACCCTGGGTATATAGATAATAGGAATAAAAGGCAAAGTAGAGGACAGAACCCATCAAAACCAGGTAAAGGAAAGGATGATCAATTTGATGAAAACAGGATGAGAGGCATCTTGAAAAGGGCTAAGTTCCGAGCGAAAGCTGACAAACAAAGCCAATCCGATTTTAATGCAGGAGATGGTACCGAGGAAATTAATGCATATCCCTGCGAGCAATCTGAAACCGGGTTTCTCTTGCCAGGAAATATGGGCATCCAGCAGGCTTCGGATTCCATAAATTACTTGCATAATGATTACCCCCAATAGGGAAACAAATGCCAGGTCCCTCCATCTCACAGGCCCTTCCAGAAAGTCACCTCCAAATTGAGGTAAAAAAAGGTCAGTAGACCCGTAGATATTCCAATGGCTATATGTATCAGCTGTTTTCTCATAGGCTTTAGAAGGAAAATTTCCTCAGATCTTAAAGGTACAATTTTAAGACCTGAGGGGAAAATTAAGCCTGGAAAAGAAGGTGGTCGAATTTTGGCTTCTCCATTCGCGTCTTTATGAAGCTTCCGAAAATCCGACCTGAACCAGGTACGTCATTGTTTAGTCATTAAGTGCTTTCATGGCTCTTCCGTAGTAATGCTCAGAACCTATGTTTTTAGCTGCCTCTTTGTACGCGGCTTTGGCTGTACTTCCCGAGGAATTCACGTTTCGGGCCAGATTTACCAAAACATCTGTCAAGTAATTATCGGAGTTTATATTTTCGCCAGATAACTTGAGCATTTTTACCAGCAGGTTTTCAGAAGGTTGTTTTACTCGGCTCAATTGGAGGATGAAATCTTTGAGGTAGTGATCAGAATTCATACTGGATCCTGCTTTGAGGAGATGGTTATAATCAGCTTCATCCAAATCACTCACTTTTATTAATCGGTTCAGGCTCTGAAGGCGGTAATGATCCGAACTCATATTTTCTGAAA
>NZ_RCBY01000542.1 GCF_003838195.1 Okeania hirsuta
TTTCTTTGTGGGTTTAATACCCCACCGTCTACACGGTGTTCAAAATTACTTGGGGTGAGAATCCCCATGTAATTTTTCTCCTGTCTCCTGTCTCCTGTCTCCTGTCTCCTTCTTCAATTTTGATTTTCAGGAATACCTTTACAATTGTCAGAAAATTCTATTAATAAATATTTTTTTCTCCAGGGATACTCTGACCTATGATACCTTTAGCTTTAATAATATCTTGAGATTTCATTTTGATAATTAAATGTTGTTGGTATGAATTATGTTTTATATCATGTTCCCCCTCCGGGGGAGCTACGCTAACGGTTGAATACTTATAAATAACTGTTGTGAGTCCTCAGGAGTCAACCCACCCCTCGCCCCTCCCCCTCCCAGGAGGGGAAGTCACCTCCTCAGGAGGGAAGAAAGGAGAAAAAGAGGAAATATTGGTATTGGGGGTATTGATAATTTCAGTATTTATTTGGTACTGTCGGTATTGTCAGTCCTTAAATTTTATTTATAACTGACCCGTCCGAACATGATATTAGAGAATTTTCCACCATTTCATTTAAAAAACTTTTGATTTTTTCTTCATCTCCATAAGATTCTGAGTCACCATTAATAATTGATCATTGAATTTATGTATTTTAAATTTTTGGATTAACTTGCCATTTTTCAAATATTTTTTTCACTAGAAAGTGTTGATTTTTAATAGCTATACCTTTATTTATTGCTTTCAAATCGCTCAAAGCAGCTTCAGTTAATTCTAGTTGAGTTCAAAGTTTTTCAAACTGGGAATAGTTTTTGTATTCACTACCAATTTTACGGATCACCCGACGAGTTTTTGACTTAATAACTGCTAATTCATTATTGAAAAAGTCAGAAATATCATGGGCAGTTTTAGAAATAACAGATAGGATTTCTTGGTAATGACCTTCAGTAATTTTGTATATTTTGTATTGTTGTGTTTATCTCCGTTCGGCAATGTTTTCTACTAATTTTTCAATTTTTTCAATAATGTCATTTAAAATTAAATTTTTGTCTTGATAGTTCCTTAAAATACGGTAAGCAATACTTTTTAAAATAGCAATTTCGTTGCCTATTTTATGATACTATGATACATTTATTCGTTAAGCATTTCCGTATCTTCTAACTTAATTTTGGGATCAATTATATCGAAATATTCTTCTGAGGTTAAGTTAAGAGTTAACTTTTTTAAAGCATCAGCATAACGAGGTGAGTGTTGAGCAATTTCGTCTAGCTTTTCTATAGCTTTTTTGTGATCAGAGTTATTAGCTAAAATACTTTTGGCACTGTAGAGTAAAGTTTTTTCTTGATCGTCATAATTATCAACTGCTTCATCGAAATATTGACCGCCTTTTTTTGGTTGTTTAATAGAATAATATAGTCTTCCTAGTGTTAGTCGAATTACATTGGCATGGTATTGTAATAAATCAGTTAAATTAATTTTTTCTAGTTGTTCAATTGCTGGTTGATATTGGCCTGATTCTTCTAGTGCTGTTGCATATTTGTATCGTATATAGTTATTATCTTCTAACTTTAAATGATTTCTCAAAAAATTTACAAGATTCTTCAAATTTGCCTAATTCTATTAAAGCAATAGCATAGCTAGTAAGAGTTTTAACATTATCAGGTTCCAATTTTAGAGCTTTTTCAAAATAAAGTTTAGCTTGAAGAAGGAGACAGGAGACAGGAGATGGAGACAGGAGGAAAATTACATGGGGATTTCATCCCTGGGAATTTTGAACACCGTGTAGACGGTGGGGTATTAAACCCACAAAGAAAATGATAAT
>NZ_RCBY01000543.1 GCF_003838195.1 Okeania hirsuta
CGTCCGGGGGACGAGATTATCTACCGATTTACCTTTACCCGTAACAATGAAGATCCGACCACTTTCTTTAATATCCGTCTCGGGAAGATCAACATTCGCACTACCTACACAATGGAGCGTAGCATCGATGGAGGAGCCAGCTTCCAAACCATCGTACAGGATGAATCGTACCGCCCACTAAATCGGTCCCGTCAAATGAAAGTGGAGTTGTCTGGCACGACTTATGAAAGTTTAATGACTGGCCATCACCTCTACCAGCACTGGAGAAAAGGTATACGCGGACCAGCTGATGATCCTTTCTTGTTGATCTTGGAGCATTTGTGACTAGGTGATTCGCCTTAACAGGAGCCTGCCAGAGATGGGTAGGTCAACTAATGTACATACAATAGCTATTCAAATTCCCATTAGCACGTCCTGAAAAGAAGGAGCTTCAGCTAGCCTACCACTATTCTAGATCCAGATTATGTGATCGGTGTTTGGGCATCTGCTAGTAGAGATCAATGAGAACTTTGCAGTTCGATGGAAGGCATCTGTTGAAGAGAGAGTGGATTCAGGATCGCGCCTGGGATGCCATTGACTAAGAGGCAGTGATTCTATTGGTATGCAAGACATTGAATCCATCACGCCCTACTATGAAATTACAGATGATCTTTGGATAATTTTTTCTAAAACCGAATTAGGATTGTACATGGATGATGACTTAATTTGGAGCGCTGTTCCGCTTTTAGTGCCCCTTCGAATACAGCGCAATCCTTGCAAGCCTTCGATTTTGGTAACGGCAATGATGGCCTCTTTCCTTTGAAAGACGGATGCAGTCGCTGTTACTTCCTAGACGATGCCGATTTTCCGGTACCTTGCTACTACCTGGACCCGGTAAGCCACGCTCTGTGGATCTTTGGCCTATTCCATACCGGAGCACCGAAGTTATTCCTTTTCAGTTGGCTACCGGAAAAGAGGGTAATCCACTAGCAGCAGGCAAGCCATTTATCATAATTTCTTGCGAACGGAGGAATATTTACGTCTAAACGATGGCCGTTCCAGTGACCGATCGAAACAATGCGACTCAGCAGTTTAGGATTGATTCAAGCAGCCGTATTAGGATTGACTGACCCACGCTTTAAATACCACACGGATCTAGAGTTCATTCCGAATATGGATGGCTTCCCTAACGGTCGTCGTTTGGGAAGATGATGTTACGCGGATGAGTACAGGCTTATCTGAGCAGATTAGCTGCTGTTGTCTCTGGTATGATGATATACGGCCGTGATCAAACCCGTACACAGATCTGCTTACGTTTGATACACTACAGGCGTAGAGCAGAACGATAAAGCCTTTAAATCTTCTTTCCCGTACGTAGCTACTCCATGGAGTGGAACGGAAACGGGAAATTAACCCCTCCCCAATCTTCTAAATAAACTTTTGTAAACCTCCTTCTCCTGGTAGGCTAGTCATAGCACTAACAACGACTAGTACGGGCAGCGCCATGCCTGGTTTATTGGGAGAGGGTAGTAATATTGGAAAATCATGATAACCCATTTCTTTAAAAGAGTACTTCTCCTAGGGCTTATGGGCTTGATCTGTGGTACCTCGGTGATGGCTTCTAGTCACAGAGAAGCCCCCTTGATCGCAGATGACCCCTTGGCTGATAATGTAGATTTGTATGCCTTTAGGAGTCCCATTAATAAGAACAGTATTGAGGTGCCTTATATTGCCGATGCAGATGCCTTTGCCATTACTTTAGAACCTGAAGGGGGTAGTGAAAATCCAACTTTGGATGCGATGC
>NZ_RCBY01000544.1 GCF_003838195.1 Okeania hirsuta
CATCAATACCAATAGACAATACTTTGCCACAACAATCACCTCAGACACTAACAAATCCAAGCATTCCAGCAGCATCAAACCTAGTGCAACCAACAACAACTCCAGCTATTCCAACAAATAATATTTTACAATTTGACAACCCAATCTCAAATCCGACCACCACTAATATTATCCAGTCAATACAGAGTAACAGTACCATCAGCACAACCAATAATCCTAATCTGCCAAACAAAAAGAGCGATCGCCAACAAATTAATATCAACACCGACACTACAACAGCTTTACAAAACATCAATATTATTAACAATACTCCCCTAACTGTTGCTGCTAACTTTCAAACCTTGACTGCCTTAGAGAAAAATCGGAACAATTCATTCACTAACTACTTTGGAAAAGACCTATCAACTCAAAATATATCCATAAAAAACGGGGGAGCGCTGACAGACAACTTTGGAGAAGACCTATCAACTCAAAATACATCCATAAAAAATATCCGGGAAGTGCTGACAGACATCGCCCGTGAAACAGGCAAAAATTCAGCAATTATCTATGTCACAGCTTACCCAGAAGAACTGCAACTGGTATTATACACACCAGATAGCGACCCCATCCTCAAAACTGTTCCGGCAGCTAATCGCCAACAACTCATGGAAGTTGTCCTACAATTACGATTTCAAGTCACAACTCCCTCCCGTCGTAATACTCAAAGCTACTTGCCACCAGCACAACAATTGTACAATTGGCTCATTAGACCCATATCAGCAGAATTAGAAGCCGCTAATATCGATACCTTACTATTCAGTATGGATGAAGGTCTACGAACTTTACCTGTAGCAGTATTACACGATGGTCAACAATTCCTCGTCGAAAAATATAGCCTCAGTTTAATTCCCAGTATCAGTTTAATGGATACCAACTACCGCCCAATTCAAGATACCCGAGTATTAGCAATGGGAGCAAGTGAATTTATCGAACAAAACTCCTTACCAGCAGTGCCAGTAGAGTTAGAAACTATTTCCCAACAGTTGTGGCAAGGTAGTCAGTTCCTCAACCAAGACTTCACCCGTAATAACCTGCTAACCCAACGACAAAATTATCCCTATCCCATCATTCACCTAGCTACTCATGCAGAATTCCGACCAGGTGCTGCCAGTAATTCCCGACTTAAATATTAATCATATTGCTACTTATTCTACTGCTGATGATGGTACTGGGGGTCAGATAAAATTGAATGCTAGTGGTACTGTCAATATTAATAACGTAGCATCCTTTGGCAATGCAGGTAGTGGAGATGTAAGTATTGAAAGTAATAGCGGCAGTATTAATACAGGGACTATTCAGACCCGCGCCCCCAATGGCACCAGTGGTAATATTACTCTGAATACTTTTAGCACTCAAGGCGATATTAGAACTGCAAATGTTAGGACTGAAGGTGGAGAAGCGGCTGGAACAGTTGAAATTATTGCTCCTGATGGCTCGGTTACTACTGAAGATTTGCAATCTATTTCTGAGTCTGGAAATGCTGGAGGTATTGATGTTCAGGCAGGGGAGGATATTGAGACTGGAGACCAAACTGTTGATAGTGCTACTGGTGATAGTAATATTAATAACCAAGCAGGAGGGGATATTACTACTGGAGACCAAACAGCTACTACTGAAGAAGGTAATGCCAGTATCAATAACCAAGCAGGAGGGGATATTACTACCCAAGACCAAATAGCTACTACTGAAGAAGGTAATGCCAGTATCAATAA
>NZ_RCBY01000545.1 GCF_003838195.1 Okeania hirsuta
CTGACTCCTGAGGACTCACAACAGTCATTTATAAGTATTCAACCGTTAGCGTAGCTCCCCCGGAGGGGGAACATGATATAACCTATCCCGGTTAATCATTGGGGGATTGCCCCTACAATTTTCATCTTGTATAGCAATGAGCGTTGGTATATTTACAAATTGCAGGAGGGGCTAAATAGCTAAAAGTCTATATTATCGGCAATTTATTCCTCCAGAATAGCTGTTGCCTGTTGACTGTTGCCTGCGCACAGCGCTATAATTTATCAACACCGATTTTTCAAATGACAAGTACTACCTTGCAATGATAAAATCATGTAAGGTAGTACCTATTAAATATAATGTTGCAATAATATGTGTTAAACAGATGCGTAAGCTTGTTCTAGTTGAGAACCAACTTGCGGAATAGACAGAGCATTTACATTCTGAGTTTTACCAGAACACTGCCAGAAAGCTTGAGCTACTCCTAAGTATCCTCTGGAAACTTTAGAAACGTTTATAGCTGTGCTGATAACTGTTGGCAAACAAGGACTGGGTATGAAGGTTGTTAAAAAGGTATTAACCATAGAACACAACACTATAGTCCAAAAGAATCCTAATGCCGGTAATAAAACTAATTCAGGCGTGACGAAGCGACAGATGCGCTTCCATACAGCTTGTTGAGGTATTACAATAACTACGGCAAGCGTCGCAAAAAAGGGAATATTCAGTTTTTCTAACATTATTTTAGATCGTCAGAGTCAGGTTTATCGGGCGCAACAAATCAGACCTATACAAACCAAGGATACTGAATTGACAATCTGTCTAAATTTTCATAGAAAGTTGGCTCTTCATTCTCCTCTCAATGCCTACGAAGTTAGCTGACGGGCTAGGGCTGAGAGATTCCCTTCTCTGTATCTTTGTTTTTCTACATTCAAAGACTTCTAATCAGAGATAAGCCCCCTGTATTTGGTTCCTCCGCTCCAGCTACACTCTTACTGTGTCTTTACTTGCCGGATTAGGCTGACTGTCTTTTGCTTTTGATATTATATTAACTTTTTTCTATCAGCTTTGTCAACACTTTTTTACAGATTTTTTTTTTAAATTGTATCAAAATTTTCAGCCTGAAATTTGAGAATATGGTTAGTAAAGTATTGAACTTTGGTTATACTGTTGCTCCCACAAGGTTAAGGTACACCTAATATGTTCCTAATACTTAGTACAGTTTTCCGGAAAATTTTAAATTTAGTGATTTGCAACATAAGTCACTAAGCCCATTGTTAGTTGTCACATACTAATAGTGATTTTAATCACTATTAGTATGTGATCACACTTACTATATTAATGTTGCATAAGTATGTAACAATGAAAAATTATTAATACTATAACTCTAAAATTTAAAGGTGATTCTTATGTCTGTAGATCCTCCTGTCCATCTTCTTCCATGTGCGTTAGGAGACCTTTTCGCTCAAGCCAATGAAAACGGCTACATTACCCTAGCTGACCGCTATGGATTAATGGCTGCTATATTTGATGAATCTTTACAAGAATATGAAAAACGCTCAATAGACCGACTAATTCGTTCAATTTATAGAGGACGAATTAAAGTAGTTGATGAAATATCTGCTGTAGTATTAAATTATACTTAACAAAATAGTAAATTCAACTGTATCAAAACCTTTGCATAAAAACCTAAAAAGCTTCGGGAGGAAGTACGCAGCGCCCGTTTTAACGGCTGGTTGAATAACGACACGCGGGTAATAAAGCGGAGTGAAG
>NZ_RCBY01000546.1 GCF_003838195.1 Okeania hirsuta
ACGGGATCAAGCGTATAACCAAATTCTAAATCCGCTAAGATAGTCGCTGTACGATCCGTATCTAAATGGGTGATTTGACTTGGTGCTTCCGCAAATTCAATATCTGCCAATTGCTTTAAAGGAATAAACCTTCCACTCATCGACTGCACACTGATTTTGTCAAAATCTTCAAGCGTAAACTTGTCATCGTAATCATACCTTAATACAATATTAAAGTCATCTGCCTTTTTATCTCTATATTTTCCGACGACCGCCCCACTTACATACGACCGAATGGTTTTATCAATAGCAAAAATTGGTACACCTAACATCGTCGCCTTATCGCGATTGATCTTGAAAAACAAATCGGTACTCTTTGTACGCGTTGGATTATCGACATTAATCGTTCCTGATGTATTGCGAACAATCTGCTCTATTTCTTTGGCGTAAGCCTGCAGATCATCCAAATCGTTCCCGTAAATTTTGATAGCTACAGGTGCTTCGGACGGCGGACCTTGCACAAATTCTTTTACATCAATCCTTGCTGCTGGATAACTGGCAAACTCTCCTCGCAATTCCTCTAAGAGCTCATAAAAGCGTTGCACATTATACTCTTTTAACACGACGTACACTTCGCCAAAGGAATTAGAATAGTTCTTGGAGGCGACATTGTAGTAGATTCTTGGATTTCCATGACCTATATTGGCAGCGAAGTAGTCAATAATTCAGGGTAGGCTTGCTCAACATAATTTTTGATTTTTTCACCAAGATAACCGATGATAAAAACAAAATCGCGAATCCCTACTTCCACTAATTGATCAATAATAAAAGATATGATTGGCTTTCCAGCAACCGGGATGAGTGGTTTGGGTTGTGTGTAGGTTAAAGGACGAAGTCGCGTCCCCGCTCCAGCTACCGGAATGATGGCTTTCATGGACAATAGATTACTTTTTGTAATTATTACACTAATTGCATCCAAGATAAGCATATTTTCCTACAGAAAAAAAGCCTTGCCCAAAATGAGCAAGACTTCAAAATTCAGACAATTAGCAATAAATCTTTATGGTTCATGGTTGTTGGTTCATAGTTATTGGTTAATGGTATAACTGTTAAATAGTCTGCTGCAAATAATCTCACGGTTAACCATTAACTATTAACTTCCAATTATTACCCTTCTACACTTTCAAATTTAGATTCTGATGTAAACCATTGGAATAATAATGGTACTACGATCAAAACTAAAGTAGTAGAAGTCAACAAACCTCCTATAATCGTCCATCCCATTGGCGCCCAAAGCGAACCTCCATTTAGCGTAAGCGGTAATAGACCTAAAATAGTTGTTAATGTGGTCATCACAATAGGTACAAATCTTACCTCTCCAGCTTTTTGTGCAGCCTCTCTCACACTTGCACCTTCCTCCATCAGCTTATTCGCAAAATCGACCAGTACAATGGAGTTATTAATCGCAATACCAATTAAACTGGTCAGACCAATAAAGGCCGTGAAAGAAAATGGAATTCCCGTAATAAATAAAGCCAAAATAGAGCCAATCATCGCCAATGGTAATGCTGTAAAAATGACCAATGGCTGTGTAAACGAACGGAATTGAATAATCAATACGCCCAAGATCAACAACAAGGCCAATATGGATGCAATTCCCATACCACCAAAAGAATCATTTCTACTTTCTAAATCCCCTTTAAATACGTAGGAATAGCCCTCTTTCCAATCTATTTGATCCAATTGCTCTTGAATAGCAGCAATAACGG
>NZ_RCBY01000547.1 GCF_003838195.1 Okeania hirsuta
GTCAAATCACATCAAGATCAGAATTTAATCAATTTATTGCTATTCAATTTTTTTCCCGTAAAACTCATATTAGTAATAGCAGATTTAATCGAACTTTCTAACAAAGTCAAATTACCTAAAAGTTTACTATAACTTTCTATTTCACGAGGTTTATCGAAAGATAAAATTACTTTTTGAGTAGGATATTCTGGTAAAATTTGTTCTACATCTAATTTCAAAAGATAATTGCTTAAATCATCAATTCCTCCCCCACTACCCCAAGCAGTTTCATCTATGTATTGTGTTAGTTTGGCTAAAATATATTTAATTTGATAAGGTTGAAATGATGACTTATTAAGTTTATGAAATGCTTTCTCAAATTTATCTGCCACTACCTGCTTGCTAGAAAAAAATTGAATAGCAATAAATTGATTAAATTCTGATCTTGATGTGATTTGACGTAATTCACTAGCCCACTTAAGAATCATGCCATCGAATGCCTTTTGATTGCGATCGCTAGTCAACATTGCCACAAATAATAAATTTTCTACCTGCCGACATAATTCAATAAAACAATATTGAGGCAATTGATAAGCAGCTAAAAGTAATATTAAATGTTGCCTAACATTAACACTGAGACAACGAATATTTTCCAAATAACGATTTACCGTTCCATCAATATTATTACCAGACAAAAATGCTACATAAGCTTCTGCTGAGGCTAATAAATCATTCACAAATAGAATAGGTTCAGTATTATATCCACATCTAGATTCATTTTTGAGAAACCAATCATAGACTTCTTTTTCTGCAATATAATTTCCATCTTCTGCATATCTTGCCAAAATAAAATAGCGCAAAAAACGCATCGGTCTTTCCTGAGAATGATAGAGTAAATCTATCATTTTTTTCCATTTTACTTTGATTTTCTCATAATCTGTTTGTTTAGCTTTAGCAAAAATCAAATTTTTGAGTAAATCCATATCATCCAGGGGTAAACCACGATGATTTAAAGTTGAATATATTTTCAAAGCATGAGCAACACTAGCTGTTTTTACGCGAATTAATTTAACATTTTTGAGAAAATAGGCATAAAATTTTTTGATATGAGAAATAGCAACTTCATCTAATTCAAATTTAAGAGAAAGAAATTTTCTAATCTCAGCATAAGCATTCTGAATATGTTTAACAGAACGAGTAGGAGACCTTTGGTCTAAATCTGTTTGCATAGCAATACTTTCTAGTATTCCCCTACTTTCTTCATATTGTAGTTCTACCCTATGTTTAAACTGGTCATTACCCCAGTCATCTGTATATAGAGAAGTAATCTTATTTTTTAATGCTTCAATACGTTCATTTGAATTAATAGTTAATAAATAATCTCGAATTGCACAGAGAACTAAATAAGCAGTAGTCATCCGTTGCTGCCCATCAATTACTTCATACAAATTATCCCCACGACTACAAACAATTATACTGCCAATAAAATACTCAGAATAAGAATTTTGATTTTGCTCAGAAAATTCTTCATATATATCTTGAATAAATTCATTTACTTCTTTTTCCTCCCAAACATATTCGCGCTGATAATCAGGAATGACATAAAATTCATCAAATAACTTTTCTAGAGTCATGTCTTGAGATTCGATACTTGCCATATAATTACCTCAATAGTTTTAATCAGGAAGAAAGAAGTAATATAGCATTTTCTAAGCGTAAGGAAGAAGGAAGAGGGAAGAAGGAAGAATGAAGAAAAAATGGATGGGG
>NZ_RCBY01000548.1 GCF_003838195.1 Okeania hirsuta
TGAGTTCATGATTGTGTTGACTAATGACGCGATCACTTTGCCTCCGGTGCGGCTTAGAAATTTGAAACTCGATTTCTTTAATCCCAATGTTGGACGCGCACCCGGGGATTTGTTTGAACCGGACGCGGGGGAAGAGCATGTACATGCTTTTCAGGATAATGACTGTGAATGTACCCAACCTGATTTCTCGGATCGGGTGGCCTGGAATTGTCCGGATGGAAATACGTTTTCAGGATCTGGTTCTCCGGTAATGACGGAGGTGACCCATATGATCGTTCATCATTCTGCCGACCTAATACGAGTAGCGATTGGGGAGCAGCGGTTCTGGCGATCTGGAATTTGCATAAGAATACTAATGGCTGGGATGACATCGGTTACAACTGGTTGATCGATCCCAATGGAGTAATATACGAGGGAAGAGGGGGTGGGAATAATGTGCGAGGGGACACACTTCTGTGGAAAAAATAGCGGAACCATGCATTTGTTTTCTGGGAAATTTTGAGACCGCTACTCCTACAACTGAAGCATTGGCAAGTTTGGAAGCTTTGTTGGCATGGAAAAGTTGTGATTCGGGCTTGGATCCCAAAGGATCTTCCCTACATGCTTCGAGTGGCCTGAACCTACCTACTATTTCAGGGCACAGAGACGGTTGCAATACCCTTTGTCCAGGCGCCAATTTGTACCCGATGCTGGCCACGCAGGTTCGCGAAAATGCAGATTCTATTTTGACGGCTTGTACAAGTGTCACGTCTGTAAATGAATTCGACCAAATCTCTGAGTTAACTATCTATCCCAATCCTAGTGAAGGGGACTTTCATGTGAGTTGGACCGCAACCCAAACTGGAGAAGTTGTGATGGAAGTGCTCAATTATCAGGGACAGCTTTTTCTTCAGCGTGAATTGGATCTTTATCTCGGTAGCCAGGAACTTCAACTCAGGCTGCCCAAATGAGTTCGGGCATTTACCTCTTGCGTTTCCGCAATAAAAAAGGAACGCTTACGCGCAAAATACTTTTGCTGTAAGCGTCCGAGATTCTCCTGTTTTAGTCTTGTTTAGTCAGAGCCGAAAGAAAACTATTCTTTCTTATCTGTATCTGTTTTCTTTTTAGGAGCAGGCTTTTTGCGTGCAGCAGGTTTCTTGGCTGCGGGCTTTTTAGGAGCTGCTTTTTTTCGTCCCTCTCCTGCATCTTTAAATTCTTCTTTGATCTGCTTTTTCATGGCAGTGAATTCCTGTGCAGAGATTTACGCCTTTCTCTTTCAATTCGCCCAATTCTTTGAGCTTTTGAAGTGCGACAGATTGATCATCTTTAGGCGCCGTAGCTTCTTCGGTAGCTTTTTTTATCTCTATCTCTACTTCCTTTACCTCATTTTCCATCTCCTCTTTCCATTCGGCGGCTTTTTTCTTGCCTTCCTCGTAACGCTCTTCGTAGTACTTTTTCAGTACTTCCATATCCAGGTCCTGGAAGTTTCCTCCTTTTCTGGTGCATGGCGATGGAAAACATCTCCCAATGCATATGTAGCTGCACCGGAGAGTACCACTGACTGATACCACCTAATACGGTACCAATACCAGGTATGGCTTTAAAGAGCGAAGAACCGATACGTATCATCATATTTCCGGTAAGTGCTCCCACGAGGGCTTTTCCAGAAGTTTCAGAATAATCTAATTCGTGCAAATTTGCCAGCTGCTTGAGCATGTCCAACTGGATAGCTGTAACAGCAGCGAGGTCTAG
>NZ_RCBY01000549.1 GCF_003838195.1 Okeania hirsuta
GTGGCGGAGCGCCGTATCGCTTCCGAGTCAAGTTGGACACAAAAAGCTTGTAATAATTCATCCAATGCCTTACGGTTTAGTCCAGTCAATGCCCGCACTGAGGCGGTCTTCTTTTAGCACCCGATTCAGATCTAACATTGTCCCATCTCAAACACCCTATTAACTTTACTTTACCTTATAAAGCGACAAGTCTATTCTTGATAATAACACTTTTCGATAGTTAATTTAACTGTACAGTGAGCTGTCTAATAGTTAATGTACAGTTCACTAGACACCTATTTTGGGTCTATTAACTAAGTAAATCTTAATGTAATATCATGTCCGGTTGAACAGTTATAAATAAATGACGGAGGAGTCAGAAGTCAGGAGTCAGCAGTCAGGAGGGAAGAAAGGAGAAGAGAAGGAGAAAGTTTTTTGACCACTAATTATCCGGATATGATATAACACACGCAGAAATGTCCGATTTATTGGAGGTTTATAGATTTTAGGATGGCAAGATATCAATATTTTTTCGATCAGAATTTCTGACGATCAAGGATTAATTGAAATGTTGTTGAATAATATTGATTACTTCAAATCTAAACCAGTGAATATTCCCAAAATTATTATTCTACTTGACAATAGACATCTCCAAAAATACTCAAACGCTGATCCTAACTATCTTTAGTCGAGCGATAGCGTACGCTTAACCGGAGGTTATCGCCACTCATCAAGATAGTTAAGTTGTACGGTTTTATGGGTCTTAGAGATACTTCGTGTTACGAATATAAATATTTCTTGTACTGTCTTTCTTATTTCTTATCTCATTTTTTCAAAATTTATACTAATATAAATGAGCCAATCCTTAGTCTAACTAAACCACATATTGTTAAGATTACTTTTTGATAATTATTATCTTTTAATCTGAATCTTTCTCTAGCAACTCCAAAGATTTTGATTAATCTTCAGATCGTGTTCTACAAATATTATCTTTTTGGCTTTTTCTTGATTTTCTTCTTTGATTTCTGGTAGCATTTCTTTTTTTATTGGTTTCTTTTTTGGTGTAGTTGTTCTCTCTACTCTTTCATCAGCTTTATCTCCTTGAAATTTTTGTTTTTTATCAAACTCCCATTCGTTGTTTTCTGAATACATTTACATCACTTACTGGACTTTTTTATCCTACTATTACATCTACTATTTCTTTTCCTGTCTTGAGTGCTTCTTACATTCGCCGTGCGACGGCGAATTAAGCACTCGCTTTTGGTGTCGTTATTATTTGATTTTTAAAAGTATGATTTTTCTTTTTTCCTGAGTAATATTTTTCTGTTTTTTTATATTCACCTGGTCTTTCTCTACTTTGTTCTTTACTATCTACAATTACAGCAGTTTTCTAGTTGATGAGGTACAAAGTTTTATTGCTCTAGGCAACAGGCAACAGGGAATATAGAAATAAATAGTCTTATAGCTGTACCTCACTATCCTCAAAAGTGCTGTAATTCTAATTCTGTTAATATTTCCTTGACCCATTATAATTCATTTTCTTTTTTTTTACTTGTTCTAATCAACTTACTGGTAGTAATTCTCTGAGAATATCTATCCAGTAATGAAAAATATTATTAGCACTTTATTCACTTATACCAAAGTTTATTCCTCATGTTTAAAAATTGGTATATGATGCCAATAAAATAATAGACTTGTCGCTTTATAAGGTAAAGTATAGAGTTAGTAGGGTGTTTGAAATGGG
>NZ_RCBY01000055.1 GCF_003838195.1 Okeania hirsuta
AATTTTGAACACCGTGTAGACGGTGGGGTATTAAACCCACAAAGAAAATGATAAAGTATCAGGACTTAGGCACTGACAATAGATGTAGGGTGTTGCTCAGTTAGGCTACCGCTAGCATACCCTACCAATAGCGTTCATTTGTAAGTCCTAGTATTTTAATTGCCCTTATTATTCGTAAGATTCTTTTTTCAAAGATGCTATCTTTTATGATATGATTTAATCAGCATTATACTATAAAAAATCAAAAATGGAATTAAAAAGAATACAATTAATATAGTGTAGAATACATATATAGGCAATAAAATTGGTAAAATCACCACAAATATAGCAATTTTACCGATAATTTCCAGAAAATTCTTCATATTCATCCGTTTTTTTTGAGCTTCTTTTTTTACCTTAATTGTTAATTGTTGGTAAATCATTTTCTTTTTGATTCTTTTTCTGGGAAAACATTGATTATATAGCGTTTTTACTGATCAAATTCTTTTGTTTTTCTTGAAATTCCTTTCTCACCTTAATTGTTGGCTTAATTATTGGTAACTCGTTTTCTTTTTTATCCATTTTATCTGAAAATATTGGTAATCATAAAATAGATTTAGATTTAGTATATAAACGCCCGGACAATCATAAGATTTTATACTGATTTTGTACGCAGTTGATAGAACAAGCTTTCATCAGTAATGGGGTTGATTTTATGATTAGCGATCCCGTACTTAATTGTACCTCACGTTTCTTGGGAACTGCTATATTATAACTAATATCAAATCCGTTTAATTGGACATAAAAAAAATCTTCAATCGTCATAACTACCCTCATCTTTGTAATTCTTTCTCCTCCTGACTCCTGTCTCCTGACTCCTGAGGACTCCTAACTTAACCATTCTATGGCTGTTTAACCGGATTTGATATAATGCCATTTCTCAAAAGTAATGTTATAAAGCTTTGTTGAGTTTATCCTGCGGATGAACTACACTAACACTTCGTTCTATAAAGGCCTAAATTTTTAGCTGTGTCGCTGCACTACGTCTGGATTTAATATTCCTTTAACAAACAGTCTCTAAATTGATGAATAGCATTAAATTTAAAAATGATATTACAGAATATATTTTCTCTCTTTGAGCTAATGATAAGATAGTAAATGATGAAGTAATTTCCTTCAAGATTGTGAACTAAAAATGTCTGAAAATAATTCTTTAATTGGTCAAACTCTCAGGCAACATTACAAAATTGTAGAACAATTAGGTTGTGGGGGTGGGTTTGGAGAAACTTATATTGCTGAAGATATAGATATACCAGCAAATCCCAAACCTCAGCGTGTTGTTAAACGGCTAAAACCAACAATTAAACATCAACAAGTCCAAAGATTATTCGAGCAAGAAGGTCAAATTCTTAACCGACTTAGTAGATACGATAAAATTCCTACTTTGTATGCTTATTTTGAGCATAATCAAGATTTTTATCTAGTTCAAGAACTGATAATAGGTCACGATTTAAGCACAGAAATGAGTCAGCCTTGGAATGAAGCTAAAGTGCTAAATTTTTTGTCAGAAATTTTAGAAGTTTTAGCTTTTGTACATCAAGATGAGGTAATTCATCGAGATATTAAACCAGGGAATATTATGCGGCGAGACCGCGACCAAAAATTAATGTTAATTGACTTTGGTGCAGTTAAAGAAGTAAGTAATATTGTAGTTAATTCTCAGGGAAAATCTAGTAGTACAATTGCAGTAGGTACTCCTGGTTATATGCCTGTGGAACAAGCACAAGGAAGACCACAATTTGCTAGTGATATTTATGCTGTGGGTATTACTGCAATTCAAGCTTTGACAGGAGTTACACCCAGGAATTTTATCCAAGATGAACTAGGTGAGATAGACTTGCAAAAATTAGTTCCTAATATCAGTGAAAAGTTAGCTAATTTTCTAACAAAAATGGTTAGGGTTAATTGGAAACAGCGTTACTCGGATGCTGCTGTAGCTTTACGAGCATTACAGGGTAATATTGAACCGATTTCTGGAATATTAAATTGGATTTTATTAAAGATAACTATTGGTTTGATTTGTCAGCATAAAAATTGCGATTTTAGTATTTTTCAAAGTTGTCTAGATTTTTTTGTAGACCGCCTTCAGCAAAATAGCACTTCTGTGAATTGTGAGCTTTACAAAACTGTTAGTATGTCGCTATTAAAGGCACAAGAAAAAATTGCTATTGAATATAGAAATCAGATTGGAGGTTCTTTTCCGACAATACTTCAATATTCACCATTTCATTCTGAGCAAAAACGAAAAAATTTGGGTTGGGTGAATCGTAAAATATCTAAGTTGAGAAGTGAATTTAAAAAAATCAATCAAACAAAATATGTTACAAATTTTCCTGAAGATATTAGTTGTTTGTTAATTCCTTTACCTCCTGTAGATGAAATTAAGAATTTATGCCAAAGTTTTATTCTGGTTTTACTCCAGGGAGATGAACCAGATGGATACTTAGAAAAGCTGCAAAGAGATGTGGGAGGTTTATTAAACTTAGTAGCTGTTAATTTCATGCAAGAAATGCGCGATAATCAAATAGTGAAAGAAATTTTTGAATGCGATTTTTTAGGAATAATTAATCAACAATTATCAGGAGATAAATTGACTCTAGAAGATTTAGAGAAGTCTCTCCAGAAAGTTAGATTAGAATTAACTGAATTAAGGATTCAGCAGGAAAAAGCAAAAACAATGATTATCTCGCCACCTATTAATTTTGGTGTGACACTACCAGGTAATTCACAAGTTGAAGAAGAAAGAAGGAAGGAGGAAGAAGGAAGAAGGAAGAAGGAAGAAGGAAGAAGGGAGAAAGAAAAATCTAATCACTTGACTTCTGAACAACAAAAAAAGACGAAGGAAAAAGAGTTATTATTGGATACTCCTTCTGGTCAAGTAGCACTTAATTCTCCCTTTTATGTAGAGCGATCGCCCATAGAGTCAGAGTGTTATGAAACTATTATGAATCCGGGAGCTTTGATTCGAGTTAAAGCACCTAGACAGATGGGAAAAACTTCTTTAATGAGTAGAATTTTGAATTATGCTGAACAGCAAGGATATTGCAAAGCTTGTTTAAATTTTCAGTCAGCAGATGAGGAATTTTTGACTAATCTTGATTTATTTTTAAAATGGTTTTGTGCCAGTATTACTGATGAATTGAATCTAGAAGAAAAACTGTCTGAATATTGGCAAGGAGTATTAGGAAGTAAAAATAAATGTACAAATTATTTTCAAAGATATCTACTATCAGAAATTTCAACTCCTTTAGTTTTAGGGTTAGATGAAGTAGACCAAGTTTTTCAACATCCAGAAATTGCTACTTCCTTTTTTGCTTTGCTCAGGACTTGGCATGAACGTGGTAAAAATGAAGCAGTTTGGCAAAAACTAAGGTTAGTAATTGTACATTCAAAAGAAGTATATATTCCTCTAAATATTAATCAGTCACCTTTTAATGTAGGTTTGCCCATAGAGTTACGAGAACTCAACTGGGAAGAAGTAGAAAATTTAGTCAAATTACATCATCTAGAATGGTCTTCAGAACAGATAAAAGAATTAATGGCAATGGTAGGAGGACATCCTTATTTAGTACGTCAAGCTCTCTATCAAATTGCCCGGGGAAGAATGACTTTAGAAAAGCTATTACAGGTCGCTCCGACAGAAGAAAGTCCCTATTGTGACCACCTACGCCGCCACTTAAATAATCTTGAAGAAAATCCAGAATTATTAACAGTAATTAAACAAATTATTACGATAAATTACCCTATACCTATAGGCACAAAAGAAGGATTCAAATTACGCAGTATGGGATTAGTAAAGTTTCAAGGTAATTTAGTCATGCCTCTATGTGAATTGTATCGGAAATATTTTAGCTATCGACTGTGAAGCCAAACTATAAAATCCCAAATTTATATCATGTCCTGATAATTAGTTATGAAAAAAACTATCCTTTCACTTGCAGAGCAAATCTCTTTTTTCTCCCTACTACCTACTCCCTACTAATTTATTTATAAGTATTCAACCGGACATGATATTAAATCTATGAATTTGTTGAAAAATACTAGATTTTCACCATTTTATCCTGTAGTTAGTCTATAAATAATGTATAGCAGAAAAAAGAAAGGTTTAGTTATCTAGGCGATTAGTTATCTAGGAGAGAAGGAACAATCTTGCGTTGTCTGAGTTTTAAGCTTTTGATATACCTGCGCCCTTTCCTTCGACTGCTATATTTACTAAATTAAACCAGGCAGCAATTGTCAAAATTAAATCTTTTTTATTCCATTTTTTTCAGACCTTTTTTCTCTCTCACCTATTCCCCATACCTACTTTTTTGTAAATTTTCTCAATCCAATTGGTATAAGACAATTTTGATAAATCATTATCTTTTTCTTTATGGGTTTAATACACCGTCTACAATTGGTTGGAGTTTGAGTCCCAATCTACTTCTTCCTTCTGGCTTCTTCCTTCTTCAACTCAGCTCTTGACAATGTACTGTCTGAATAAGATATTATTGTTTATATAACGAAAATACCATGATTATAAGTGCCTCAAATGTATTTATTTGATCCTAATAAAACCCTAGTTATAGTCCTGCAAATATGCTTTCGATCAAAAAATATTTATCCTCACTAAGCAATCAGCGGAAATTCGCAAGATTACTCAGAAGTACGCTGAGATTTATCTATAGTTTATTAGAAATTGCTACTATTTTACTCACTGTTATTTTCTTAATTTTAGGAATTATTTATATTGAAAATACCATAGAACAAAAAACACAGTGGGGTAAAGTTTTTCTAGAATCCCTTGAAGACTCGCAAATTCTAGGAACTATTGAAAATATTAGCATTGTCACAGCATTAGTTATTTACATTAGGTGGGGAAAAAAGAAATCCCATTATCAAGCTTGGCAGGTAATTGACTCTGCCCAAGGATTACAAATTAGCTATGCTAGAATCAAAGCGCTAGAAGAACTTGTAAAAGGAGGTGTTTGTTTAAAAGGTTTATCTTTACCTAAAACCAATTTAGACCAAGTTAATTTAGTAGATGTAGATTTTAAAGAAGCAAATCTTCAAGGAGCAAAACTTTTAGAAGCCAACCTTCGAGGAGGTAAATTTGAATTAACTCAATTACAAGGAGCTTTTCTCTGGGGAGCAAATCTTCAAGATACTTTCTTTCTTTTAACTCAACTTCAAAAAGCAAATTTTAGTTCAGCAAATCTAAAAAATGCCGATATGGAGGGAGTTAATCTCTTAGAAGCAAATTTACAAAAAGCGAATTTGGAGGGAGCTTATATACTAGGAAATCTTCAAGGTGTTGACTTACAAGAAGCAAATTTAAAAGGAGCAAATCTGCAAGGTTGTTATCTGAAAAACGCTAACTTTCAAAGTGCAAATTTGAAAGGAGCAAACTTACAAGAAGCAAATTTACAAGGAGCAAACTTTCACGATGCTAATCTACAAGATACCAACCTACAAAAAGTAAAAGGGTTGAATCCATTACAGATTAAATCTGCTAATAACTGGCAACAAGCTAAATATTCTAGAGAATTTTACTCTCAGTTAAATTTACCAGAAAAATGAAGGCAGAAGGCATCCCCCCTTGCCCCCCTTTGAAAGGGGGGAGGAAGAAGGGAAAATTGCTTATGAATAGTCAACGACCGACCACTCCGTCTATAAAAATAGCAGTCCTAAATCATTTGTGATAATTTTATTGCTTTGGTATTCGTTATTCCCTGTTCCCTGTTCCCTGTTCCCTAAAATCTATAATATCTCATAATTCCCTGTTCCCTGTTCCCTGTTCCCTAAAATCTATAATATCTCATAACTCCCTGTTCCCTGTTCCCTGTTCCCTGTTCCCTAAAATCTATAATATCTCATAACTCAAATAAGATTGCTAAATAATATGAACAAAAGCCATATTCGGCTCAACAAAACCACAAGAGAATGGGTTATTTATGCGCCAAACCGAGGCCAACGTCCCCAGGATTTTCAACAAGAAAATATAGTACAAGAACAAGTAGAAAGTCACTCTCCGAACTGCCCTTTTTGTACTGGTAATGAAGAGCGTCTAGGAGGTATTTTATTAGAGAAACAAAACCCAGAAAATACTAACTGGCAAGTACGGGTTATTCCTAATAAATTTCCCGCTTTAACTCCTGAAGGAAATACCGATCGAAAATTAGAAGGAATTTATCTGACCATGCCTGGTTATGGTAGACATGAAGTAATTATTGAAAATGCCGACCATAGCAAAGATATTCCTACAATGTCTATCCAAGAAGTAGAGATTATAATTGATACTTACCATCAACGTTACATCGAACTTATGGAAATAGATGAAAGTATGATGGTAATTATATTTAGAAATCATGGTAAAAAAGCAGGTGCTTCTTTACGTCATCCCCATTCTCAAATTATTGCTACTAGCATTGTTCCCCAACATCGACGCTGGCAAGAAGAAGAAGCTCAAAGATATTATGATGAATTTGGGCGCTGTTTATACTGTGAAATATTAGCATTTGAAAAACAAAATAAAACGCGAGTAATTGAGGAAAATTCATCCTTTTTAGCTTTTATTCCCTTTGCTGCTAAAGCACCTTTTGAAATCTGGATAATGCCAAAAGAACATCAAGGTGATTTTGGTAGTATTTCAGACCAAGAAAAATCAGATTTTGCATTAATTCTCAAAAATATTCTCACCAAATTATCAGAAAAATTAAACGACCCAGATTATAATTATGTAATTAACACTGCTGCTCGTTATAAAGCAGAAGAACCACAAGTACATTGGTATTGTTTAATTGAACCTCGACTTACCACACCGGCAGGTTTTGAAATTGCTTCTGGTATTAGAATTAATCCCTCCCTTCCAGAACTAGATGCAGAATTTTTAACTGCTACTTAGGGTTTGCTGAAAAAGTATGCATGGTAAAGGTAGGAGTCAGGAGTCAGGAGTCAGGAGTCAGGATAAATGGGAATTATAGAGGAGGTAGGAAGAAGAGTTGTCCCTTGATTTTTCTGCCTTTGTCTGCCCTCAATACTAATTTTTTGAACTTTTTAGACCAAAAAGCTAGCACTTTTTTCGATCCAAAAAGGCTAAAACCTTCATCCGTCAATTCTTTGAGATTTAATCAGCAATCCCTACTTAATAGCAGGGAATAGGGAATAGTAGGAAAAACATTTCTGTGTTTCAAATTGATCATTATTTTATGCCTTAAACAACTATTTATTTGCTATAAAACCTCTTTTTGGGATGCAGCAAGAGCAATAGCTCCCACAATAATTTGATGTTCTTGTATTTGAATTCTTTCGTGCAAAGTTTCTGGTGTATCGTCAGGCAAAATTGGTACAGCCGCCTGCATTAAAATTGGACCATTATCTACTTCTACATCTACTAAATGTACCGTACAACCAGTTATTTTTACTCCAGCTTCTAATGCTTGTTCGATAGCTTTAATACCTCGAAAACTAGGTAATAAACTGGGATGAATATTGATAACTTGATTAGGAAAAGCATCTATTAAAACCTTAGTAACAATTCGCATCCAACCCGCCATAATTACCCACTCTACATCATATTCTTGTAGAGTTTCAACAATTTTGCCGTCAAATTTTTCTCTATTTTTGTATTCTCGATGATTTAATAATATTGTCGGCACGCCCCATTTTTCTGCTCTTGTTTTAACCTTTGCTCCAGGATTATTATAAATCATTACCTGAACTTGAGCATTTAATTTTTGATTATTTATTGCCTCCATAATAGCCTCAAAATTACTACCATTCCCAGAGGCGAGAATTCCTAATTTCAAAGGAGAATTTTTTGCCGAAAAATTCTCAGGAATAGCTGGAGAAATTAGAAAAGAATTAGAATTAAGTTGTTGAGATTCAGTTGTCATTTTTGCAAGTTAAATAGTGGGAATTGTTTAGATTATATAGCAGAAGGAAGAAGGAAGAGGGAAGAAGTAAGAAGGAAGAAGGAAGAAGGAAAAAGGAAGAAGTAATAACTGCTGCTCCCGTAATGTTTACAGCAAAGAGGAATATCTGGCACGGGAGCAAGATGCTCCCACTGTTCTCGTAACAAACATGGCCGAGAAGGAAGAAGAAAGAGAGAAGAGGAATAACTGCTACTCCCGTAATGTTTACAGCAAAGAGGAATACTTGGCACTCCCCATCTCCCCTACTCCCCGCTTTCCTGCGATACAATATTTACAAATGACAGGAACTGTCCAATAGCTAAAAGTCTTATATTATCAGCAATTTATTCCTCCTGTTGCCTGCGCACAGCGCTATATCAAACAACTCCCAAATCATATTGGAGGTATAATGGTTTATCAATCTGAAAAGTCTTGTAAAACTGGAGCGATCACTTCTTTCAAGATGCCCTAAATTCTTAAAATTTCAGTTCATTTTTCTCCAAGAAAATATTCTTGAATAATGTAAGTAATTACTGGACAAAAAGGGATGTACTTACCTTGATTATCCAATTTATCAAAACTATCTAGTAATTCCTTGAATTCTGATTTTTCAAGATTTTCTACAACTTCTAATATACCATCAATTGCTGCTTTACGCATTGCATTCAACTTATCAATATCTAATCCTAATTTATCAATTGTTTTCAGAGCAATTTCTTTTTCTTTTTTATCTAAAACATTAGTGGGTAAAATTTCTCCAGAACCAGTATAGCGAAAAAAATCACCACAGTTAGGTTCTAAAGGGGAAACCATCAACTTTTCTTCATACCAATCTGCTTTTTTGACACCACAATGGGGAGGTTCTTTTTTTTCTCTTTCACGTTGGCACGATGCTAATAAATTATTATAATTTAGCTGCTCTTCTGAAAAAATGCTACGGGGTTTGAGGTGTTCTATATGACTATTTTCCTTATCAATTTCCATGCCACAGTAACAACAAATATAACCCTGTTCCTCAAGTAATTTTTGATGAATATTAGTTTTTTCTTTGCTCCTTAAATCATTATAAGTAGGTTGCCAATCTTCATTGGCAGACGCTTTAAATTTTGCTAAATCTTCAGGTTCATCACCCTTTTTTATATACTTCACTTATTCAAAATCTCCCGCCGACGCATCAATATATCTGCTCTGACAAATTCTGGTTCATCAGTACCTATTTCTTTCTCAATTTCTAGCCGTAGTTGTCTAGCTGACTCAAGATTTCCACTATCTATTAATCGAAATAATTCCATCAATTTTTCCTTGATTTGTTGTGGACGTTCGGAAACTTTCATCAAGTCTTCTAAAATACGATTACTATCTCTACCGAACGAACTAGAAGGATGTTTGACAACAATATTATCATCTATTTTTTCTAAAATATAAACGCTATTCGGTTTGATTTGACTGATAACTTGTGGGGAATGAGTAGTAATAATAAATTGACAGTTAGGAAATGTTTCTGTTAGTTTAGGAATTACTTCACGCTGCCAAGCAGGATGTAAATGTTGTTCAATTTCATCTATTAATACCACACTATTTGCTTTTAAGGGATCGCCTAAACTTGGATTAGCTATTGCTAAACGTCTGGCTAAGTCACCTACTAATGTTAATAAGCTTTTTTCTCCATCAGATAGTTGTTGAATATCAAGTTCTTGGTCTTGTTTTTTTATTGTCATTCTTGGGTAAGGTTTGCGACGGACTCTAATATCAGAAAAGTCATTTTTTCCTAATATAGAATAGATAGATTTTCTGACTGCTTCAAGTTGGCGATCGCGATATTTTATATCATCTCGAAGTTCTTCATTTTCGGTTTCTTCTATTACTCTAAACCATTTGAAAAAGCTATCAAAATTAATTTGTATTCCATCAAGTGCTTGTTCATAACCATCAACTTGTTTGAAAGAGTAGTCTTCAACTTCAATTTCTAAAGGTACACTAAGTACAGAACGATTAACAGGATAGTAAACAATTAGAGGAATATCAAGTTGAGAATTATTTTTCAATTTAGTACGAATATCATCTACTATTGATGGTGATTTTATAGATATTCCCCAACCTCCACCGTTGTTTTGAGCTAAACCTATTTGATTTTCTAAACCATCAATTGAAAAGATAATTTCACAGTCAGTTGTTTCATATCCATTTTTAATATCCTCTTCGCTAAAACGTCTTCCTTTTGATTTATCTATAAAATCATCTAAAGCTAAATCCTGTATTGTCCTTTTTGGTTCATACTGAATTCTAGATAAAAGCCAAGAAAAGAGAATTGCTATACAATCTAAAATACTAGATTTCCCTACTCCATTAATTCCAATAAATACAGTAGGTTCTGTAGTAACAAAATCAATAGTTAAATTCTTTATTCCTCTAAAACAATTAATTTCTAAACGTTTAATTTTCATCAGTTATAAAATAGAAGTTTTCATATAGTCATCATATAAAATTCAGATAATTAGTATATCCAAGTCATTGCGACGGTCACTCCGTGGAAGGAAGCAATCTCCTAAAACCTTGAGATTTTTTCCTATCGTCGCAATGACGAATCGCACACCAGATTCTATATCAGAAATAATTCGTGAAAAAAAAATTGTAGGCATTCAGTCCCCAAACCCAAATGAGATTTGAAAACCAAACTCCTACAAGCAAATACTATAACATAACTCCAGTAGGGCGTATTAATGAAATGTAATGCACTGCCTATCCTTAATATTTCGGTGCGTTACACTCCGCTAAGATACCCTACTTCTCCCCCCTTTCAAAGGCAGCAGGGGGGTATATTACCCTCTAATAATAAAGTCTTCAACTTCAAGCAATGCTCCATTACTCAAAGTGGCGAACTGAGCGCCATCACCAAAACCACCAGCATTACCATTAGGGTTGTAGAATAAAGCACCATTATTACTGTTGTAAACAATAACTGCTTCAGAAGTTGCAGCAGCATTATTACTGGTAACAGTGGTAAATTCTGTTGCGATACTGTTAATGGCAGTAAATGTAGTTCGATCCAACAGAATTTTATCTTGACCGACAACAAAATCAGTAATTTCATCCACACCAATATCATCAGCATCAAATTCCTGATTTGTGGCAAAGATAAAACGGTCAATACTAGCACCACCAGATAGAGTGTCGTTTCCACTTCCACCATTGAGGCGATCGCGTCCTTGACCACCATTCATCTCATCGTCCCCATCCCCTCCAAAGAGATGGTCAAAACCAAGACGACCTTCTAAAACATCATCGCCATCCTGACCATAGAGGGAATCATTACCACGACTGCCAATAATTGAGTCGTCACCACCACCACCAACAAGAGTGTCATCTCCTGCTAGACCTGTGATGGTATCATCTCCAAAGTTGCCGTTGAGAGGTTCATCTTCTGGAGTACCAAAAATTTCTTGAGCAACTGCATCAACAATAGTGACTTGAGCAACTTGGTTTTCTGCATCAACTACATAGTCTTCTGTTTCTATCAACTCAATAGTTGTAGTTTCTTCTCCTTCCGACTCCTCATCCGGAATAGTTGTCCAGGTAACTGTTGCCGTAGTTGCCCCTTCGTCAACAGTAATAGCGGAACGTGAGAGTTCATCCCCTGCTGCTTGGAGTTGTTCTAGGTTAGAAGCATTGGTTAACTCAGGAGGAAATTCAATATCGCCAAAAGCATCATCAGCATCTGTTTCTGACCAAATTACCTGTAAACCTCCTGCTGGAGCAGCTTCACTTAAATTGAAAGTTAGGGTATATTGACCTGCGTTTTCACTAACAGTTTCCGGTTCAACGTTAATACTTACTGTCGGGATATTGACATTTATTTGCCGAGGGTTATAACTGAAACTGTCAATTTCCAGAGGTTCTTCAAAAGCATTAGCAACATTTTCCCAGGGGATAAATTTAAAGTTGGTATTGAAGTTTTGAATTTCTCCATCTTCTGGATCTTGTAGAACTGCTTCTGGTTCATTTGCTCCGTCTTGAATTACTAATAAACCGTTGGGGAAATTGTTACCTAAAGGTACGTTAATTACATCTGCACCATCAGATTCTTCCGCTCCATCAATATTGGCAAAATCTCCTACAAAGAAGTTACCAATATATTCATTATCTCCTTCCCGTTCATAAACAGCAAAAGTATTATCTCCCTGACTAGAAGCTAGTAAATAACCATTACCATTCTCAGCATAATAAATAGTTAAACCTTCTACATCCGCTTCAATATTTTCACCAACTTCATCAACTAAAGTTCTTTCATTACTACCATCAACTTCTGCATCAAATTTCCAAATTCCGAAGTTTTCTTGACCAGCATAAAGGAATCCTAATTCTTGGTCTACTACCATTCCTTCAACTTGAGCATCATCCAGTTCTCCACCTTCTGGAATAGGTACATCTAGACGACGAACTTCTGTGGCACTTACCGTTCCATCTTCGTTACTTGTTAACTCTAATTGAGCAATTTGGTCGCCATCTCGCTGACTAACATAAGCGTAAGTTTCCCCAGTATTAGGATTAGTATAAGTTGCTAAACCATAAGCTGTTTGTTCCCCATCATCTATGCCAAAAATTGAAGCTGCGGGGTCGCTAAGATTAGCAGCAGTAATATTAGTAAGTTGACGAGTTTGAGGGTCAATACTCCAAATTGCTAAAGTATCATTTTCTCGGTCAGTTGCTACTGCCAAGTCAACCGTTTTATCTCCTATTTGGAAGTTATAAACAATATCGACATTGTTATAACGAATATCCCCAGGAGTATCAGGAGAAATTTCTTGTAAAACTTCACCGTTTAAATCGTAAACTTCTAAACCAGCATCTTTTAATGTACTAATAACTAAACTTTGGTTGGGGTTATTAGGATGAACATAAATTGCTGGATCATCTGAATCAATACCTGTTTCAATTCTGTTCGTGTCTGGAGTTTCAACAGTAGGAGAAACAGCAGGAATACTATCAATATCTAGGGAGAAACCTAAAAATTGAGTAACTTGAGGAGTTACATCATTAAAATTATTATCACTAACTACCACTAAAGATTGGGACCCATCTGGCAAAACAGGTCCGAATGTCATCCCCTCATCATTATCTAAAGTAATGCCTAAATCTGCAAAATCTAGTAATAGTCGTTTTTCTGCTACAGCATCAACATCAAATAACGCTCCATCGGGGTCATCTGGATTAATTAAACCGTCAAAATCTTGGATATTAGTTGTATTTTGTAACTGAACTTCGTAGAGACGGATATTATTACCAACTCCAACAGCAAAAGACCTTTCCAAAGCTAATAAAGTATCGCTATTATCAAGGGCAAGTAATTCAACTAAGCCATTATCAGCAAAACCATCTTCTGGGTCTGGAGCAACAGGAATAGGGTCAACAAAATAGAGAAATTCTTTAATAGCTTCCCCAGTTTCTAAATCATATTTAATAATCCGAGAAGCACTGTCATTTTCCAGAGTAGGACGTTCGCCATCTTGTACTAAAGCACTTTCTGTTGCTGTGTAGAGAAAACGTTTGTCAGGAGTAATTGTTAAACTCTCAAATGCCTGATTATTTCTGATGCCTTGAGTACCATCATTATTAGGTAAAAATTTATCTGGAATTGTCAACTCATTTAATTGTTCTCCTCCTAAAGAAAATTGATTAACAAATGGGTCGATACCCTCATTAACATTTCCTTCCGAAGATATGAATAAATTCTCACCATTAAAAGCAATTCCTTCCGGGTCAACACCATTTTCAGGAAATGGTACTCCATTATTATTTAATAGAGTAGTAAAATCTATAAATTCAACATCTCCATCATCAAGACTCCCATCACTCCAATCAATATCAACAGTATAAAAACGGGCATCATTATTCTGACTCCGGTCATCAGAAATAGCATAATAAATTCCCGAACCTTTATCATAACTAATACCAGAAATACCACCTACTTCTGTACCTTGAAAATCCAACCCAGTCTCAAATTCTACCCCCCCAATAAACTCAATATTTGTGACAGTTTTACGATTTTCATTAGTCACATCTGCCCAAACCAAACGATGGTCTGAACTAGGAAAAGGAAAGTCTCCCACTAAGTCAAATAAAGAGTCATTTTCCTCCGGCCAAAAAACAGCAGCATCAACTATTTCTTGGTCTATTGAAGGCAAAACATAATCAACTCGTAAATTTCCAGAAGTACCAGGCGCATCATTAAAATCTGCCGTATCAAAAGCAGGGTTGCCTCCATGATTTGCACTTTCTTCCCCTTGACGGTTTGTAGCATCAATTCCCCCATTACTACCAGGAGTTACTGAAGTATTCACCAGAGGATTTTCTAATAATTGATTAATAGCATTATTGAAACTATCTCCATCAACTGGGTCAGCATTTTGGTCTCCCATAATAACAAAAGAATTACCAGCTGCTAAACCACCAAAATTTCCGGCATCATCATAAATATAATCTCCTTCTCCAGGAGTAACATAATCTGCCCAAAACCGAATTTCATCGTGATTTCTTCTGCCATTTCTATCTTCCTCCCCATCAAAAACTGGTGGAGTAGGATGACTAACTAAAACATGAATTATTTCCCCATTCACATTTATCGGCACATCCCAATGACTCTTAGAAGAAAGACGAAATACCTCTAATTCTTCCTCCGAATACCAATCATTAGGTTCCGGTGTATCCAGATTATCCGGTAATAATGCACCTGGCATATCTTTCCAGAGAAAGTTTTGAAAAGTTCTTACTTCCTCTTCAACAATAGGATATTTTGAATATAAAACCATTCCGAATTGACCGGGAAAATTGCCAAAACCAAAAGCATCATTCCCATAACCAAATTCACCCGGTGTTGTGACTATTTCCTCATTATTATCTAGGTCAAAACCAGAAGAAATACCTGTATTAGAAGGATCAAAATATACGAAAGGATATTCTACAGGATTTACTCCATTTTGACTTACTTCTAAATAGTTATCTCGGAATAATTGGGCAGCAGTTCCTTCTGAGTCAAAGTCAAATTCATTAACTAATAAAACATCAGGATTGACTCTTTGAATAATTTTTGCTACTGTCTTTCCTTGTTCGTTTTGTTCTGTAGAAATATCTGTGATTAATTGACCTTCTTCGTTGCGGTTTAGAGATGCGTTGAAGGTGGCAAAGCGGATTGGATTTGGCATAAACTAGAAACCCTTGAAATTAATTAGACTCATAACCGTAATGGGATTTTATAGGTTCTAATTTAAGTTTTGTTTATGTTTAGGTTAAGTGTTGTTTATTGGTATAGTGTAAAAAATTTTCAATCTAGATAGTTGACTGTATTTTTGATTGTGGTGATTCAATTAATTATAATAAAATACTTGTCTGTAGTTTTGCTCTAACTCCTGACACCAATTTCATAAAATATTGCTACAGTCACGGCACAGGGAACAGGGAATAGGGAATAGGTATGGAGGGAAAAAAAACAGAAATATTAAAGAGGAAAAAAGGTTGAATTGTTAGAATTTATGGGATTTATATTTTTGGCGTTGCTGAATCAAGGGATGAATATTTTTTAAACAGGTAAATTTCATCCTTAATACTTCTTTTTTGTCCAAGCATACAATTCATCCCACAAATATGCAACGCCTCTCCTTCTATTCCTCTTTCTTCTTCTTTCTTCCCTCCTGACTCCTGACTCCTGACTCCTGACTCCTAAGTAATTAAGGTTAATATCATACACGCTATTCAGCAACGCCATATTTTTTTATTGTAGGAATAAATCACAAACTAAGATGTAACTACCTTTTTTGAATTTGGTATTAAATACTTAAATCGTAGGAAAAGATTTGGGTTAAAGTTTAATTTGATATAGCAATTCCTATACTGGTAAGGTACAAAATTTGTTTTTCCTCCTGACTCCTGAGTTCTGACTCCTCCGTCGTTATTTATAACTGTTCAACCGGACATGATATTACTTTTAGCTTTTCCTTGAACGCGCTCGTCATCATTCACACAGAAATTATCAATTATTTCCCCTACTGCCTACTACCTACTCCCTCTTTTCTGCTGAATATCGCTAATTTATAAATACTGGCTCTTGACATTATCTCAATTAAAGGATATGTTCGAGTTAATTTGGTTATACTAGGCTGAATTTTTGCCATAATTTATTCTTTATCAAAATAACTGGGTCTAAAAACCCCGCCTTGATTGGCAAAATGTTTTTGGAGACTTGCTCAAATCTCAGTTACAAAAACAACTTCTGACTTCGTTAAAATGAGGAATAATATTCAAGAAAATGAATCCAACAATAGAACTTTTTTGCTTTCAAGGTAGTCTTTTTGCTTGGCGAGTACACCTGGCCTTAGTAATTCATAATGTTGATTATGTCTCTCATTATTTAGACCCATCAACAGGAGAACATAAACAACCCGATTATCTAGCTTTAAATCCTCGTGGTAAAGTGCCATTACTAAAACATGGGGAATTATTTGTGCGTGAATCTATAGCAATTTTAGTGTATTTAGATTCTCTCTATCCTGAGTGGCAACTTTTTGGCAATACTAGCCAAGAGAAAGCAATAATTTGGCAACAGGTATGTGAAATTGAAAATATAATTGTGCCCTCTTTACTTCAGCTTATCCCTCCAATTTTCTTTGGAGGTTTAGCAGAGAAAGAAAAGGAAGTTGTTGAAAATTTCCAGAAATTAAAAGAAGAATTTACCATACTCAATGATGAGGTTTTAGCAGATAAAAATTGGTTGGCAGGCAATCGATTATCTGCTGCGGATATTGCTATTTATCCTATTTTTAAATTTGTCGAAAAATTAGCAGTTCAGGAAGATGTAAGTAAATTAAACATAGACATCTTACCTATAGAGAAAAAATATCCAAAATTAGGAGATTTGCTACAAAAGATTGATGAAATGCCTAATGTTGATAGTCTCTATCCTCCTGACTGGCGTTGAAGCAGAAACAACAATGAATAATGAATAATTAATAATGAATAATTAGGACTTGCTGATTAAATCTAAAATCATTGACAGATAAAGCTTTTAGCATTTTTCCTTATATTCAATGCTCTCGGTTTTAACCAGAGGTAATTAGGGCTTGCTGATTAAAGATAAAATAATTACCAGATAAAGGTTTTAGCCTTTTTAGGTATTGAAAAAGTACATAGTTTTTGGCTCAATTAGCCTCAAAAAGCTAATATTTTTACCTGAAAATGCCAAAAATTTTGCCGTAGCAGATAGTCTAAACTGTTGCCAGATGAGCTGTTCCCTGTTGCCTATCATCACCATAAGACTTTTTCAGCAAGCCCTAATTATCAATTATTCATTATCCATTATCAATTGATGAACTCTTAAATACATACTGTGTAAGCATTCAGCTATTAGCTGTCAGCTAGCCTCCTGCGGAGGAACTGCGCACTTCAGCAACAATATTCTCTTCTTAAGGACAGTGTTTAAATTAATATAGACTTTAAGGACAAGGGAGCTAACTTTTTGTAGTCAGACAATTAATAAAGCTTTTATCGTAAACGAAAAGCAATAGCTTATGGCTGATAGCTGACGGCTGAATGCTTACTATCCTGTAAATATAAAACCCATATTGAAGCATAAGAACAGCAAGCTTAAATTGTCTACAAAAGGTAATAAAGCTGATCCCTGAATTCTTACTTCTTCCCTCTCAAAAACCATTACCAATTAAAATAAATGGTGCCCAATAATAAGGATGATTATACTCACTATTAATCATATTAACTTGTGCTTCTCTTAGCGATTCTACCTTACTTACTCCTTTATTCAAAGCTACATAAAAATAATTCATAAATTCATGAGTAGCTTGGTCATCAACTAACCATAAAGTTGCTAATGTTGCTGCTGCACCAGCTTCTTGCACTCGATAACCAAAACCGAGTATTTCTTGACCATTTCCTATATCTTTTCCCAGAGCAGTTTGACAAGCACTCAATACCACTAATTCTACATCCTTTAAATTCCAATATTTCACATCTCCTAATGTAGCGCGATCGCCATCTCCAAATAAGATAAAAGATTCTTCTGGATGACCATTGACAAAGGCAGAATGAGTGGCAAAATGTACAATATTATGGCTATCCATATTTAATTCCATAGCTTCTTTAGTAAATTCATTTCCTAATAATTTATTAGTTTCAGGAAATATCTGCTCTATATTCTCTACTTCTACTCCCGCAAAAGGTAATCCTTCAAATTCAAATCTTCGTCTACCTACCTGAAATTGATAACTACCTTCAGTTAAAGCACCTGCCAAAATGACTGGTTGAAAATTTTCCCTAGGCTCTAAATCCATTAAACTTGCAGCAGTAATATTATTAATTTCAAACCTTTCTACTAGCCATTTTCTACCATCATATAAAGCTGCTAAAGGAATATAACGTAATTGTCCATCTGGTGCATAAATAATAGTTTTAGCTTTAGTAAGTCTTAGCTCTTTCTCTAGAGGTTTAATTAACCAATTGTAGAGTTTAAATCCTGCCAGCATAATTCTTTTTTCAGATTGATTATTATTTTCGTTAGGTAATGATTGAGAATTATTTCTATTGATTAATCTTACTCTTAATTCAAAGATAGCTTGATTAAATTCTTCTCGTTTTACCGACACAGTACGATGCACCGGGGGATAATTTGAACTTACTAATATTAATTCTAGTCGGTCTTCTAAAACTAATGGATATAATACTACTGTATTTTTATTTTGATGTTTTTTTAGTTCAAGTTGTAAAGAAAATACTATATCTGAACTTAGTTTTTGATTTTCAGCATTTTCTTTTAATTCTGATACAATAGATTTCACTTCTTCACTATCAAAAAATTCAATAATTTCTAGTAATTTTTCCTCTAGTTGATTTTGGTTTTTCGTATCACTTGCTGCTTCTATGAGCTGACTATATTTTTTCCAAAAGAGTTCTTCTGATTCTAGTAATGGCAATTCACTATATTTATGGTTGTCAATCTGTAAACTACCCATCTGCTCAAATATTTCTTGGACTTTGAGTAAGTCTATAATTTGATGTGCTTCGAGTGCGCGTTTTTTTTGTAGTAATAATTCAGCTAAAGTACGATATGTTTCAGCAACACTTTCTACATCAGCCTCTTGCTCTTCTGCTGGTAAAACTTTTAAATTTTTCCTGATACTTTCTGTAATATTAACTGATTGTTTATAGAAAATTATTGCTAATTCAGTCTGATTTTTTGTTTCTAATAATTTACCTAGATTAGCAAGATGAATTCCTTCTTTTCCTTTGTTATCAAGTTGTCTATCTATAATTAAACTATGATTTAAAAATTTTAGGGATTCCGAATACTTATTTAGATCTTGATAAACTTTACCAATATTATGAAAAGTAACTGCTTTACCTTCTTGATCGCCTTCTTCTTCTTGAATAGCTAATGCTTGTTTATGATTCTCTAATGCTTGAGAGTATTTCTCTTGCTCTCGATAAATTACACCTATATGATTAAGGGTTTGAGCTGTACCAAGATTGTCTTGATTTTCTTGATAATTTTTTAAAGCTTGTCGAAGGTATTCTAAGGCTTGAGAATATTTTTTTAAGTGGCGATAAATTGCTCCAATATTACTGAATATATTGTTTTTTTCTGGAGGATTTTTCTTTAAAACTTGTTTATAATAATCGATAGCTTGCTCATACAAACCTAACTGGGAATACACCACACCAATCTTATTTAAAATAGCAATAATATTTTCACTATCCTGATTTTTTTTAGCATTTTTTAAAGCTTTTTGATAATATTCTAAGGCTTTGAAATACTTACCTTGAGCATCATAAGCAATAGCAATTTTCTTCAAAGTATGAATAATCTCAAAGCGATCGTCTTCTGGAGTTAATTTTTCTAATTTTTCTTGTAATTGTTCCAAATTTTCATCAAGTTGATCGTTGTAAAATTCTGATTGAACTTGCTTTTCTTGTTGCTGTATTTCAATTTTTTGATTGTTCTGTAAAATAGGACTAACAGAATTTGTCTTAACTTGTGCTTGTGCTTTTGAATTTAGATTAAAATTTTTATCGACTGGTATAGATGGAATAATAATTAATAAACATGCAGTAGATATAATTAATCTGAAATATTTCCAATTTATCATTTTTTCAACTATATTTTTTATGTGTATTATGTATAACTATAAGGTAAGCATTCAGCATTCAACTATAGCAGGGAACAGGGAGCAGTTAGAAAAACATTTCCTAGTCTAAGATTTATCATCCGCATAAGTCCTAACCAATTCTTTCTTAACTATAGCAATATGATTTGAGTTGTGAGATATTGGAAGCTTTTAGGGCACAGGTAACAGGGAACAAAGAAGAAGAAAAAACGTATTATATGAATATAAGAATTGCCATATTCTATACTTTTAAGGAACACCTCAATTCTCACAACTGATTCCTGATTGCTATATATCTTCAAAACTATTGCCTATAATTTTATCATCAGCTTTGATACCTCCCATATACTCAAATACTTCTTGTACTTTCAACAAATCAAGAATTTGATGCGATTCTATGGCTCTTTTTTGCTCGAGCAATAAATCAGCTAAATCCCGATAAATGTCAGTAACAGTACCGTCTAAATAATCCTTTTGTTCCTCTACTGGTAAAACCTGTAAATCTTTGCGGATTTTTTCTGTAATATTAATTGATTGTTTATAAAATATTATTGCTAATTCTGGTCGATCATTTTTTGCTAATAATTTTCCTATATCAGCAAGAGTAATTCTTTCTCTATTTTGGTTTTCAAGTTGTCGATCGAGAATTAAAGTATGAGTCAAAAATTCTAGAGATTCAGAATACTGACCGGACTCTCGATACACTATACCAATATTATGAACAGAGGCAGATTTACCTTCCCGATCACCTAACTCTTCCCAAATAACTAATGCTTGTTGATGGGATTCTAATGCTTGGGAATATTTTTTCTGTTCTCGATAAATTACACCTATATTATCTATAGTTATTGCTATATTCAAACGGTCTTGATTTTCTTCATAAACTTCTAAAGCTTGTTGATAAAACTTTAAAGCCTTAGAAAACTCTTCTAAGTGGCGATAAATTGCTCCAATATATGTTAAAACCTTAGCTTTGTTTTGGGGATTATTCTGTAAAACTTTCTGATAAAAATCTATAGCTTGTTTATAGCGACCTAACCTTGAATTAACTAAGCCAAGATTACTTAAAATTGCAGTAAGATTGACATTATCCTTTTCCTTTTTAGCCATTTCTAAAGCTTCTTCATAAAACTCTATAGCTTTTGGATATTTACCTTGGCGATCGTAGATAACACCTATTTTATTTAAAGCGCTACTAATAGCAGTAGTATCGCGCAGTTGCCTACGCATTTTCAGTGCTTGATTGAATGATGCTAATGCTTGGGGATATTGACTTAGGTGAGAATAAACTGTACCAATATTATGTAGGATGGCAGCAATTTGCTCTGTATCGCCTAACTGTTGACGAATTTCCAAAGCTTGCTGATAATTCTCTAAAGCTTTCTGATACTGCTGCAGTTGTCGATCGATGCTGGCCATACTGTAGAGGGTGCTGCTGATATTAAGGCGATAGAACTCCGTTCCGCTATCGCGAACGCCCTGTTGAGTATGAATATCTAGGAGTTGCTGCAAAGTTTCTAAGGCCGTTTTTAATTCCCCATTTTCAAGTTTTTGTTTAGCTTTCTTATCAAGTTCCTGTGCTTGAGTTTGTAGGTTTTCTTGGGTAAGGCGATCGCTATATTTTTTAGTCTCTTCTGCAACTGCTTTTGAATATATCTGTACTTTCTCTATTTTCTCTGTTACTAGAGATGGAGGCAAAATCAAGAAAAATACAGTACCGATAATTAATCTAAAATATTTCCAATTTATCATTTTCTACCAAATTCATAAAATTTTGCTATGTTGAACTTTTTGAGTAGGTGCTAGGTTGAGTTAGGTAAACTTTTATCTTTCTTCCCTGTTGTAAAACCTAAAATTTTGTACCTCACGCTTTTTGGAAATCGCTATACTTACAACGCTGTTATTGATTGATGAACCACATCGCCATAATCAAAAACCTGTAGGGACCAAAAACCTGTAGGGGCTAATGGCCATTAGCTAGCGCACAACTACGTTAACACCCCTACTGTGGTCTACCGAAATGAAAACTGCTGTATGGTATAAGCATTGCTGGACTAAGGAATGAATCTTTGCAAAAAAAGGTAACCCATCTTTTACTTCCTCTTTTTCTCAAACTATTAGCAAGTTTTGCTTGAAAATGTGGGTTAAACAACCTACCCTTATGAGTTATTCCCCTCCTTGGTAAGGGAGGATCGAGGGTTGAGTTTTTACCCATAATTCTTAGTCTAGACGAGCTACTATAATTCCAATGGGCAAATATATAACGTCCTCCACACTCCCCACACCCTTTCATCCCTCAAATATGCAACGCTATGGTCTGTTCTTCATAAACCCAACTTCTTTAGTAGGTTGAAACTGCATTTATATTGCTTTTTGCCTTTTATATCATGTCTGGATAAGAGCGCCATAGAACTCCGTTCCCCTGACACGACCAAAAAACTTTCTCCTTTTCCTCCTCTTCCTATTCCTTTTCCTTCTTTCTTCCCTCCTGACTCCTGACTCCTGACTCCTGACTCCTGACTCCTGACTCCTGAGGAAAAGTATTGAGACCGAAAATCAAAAAAGCCTGATAAATTTTAAGATTTACCAGACTTTCTTTTAGATTATTTATTTTTATGGCGGGAGGCGGATTTGAACCACCGACCTTCGGGTTATGCTTACCACCACAGCTTTCACTGCCTTAATTCTGAAACTATCAGAATTAGTTTGTAGTCTGGACTGTCCCTTTACCCTCAGCTTCTATCAAACTAGAACTGCTAGGGTACTTGCCAACCAGTCTCTACACCTTCTCCTTTAATTCGGAGCTTGGCTCGGGATTACCCCGCTAACGGTTTCCCCGAATTTGACAAGTAATCACATACAAATTTCTTCGTATGCCGCCCCTTACAAGGTATAACTTCAAGCTTAGTGACTAGCGGCGTCTATATGTGCTTGTTTTGTTTGTCTTACCTTATAACTTGAGCCCGACGAGCTACCAGACTGCTCTATCCCGCGTCGTCTTTTATTAATATAACCATAACCTCATCAAAATTGCAACCCCTTACTCAAAATATTTTCAAAATTTTTTTCAGGGCTGTCCAATCACCAAATAATTAAGGTTTAAAGCCTCTCCTCATAAAGGAGAAACAAGAAAAAATTTTCATTATTAGTCAATCCAATCCGTTTTCAAGGAGAGGTAATAATTAATTATTAATTATTAATTATTAATTATTAATTGTTGAACTATACCATACACATTTCTCCAATTACTTCCAAACGCTTGACATTACTGAGAGACATATAGTTTTCCCCTAGAGTCTCAGCAATAGTTGGACTGATCCAACCCATCTGAGTTAACAAATGAATAGCCACTGCATATTTCGCTCGTTTAGCACCATCATTAACTTTAATGGCCAAACCCATCCCTTCACCTACCCGACCAATACATTGCACTCCTTCGGCCCCAGACTTACTAACAATTTCTCCTGCCGTCAAGCGCATCAACTCTGTATCAAAACTTCCTTCTCCCCCTACCATTTCTGGATGATAGGTCATCGCCCTGACAATTCGTTCTAGATCCAAACTATCACCTGAAGCCAGTTTAGCGTATAAAGTTGCCATTTGACTCAGTTGCAGGAGATAAGTTGGAGCACCACAGTCATCACGAGCGCCAATAAATTCTGCTGCGGGCATTGCCAGTAACTCAGCTACTTTGCTAATAATCAACTGTTGAACTGGATGCTTCATTTGCAGGTAAGACTCCATCGGCCAATTTCTTTGCTGACAAACAGCCAGCATACCTGCATGCTTACCAGAACAGTTATATTGCAAAGGACTATTTTTATTGGCAGGAGTTGGACATTGGAGTTTTGATGGGTCAATATCACAACGCCATAAAACGTTAAATACCTGTCTTGCTTGCTCTATTGTACCTTGATGGGAACTACAGATAATGGCCAAGTCTAAGTCAGTTAAGTCATAACGTTCTAGGGTGCCTGTAGTAGTAACTGCTAAAGCTTGAAATGGTTTGAGAGCTGAACGGACAAATGTGGCAGTATCTGCACCTCCGGCCACGGACAAAACCCGACCTCTATGGTCGCACACAGTGGCCTGAACTTGGTGAATTGATTCAAGGATACCTTCTCGGAGTAGTCTGACTTCTAGTTGCGAAGTTTGTGTTCTTTTTCCCCTTGTCATTTTTATTTATTGTTTTGGGCAAGTTGAGTATTCATCAAGTACATTAATTTAACTGTATTTTTGAAGACTATCTATCAATTTAATCTTAATAAGTCTCAACTGATTCTCTTATACTAAACTAAGTTATGCTCATCAATATTTCTTCCTTAAAAGTACGAGTATTTTTAGTCATGTCAGCTAAGATAATCGTCTGAAGAGAGTCTTTGTTAAATGAATATTAAATCACGTAGGGTGCGTTACGTGAAACTAACGCACCATCCCACAGCACCCGGTGCGTGAGGTGTAAAACCGAGCATTATTCCATCAGTGGTAAGCGTGCCGTCACATACCCTACTTAATCTTTTGTTTACAAATAGTTTCTAAATATAAACTATTTAAGTACAATTCCGTATGAGATTATTGTATAGAATAGTGTAATGTAGCAGATATTTTAGAAAAATAGTTAAGCATATAATCTGAGAATGAGTCAGGTAAAAATAACTGTAATTACTTGACTACCTAAATCAAAATTACTATGATTTTTTGTAACTATTTTGGGTTAATTTTAGATCGAAACCCAGATTATTCCACCGAGACAAATTATTAATAGCAAACTATAAAAAGTTTTGTGTAATCTTTTGATAAGTGGCTGAACTTGATAGTTAACTATTAACTTATCTTTTGTAATTTCTTCTTGTGTTTTCAGCCATGTTTGCCCATCATACCAACCAGACTCTTCATAAAAAACAGTAGTACTAGCAAGACGTGATCGTATATAATTCCAACCTAAATAAAGTCGCAATAATACCAAAATTAGAATAAAGCTTGCACCTGCTGACCCACTCAGTAAAAACTCGATCGGATATTTCTCTGGAAAAAAACTTGCTGCTGCTACTGGGCCTGATACTAACCAACTCCAGAGCCAAACCCAGACTAACTTCTTTATATACTGAAGTCTTTCTAATGTTACCCAACAAAACAACCAGGAATTTTTGAGTTCTTCATATTCGTTGACTGGTTGTTGTTCTAGGGGAACTGGAGAGCTAGATATTATCTGTCTAGTCATAAATCAATTTTTCCTCACTTATATTTTATGCCAGTAAAGAGGTAGTTCATATTGACAGCCTGATCCTAATTGAGCAATGATAAAGTATCTACTTTTTCTGCATGACTCCAAAATGCTTCTAAATTGTAGAATTCTCGTTCTTCGGGCTTCAATATGTGGACTATGACATCACCATAATCCATTAATATCCAAGAACTTTCGTTTTGGCCTTCTACTCCTAGAGGATAAAGTTCTCTATCTTGTTCTACCTTTTGGGCGATCGCCTGAGATATAGCTCTGACTTGAACATTAGAGTAACCTGTGATAATTACGAAGTAGTCTGCTAAATAAGATACTTCTGATACTTTAATCACAACAATGTTATCTCCTTTACGGTCTAATGCTGCGTTAACTATTGTCGATGTCAATTCTAAGGTTCCATCGGATTCTGAATTTGTCTGACTTAATTCGGTTGACAAGGACTGAATATGGGGGTAATTTGACATTAAATTATCTGTTTCCTTTTCCTTATATATATTTATTGTATTGGATATTTCTGTTGACTAATTTTTAGCCTTTGTATTAGTCATAATCTGATTGATTTTATTGCTGCTTCATTTTTTGTTCATCCTCGGGTTTTTTGGCCTTTTTCAGGAACCAATTTCTTGTTAATATAATTTTTGGGTGAATCAAACAATTAGTCCCTAGCAAGTGCTTTATAGTATAATCGCAGGTTAACCAAACTGCTTGGAAGAGATTTTCCTTACTAAGTTGTCTCAAATGCTGTGACTCTGCATTGTCACCTTTACCTGGTTCTAAAGTATCTGCGAGGAAAATTATGCAACTTAGCTGATTCATAGCTGGCTCTCCTCATGTATAATTAGTTATCATTTTCTTTGTGGCTTTAATACCCCACCGTCAACGGGGGTATTCACGCATTACTTGGGGGAGCGTAGACGCGGAGCGGCCCTTCGTTGACTATCCCCATGTAATTTTCCTCCTGTCTCCTGTCTCCTGTCTCCTGTCTCCTTCTTCAATGATGCTAAAATCTCCTGATCCTTGATACCAAACTCTTTTTTGGCCACAATTCACTTACATTAGCATGAAGCAAATGAGAAGAGACTTCTGATACTAAATCTATTTCTAAACCCTCTGACTTAGAAATTTGTAATAATAGGGGAGAAAAATATTTAGCAAGATCGTGCATCAATGTTGCTAGTTGATCTTTCTCCTAGTTTGTATAATAGTTTGCTATATCCTGTGCCATTTTTTATACTCTAAGAATATGTTTGAGCCTAGAGACTGAAACATGAACGGAAAGCCATGTTAATACCAGCGCTGTTTCATTCTAACACTGTGCCATTTTATGTATTGACTAAACCACGTTACAGGTTTAGGAAATGTATCTTCGCTGTCTGAAAATCAATAAATTCATTGTCAAAATCTAGAATGAAATGACCCTGATGTTAATACTTTGTCTTTAAGTTGAACCAAATCTAATTTTTCCTATTTTGGAATTGACAATTCCTCATATTTCATAACAATTATTTTGACTTCACACTGATGATTTTGATAAGAGTTTGTGATTTTCTTAAAGTATAAATTTATCAGATTTTTACCTAAGGGACAACAACAGGGAAAAACAATTATAACGTTTCGACAGGTTTTTAGTATTTGTTTGTAAGCATTTCCTGCGGAATGCTGCGTAAACAGCTATTAGCAGTCAGTTATTCCCTGGGTCAGGACTACGTTAACAGCAATTAGTAATGAATAATTAGTTCTAAGGTTTAGTCAGGAGAGTTTGACAGTAAATTTTATTATTTCTCAATTTCAAAGGTTGCTTTTACGGGGACTCAAAATCAATAGCTCATAGCTGACCGCTGAATGCTTATATTTGTTTTTGGTTAAATTATCAAAATTAACTGACTTATAAACCCCTAGTTCTCCAAATTGAAAAGTTATAATTTTTTGAATAAATATTTATTTACTAACTCGCTATTTAAAATAGTTTAGTTATACAGAGGTTTTACTAAAGCCTAAGATATATCAAGACTTAACTATAACCTCTTTCAAACTAAACAATAAAAATTTTTAGATTTAAAGTATAGCTTTCTATACTAAACTAAATTATCTTTTTAAAGATATACTAGCAATTATTAGTACCTGATTTTGCTAGAATAATCTCAATTGACAGTTAAGAAATTCTTAACAGATTCGTATTAACCGCAAGTCTGAAACACAGAAATATGCAGTCTTCAGAGCCGTCAGCCCCAATATCACAATCTGAGGAGATAGATACTCAGTCAGCCTCCTTGCAAACTAAGTTTGTAGTTGAATTCTGGGGTGTACGAGGTAGTATACCTACCCCTGGTAGTAGTACAGTTCGCTATGGTGGTAATACCTCCTGTGTAGAAATGCGCTTAGGGGAAAAACGTTTGATTTTTGATGGAGGCACAGGTTTAAGAGTATTGGGTTTAAACCTAATGAAGCAAATGCCAGTGGAAGCATATATGTTCTTTAGTCATACTCACTGGGACCATATTCAAGGATTTCCATTTTTTGTTCCTGCATTTATGCCTGTCAATAAGTTTCACATACATGGGGCAATCGCACCTGACGGGACTACAATTAAGGAATGTTTATCCGATCAAATGGTAAATCCTAACTTTCCTATTCCTTTACAGGTTATGGGTTCTGAGATGAAGTTTTATGACTTTAGCACTGGAGATGTAATTAAAATTGATGATGATATTGAGATTGAAACAGCTCCTCTAAATCATCCAAATTTTGCTATTGGATATCGAGTTTGTTGGCAGGGTAAAAGTGTAGTTTATTGTCCAGATACAGAACATTATGAAGATCGTTTTGATGAAAATGTACTTCATCTAGCTCGTAAAGCTGATTTGCTGATTTATGATGCTACTTACACAAACGAAGAATACTATAATCCTGAATCTCCTAAAATTGGTTGGGGACATTCTACTTGGGAAGTAGGTGTGGAAATAGCAAAAAAAGCAGGAGTCAAACAAATAGTTATGTTTCAACATGACCCTTCTCATCATGATAATTTATTGGATGAAATTCAAGTTGCTCTCCAGTCAGTATTTCCCAATGGGTTGGTAGCAAAAGAAGGTATGACAATTCCAATTCTTTAGAAAGCGTTTAACACCTCAGCAGTTCCCTGCGGGATGTTACGCAAACAGCGGTCAGCTTTGCGCGGAAAGCGGAGCATTCCGGAATGGACAGGGAATGAACAACCCAAGCTTTTAGATAACATTATCTATGTACTACCTTTTTAGCCTAATGGCTGATAGCTAGTTAAAGTAGCAAAAAATAATGAAATACTAGCACAGAAATTATATTAATGCCAATATCTAATCTCAGAAATAAAGGTAGACGACGACCATTTCTTTTTTTACTTTTACTACTGATATTTTTATGGAGTGCAAGTTGTGGTTTGGTTATGGCAAAAATTTCTACTGCAACAACTATTTCACAAATTGAGCCTCAACTAATGAGTAATGTTGATGTGGTTCCCAAACGTCACCAATTAGGACTGTCATTATATTTAGACAATTGTACTACTTGTCATATTCCAGTACCACCTCAAGTCCTTCCCACAGAAAGTTGGAAAGTAATTCTAGAGGATTATCAACATTACGGTATACAACTCCCTACTCTTATAGATCCACCTCGTCAACTTATTTGGAATTACCTACAAGTATCTTCTCGTGTCAAATCACAGCAAGAGGAAAGAATACCTTACAGAATTTCTAGTTCTCGTTATTTCAAAGCGCTTCATCCCAGAGTAGAATTTCCTCAAAATGTGAATATCAAGGGTTGTGTTTCTTGTCATCCTAGCGCTGCAAAATTTGACTTTCGGACTCTCAGCTCAGAATGGCCAGATTGACAAAGTCAGAAGTCAGAAGTCAGAAGTTGTTTTTGTAACAGGGATTTTGAGCAACTCTCCAAAAACATTTCGCTAATCAAGGTATAGTTTTAGACCGAGTTATTTTGATAACATTTAAGTCAAAATTTAAAACTAATGGAAGTAGTATAAAGATAGATTGAAAAACAATAAAAAAACTACCTCAAGGCAAATCTATCTAACATTATATATCTTTTTTGTTATAAGATTAATAAATATAAATATTCAAAAGTTTTACCTAAATATTTAAGTTATAAAGCCTCTACGTTCATGGAGAAAAAAAACAGACAATTCTCCTATTATAGAAGAGTTATCTATTAATTATTAAATTATTGAAGTGTCCCTAGATACTACATTTTGCAGTAAGGAATGTAGGATATTGACATCTATAAAAATAAAGAATATTATCTGTTTGAGATATATATAAAGACAAGCTTTTACCTATAATTTTGACCACTCTTGTGTAATTATTCATACAGGCATGGGTGGTAATTTTAGTGAAGCTGAAGTAATACTTAGTCGCACAAGAGATCCCAATTTATGTAATTGGTATCAGTTATCGTTTAAGGAATTCAAAAAAGGAGAATAGGTACAATGAGTGATGAAAAATTACTAAAAGGCACTAAATACGATTTCTTTGAAGATCGCGACTTAGAAGTAAAGGTTTCTTTGAATGAGGAGCTAAGTGCCAATGAATGTGGTACAGACAAACAGCCTATCCTAGTTAAACTTGACCAGGAAGGAGAAAATACATGGTACTTTGATTACGTGGTCTTCTTATACGAAGGTTCGTATATTTCATTTACTATTAGATCGAACGGTCCTTGTGGATATGGTTTGAAAATATTTACAACAGAAAATAACATAGTCAATAAATACTATGCTGTTAATGAAGGTGATGAGGAAAGCCACGAAAAATTACAAGTCACAGTCGATAAATACCAATATGAAGGAGATCCTATTAGAGTTAGAGATTTTCAGTACTTGGATAACCAGATAAATAGCAATGTTTTAAGAAATCACTTGGTTAATATTGTCACATGGCCTATTTATGGCTATGAAAAAGGTAAGTATAAATATCGTCCAGGACTTTCTCCGGTCAGGGTCAGAAGTAGTGATAGAGAACATGAATATATCAGTAACATAGTGGAGGATAGGGACAAATTAAATTTGAGTACCAATGGCTCTATCCATATGTTTTTCTACGTACTCAAAGAAGACGAAAAGATCGAAGATATATGTGATTTGCAAAGTTCTGCACAATAACGCGCCAATTTGACTTTTGAGACGTAATTCATTTGATGATTAGTATTAATTGAACTAAATTCATCATATTTGTATCGACAGAATTATTAAGGAGAAAAATCTAAAATGACACAAGACGATGGGACTAATAAAGCACCTTTATCTCAACCTGAGAATCCGGTGGAACCATCTGTACCAGGACAAGTTACACCAGAGCAAATTATTGGATTCCTTCAACAATTACTTACAGAAGTTATTCAACCTACAACAGCTGCACTACCAGGAGCAATTATTCAATTCCTTCAACAAGTACTTGCAGAAGTTATTCAACCTACAGCAACTCAATTTCAATTGGCAGCAGCTCAATCAGTTGAACAAATTACACCTGGAGTAATTAAACATTTTTTTCAAGATTTAATTGCCTTTCAGAAGGTAGATTTGTACAGAAGATTGGAATTAAACAAGGCTCTTACCGTTAGCAAAATTCAGTCTGAGGATGAAGATTGGGTCATATCAAAAGCATTCAAGGAAGCTATTTATTGGGAGCCTTATGTTCCTAATGATCCTGAAAATACTTATCATCCTAATTGGATCATACCCAGAAAAAAGGGATTCTTCAGAGTAGATGCCAAAACAAAATTTGTAGCTCATCAAGTAGGAAAATTTGTTTCAGAGGCAAGTGGTAATCAAGAACTCAGTTTATTTGGTGGTCTAGATTCAGATTTAGAAGGTGAATTTTCTGGAGAGAGCGAACTAAGTGCAAAAAGTAAGACCTACCTGTTTGCAGAGTATACAATACCAAAAGTGATTCTATCTGTAGACTGGGAAGATATTAAATTGAAACCTAACTTCAAGAGTAAGGTTGAAAACGCTTTAGGAGATGATGATGAGTTCTATAGCTTTGTAAAATTAAATCATCTTTTAAACGAATATGGTTACTTTGTGCCATTGAAATTTACGCTCGGGGGTAAGATATGTGCGGAAAGTGAGGTCAAATCAAAGATTGATTCTTCTTCCGAACAATTTGCATCCTTTAAATCTTCCTTTGCATCTAGCCTAAATCTCTTCGGTGCTGGAAGTGAAGGGGAAGGTAAATCAAAAGGAGAGATAAAGGCTAGTCAAAATATGTCTAGTAAAATGGATATGGAGTTGGAATACTACGGTGGTCTTGGATCGGCAATAATAAATCCTATTGGATGGATGATATCTTTGAACTCTTACAAGACATGGACAGTTATTAAATATTCTGAGCTTGTTCCTATCATCTGCTTTTTTGAGCCAGACTTAAGAAATAAGGTGATTCGTGCATTTATGCGTTATTCATATTATCCAGACACTGATAAACCGTTGTTACTAAATGGCGTTTCTTATGCTAGTCTAGCTGTAGAATTAATAAGTCAAAGGAGCTTCTTAGAAGATTCATCACCGGAATCAGAAGAATCAGGAAAGGAAGGTAATCTGCGAATTAATTTGCCGAACAAAATAAAGCAAAAGGCGAAGAAATTTAAGGGATTATTCTCATATAAGAGGAAGAGTAAGAGCAAGTCTTCCAATCAAGATGAAAAAAAATCTTCTCAACAATAAATACAGTGTGCTAGTTCGGTTTGTCTAAAAGGGGGTATACCGGGGTGTTTAAGTTTTCCGGTCTTCCCAAATTCCTCAAAACTTGATTCGAGTAGAATTGTCTTGTGCCATGACTCTGCCTCAGAACCTACATTCTGTACTTCAAATATAATACACTGAGAATAGACAAGTGGCGAGGAAATTACCTGAATATTTTGAGTGTAAATACTCATTTTCCTGCTAATTATCGCCTTAAGTAATGTTGGGGTGTCGGTGAACAAAGCTTACCGACACCCCTAGTTTTTGTGATTGTAACACCTATCCCCAATTGGCCATGGTTTTAGACCAGTGAATTTTTGATAAAATAATTGATACCCATTTTTTAACAACCAAATAGTTCTAAACTGACTAAACTCAGATAAGATTTATATTGACAAAATTCATAAAAAATGGTATATAAATAACCATTTTGGCAATTAATCAATGGAATTTAACTTAAATAACAACTATGTTCAAAAAACTTCTCGGAGACCCCAACGCACGCAAACTCAAGAAATTTCAACCTTGGGTGACAGAGATTAATATTCTCGAAGAAGATATTCAACAACTTTCAGACGAACAACTAAGGGCTAAAACAGGAGAATTTAGACAAGCTCTAGAAAAAGCAACATCTAAGGAGGAAGAAAAAGAAATATTAGAAGAAATTCTACCGGAAGCTTTTGCTGTAGTCCGAGAAGCAGGAAAGCGAGTGCTAGGTATGCGACACTTTGATGTCCAACTTTTGGGGGGCATCATTTTGCATCAAGGCCAAATCGCAGAAATGAAAACAGGGGAGGGTAAAACCCTTGTAGCGACTCTACCAGCATACTTAAATGGCCTAGCAGGTAAAGGGGTACACGTTATTACCGTTAACGACTACTTAGCCAGACGAGATGCGGAATGGATGGGACAAGTGCATAGGTTCCTGGGTTTAACTGTGGGATTAATTCAACAGGGAATGACTCCAGAAGAACGGAAAAAAAATTATGCCTGCGATATTACTTATGCTACTAACAGTGAAGTTGGATTTGACTACTTGCGGGATAATATGGCAACTAGCATGGATGAGGTAGTACAACGTCCATTTAATTTTTGTACCATTGACGAAGTTGACTCTGTATTAGTAGATGAAGCACGGACTCCTCTGATTATTTCTGGGCAGGTAGAAAGACCGAGTGAAAAATATATTAAAGCAGCAGAAATTGCAGCAGCTTTGGATAAAGAAAAAGAACATTATGAAGTAGATGAAAAAGCTCGTAATGTGTTATTGAGCGATGAGGGTTTTGCTCAAGCAGAAGAGTTATTGGGAGTACAAGATTTATATAACCCGGAAGATCCTTGGGCACATTTTATATTTAATGCTTTGAAGGCAAAAGAATTATTTATCAAAGATGTTAACTATATTGTTCGTGATGAAGAAGTAGTTATTGTTGATGAATTTACTGGTAGGGTAATGCCTGGACGACGTTGGAGTGATGGTTTGCATCAGGCGATCGAGGCGAAAGAAAGGGTGGATATTCAGCCAGAAACTCAAACATTGGCAACTATTACTTATCAAAATTTCTTCTTACTTTATCCCAAATTATCGGGGATGACGGGAACGGCAAAAACAGAGGAAACGGAATTTGAGAAGATTTATAATCTACAAGTGACTATTGTTCCGACTAATAGACCAACTGGTAGAGCAGATTTATCAGATGTGGTTTATAAAACAGAGAAAGGGAAATGGCAAGCGATCGCTAATGAATGTGCGGAAATGCACACAGCAGGTCGCCCAGTTTTGGTGGGTACAACCAGTGTGGAAAAATCAGAGTTACTTTCTAGGTTACTTGCTCAACTGAAAATTCCCCACCAGTTGCTGAATGCTAAACCAGAAAATGTGGAGCGAGAGTCAGAAATTGTGGCACAAGCAGGGGGTAAGGGTACGGTTACTATTGCTACTAATATGGCAGGTCGAGGTACTGATATTATTTTGGGCGGAAATGCTGAGTATATGGCAAGGTTGAAAGTACGGGAGTATTTGATGCCGAGGGTTGTTAAACCGGAAGAAGATGATGGTATGGGGATGATCCGCGTACAAGGTGCTAAAAAGCAAAATTCCGCTAAAGGTTTTGGCGAACAGAAGAAGGTGAAAACCTGGAAAGTGTCGCCAGAAATTTTTCCAGTAAAGTTGTCGCCACAGACTGAAAAGATGTTGAAGGAGACAGTGAATTTTGCTGTGCAAGAGTGGGGAGAGAGAGCGCTACCTGAGTTGGTGGTGGAAGATAAAGTGGCGATCGCTGCGGAAAAAGCTCCTACTCAAGATCCGGTAATTCAAAAGTTACGGGAGGTGTACAATTTGATTCGCAAAGAATATGAAGGCTATACAGATAAGGAACATGATAATGTTATAAATCTGGGTGGGTTGCACGTTATTGGTACTGAGCGCCATGAGTCAAGGCGTATTGATAATCAGTTGCGAGGTAGAGCGGGGCGGCAAGGAGACCCTGGATCGACGAGATTTTTCTTGAGTTTGGACGATAATTTATTACGGATTTTTGGTGGCGATCGTGTTGCTGGAATGATGCAAGCGTTTGGGGTTGAGGAAGATATGCCAATTGAATCTGGGTTGTTGACTCGTTCGTTGGAAGGCGCTCAGAAGAAGGTGGAAACTTATTATTATGATATGCGGAAGCAGGTGTTTGAGTATGACGAGGTGATGAATAATCAACGTCGGGCAATTTATGCGGAACGCCGACGGGTATTGGAAGGTAGGGATTTGAAGGAACAGGTGATTAAGTATGCGGAGCAAACTATGGATGATATTGTGGAGGCGTATATTAATCCTGAGTTGCCTTCGGAAGAGTGGGAGTTGGATAAGTTGGTAAGTAAGGTGAAGGAGTTTGTGTATCTGTTGGCAGATTTAACTCCGGAGCAGTTATTCGATTTGTCGATGGATGATATTAAGACTTTTATGCACGAGCAGGTGAGGAATGCTTATGATATTAAGGAAGCGCAGGTTAATCAGATTCGTGGTGGTTTGATGCGGGATGCGGAACGTTTCTTTATTTTGCAGCAGATTGATACTTTATGGCGGGAGCATTTGCAGCAGATGGATGCGTTGCGGGAGTCTGTTGGTTTGCGTGGTTATGGGCAAAAAGACCCGTTGATTGAGTATAAGAGCGAGGGTTATGAGTTGTTCTTGGATATGATGACGGATATTCGTCGGAATGTGGTTTATTCGATGTTCCAGTTCCAGCCGCAACCTGCAGTGCAGACTACGGCGGCGGAGACGGTGTGAAAAAATATAAATCCCTAGTCCAGTAGGGTGTGTTAGCGTCAGCGTAACGCACCAAAGACATAATAGGTGGTGCGTTACATTTCATTAACGCACCCTACCAAAGCTTTTTGCATTCAAAATTGTTACTCAAAGTTTAAAATTTTAATCATTATCCATTATCAATTTGTTGAGGGAAGAACAGATTAGCGATCGCGAGATTAAGAGTTCTGGCGAAGGTTCCTTGAATGTACCACGAAAGGTTAGTTTTTCCAGAGCATCGGGAGGAGGTTTATTAATTATTATATTAATGGAGAACCTTATGAACCAGAATCCCAGGACTATATTCTGGAGCTGAATACTGCTGAACAATGGGTTTTACCAAATCCATTAGATCCCGGTACTGAGATTTGGACTTAGACTTTAGATGGACTTGGACTTAGATTGAGACTTACTCATTGGTACAGTAAAGCCATTGACAAAAAAAAAAAAAATAAGCTATGCTTCGGTTTAGTAAAAGAAGATTTATTGAAGATGAAAAAGTTAGTTGTTACTGTTTTGGCTACTTGTTTGTTACTGTTGACTACTGCTCTCCCAGCTTATGCTGATCGGGAAGAAGTGGCTATCCATTGGGAAAAATGTATAGTTGAATCGCAACTTACTGCATGTTATGAGAGATTAGAGATAGACCAGGATAAGGACACAATCGAAATTGAGACAGATGGTTGGGTAGGAGGAGATCAACGAAAAGGTCTTTATTGGTTGGGGAGGATAGTGGATCAATGTTGGGAGAGTATAGAGGATGATGTTAGTGAATATGAATGGAAGTGGAAAATTAAAGACGATAAATTGAAATTGGAGGTTGTCAAAAAATAAATAATGATTGATCTAAAAGGATAGCACATGCTGATGTTAGCATCACCCAACTCGTTAAACCATCATCGCAGCCCCATTTGCTGTAATGAATGTATGAGCAGCCTTTGAGCCAAACCAACTTCCCAACGGGTCTACCTGGTACACCTCCTGATACCCCTCTAGGTCTAACTTCAGTTGTCCAGGAACCCCTTCCCTACCCTTTGGTTTGGCCTGAAAACCCTTAGTCATTTTGTCCAGAAAGCAATTCCCCCAATTACGGCGGGGAGTTGTTTTTTTCTTTTTAGGAGTGTACCGCTTACAAAAGTCCCGATACCGTTTGGCACATTCCTCTAACGTTGTGGCCAATTCTAGAAAAGCCGGATGCCATTCCGTCAAACCATCATCAGTCAATTGTGCATAACTACGAGAATGGTAGCTCCTCTGGATTTTCTAGCTCTAATATCAAATCCCGATAATTACTATACCCAAGTCATTGCGACTGGAACGGAGTGGAAGGAAGCAATCTCAGGGATCTACGAGATTGCTACTCTGCGAGAAGGCTTCGCCTACGGCTAGCTTGACTCTTTCAGATTGAGGTTAACTCTCTAATATTATCGCCTCGCAATGACAACCATGAACCTTTTATGCACCAATAATTAAGTAGGGTGAGTATTCTGCCTGCCCGAAAGTATCAGGAATCAGCGATCGCTTGTTCGGAAGATATTCAGGCGATCGCTATTCTTTTGCAGAGAAAGGAAAGCGTATTGTGTTATAATTATAACCGTATGATGTAATTTATTTTCTATAATCACAAAAATCATAATGGTTTCATCTAAATTGCTTCAGCTAGAAAATGCCATTAATAACTTATCCTTAGATGAGAAAATATGGCTAATGGAAAAAATCATAGCTCAAATGAAAGAGCAAACAAAATCTGCTAATTATCAATCCCAACCCGATCTAGAATTTAGCAATCAAAATAAGAACTTAGAAACCGAACCTTTAATTGGTTTATTTGCTGCTTCCCCAGATTTAGCAACTAATTCTGAGGAAATTTTACAAGGAGAAATTAGGGAAAAATCAGGATGGTTTTATTCAGTTATCAGTTATCAGTTATCAGTACCTTGCAGCAGAATGTTTGGAAATCACGAAAGTCTTGACTTTGGTTCAAAGAGACTTTCAGCTATTTCGACCTAAGCATTGTCAATTTTTTGAGATTATGCCGTAATTTTTTAATAAGCAATAATGCAAATCCAAGACTATTTCAATTTCCTAGCGCCTGATGATATCCGCATCAAAGGTAGCCGCATTGGTACCAATCGTCGCCCCTACTCTGGCCCCTGCTAGATTAACAGCGATCGCCACTACTCCTGCTACTAGACCTGCTATAGTTCCTGCCATAGCCAAAACTGTGGTTAAAACAGCAGTCATTACCGCTACAATTGCGACAGTCAAAGTCGCTGTCACTGCTCCTGCTGCCACACCTGCTACAGTCCCCGTCATAGTTCCCATTATTGTCCCAAGTAAAGATCCTGCTATCAATACAGTTCCAAAAGCTGCCTGTAATCCTTTACGGATAGCGATAATTAAAAAAAGGACAAATATCAATAGGACAATTACAGAAGCTAAAAAATTGTCTGAACTAATAGAGTAAGGAAAGAGTAAATAACCAGTAAAGACAGCCGTTAGTACAGCAGTCAATCCAGAAATTGCAGATAAAAGTAGCGATATGATAACTAAACCTAGGCGATAATGAAGTTGCACTCCAGCGTTAGCATGACTAAAGTTGGCATCACACAAAAGGGCGTTGCTGAAATCCGTTCCTTGAATATCTGAGTGTGAAAAGTCTGCACCTGCGAGGTCAAGACCTTTAAAGGAATAACCGCACAGACTTTGAAAAGAAAAGTCTTGGGACATAATTCAATAGACAAAATCAATTTAGATCTTGTTTTGCTATCTTAACAAAAATACTTCTAGACTGAGATAAGGTTATGCAATTGAATTCTCCAGGGGTTAAAACACCTTGGATTATAAAAAGCTAGCTTTTAAGCTAACGAGTCGCACCAATATTTTTTAGTTAAAGAGTGGCAGTTTCAACACTTTCCTATCCACCTTGGCTAAGTCCAGACCTAGCTGTGTCACTATTTTTCTTAAAATGTTAGCTGCTCCTTCAACAATTAATAATTAATAATTACCTCTTCTTAGAAAGAAGAGGATTGACTCAAAGGATTTTGTTCTTCTCTTGGTCGATTGGATATGGCGTTAGCGCTAGCGTTTGCGCAGCATTCCGATAGGAAAGCTCCTCTGCAAGAGGCAGCAGATCTCTAAGAGCGGGAAACCTCGCCATCCCACCCTACGGGAAGCTACGCTAACGATCGCTTTTTCTCCATGAATGAAGAAGCTTTATACCTTAATTTTTCCGTAATATCATGTCCGTTTATATCGTTTGTGTAAACCCAAGGGTGAATATCTACAGGAA
>NZ_RCBY01000550.1 GCF_003838195.1 Okeania hirsuta
GGAGATAGTAGTATTCAGCTGATTACCTCCATCAATACATTTGAGCATATCTATCCCAATATATTAGGAGAAATCCTGCTTGAGTTCAAGCGAATACTAGCGGACGATGGAGTAATGAGTCACTTCATCGATATGTCAGATCATTTTGCCCACCTGGATGGTAAGATCAGTATTTATCATTTTCTACGTTTCTCAGAGCAGCGTTGGAAATGGATCGACAATGATGTACAGCCTCAGAACCGCTGGCGCTTGGAGCAATATCGGAGACTTTATAAAGATTTAGGAATTGCTATTAAGGAGGAAAAGAATCGACCTGGGGATCCGGCAGTCGTTGCTATGGAGCCAATCGCAGATCAATTCAAGGTGTTTAGCTTGGAAGAGTTGGCGATTAGCCATTCATACGTGATATCTTAGCAGGCAGTACGAGACACGATTTTAGCTTTTCCCGTCCAATTCTGAATAGATAAAAAGAAAGGGCTGATCGCATGCGATCAGCCCTAATAGTATCAGTAAGTATATTATAATTCAGAGTTTAAGCTCTGGATTAGTTACCTTTTAGTACTCCTAAATCTGGATTAGGAACGATTTCAGTCTTCTGTTTTCTGCTTTTCCTTCAGAAGTACCGTTGTCAGCAGAAGGCATAGCGTCACCGCGACCTGCGATGCTCATTGAGCAGGACTAACACCTTTCTTGATCAAACGAGTAACAACTGCTTTAGCACGACGGTAGCTCAAGTCCCAGTTGTCTCCCATACCAGCTTTGAATGGTACGTTGTCAGTGTGACCTTCAACCATGATTTTAGCAGCAGGAGTAGCTTTCAATACTTCAGCCAAAGCATCAACTGCTTCACGCTCTTCTTTTGACAATCTAAGAAGAACCAGAGTTGTAACGAAGCTTAGAACCAGTAACTACGTACAAGCGACCGTCACGATCTTCTAAAGACATGCCACTACCAGAGTAAGCATTGAAAACACCGTCAATTTGCTCTTTCAAAAGCGGTAAGCTCTTTTTCAGTCATCTGCAACTTTTCTTCTACCTGAGCAACTTGGCTTTTGGTAGCGTCCAGGTCAGACTTGATAGAACTGATTTCGCCGTTCAAACGAGTTTTCTCAGATTTCCATCTCAGCAGCAAGAGCATCTTTTTCTTTCAGATAAGGTTTTCACTTGAGCTTGAGTTTCAGCCAAGGCTTGATCAGTGGCAGCTTTAGCAGCTTCCAACTCATCATATTTCTTTTTAGAAACACAAGATTGAAACGCCCCAACTGTAAGACATAGAACCAGTAATTTTACTACTAGACGCATGTTCATTTAATTTAAGTATGATAAAAAGTTTATTCAAAAATAATGGGGTAGAAAAGGGCACAATTCCTTTCTACACTGCAAATCAATAGATATTTTTTCAATTAAACAAAGATAAGATACAAAATTTACTTGTTAAAACCTTCTTGCTGAAGGGGCTAACTATCAGCATTTAAGCCTATTTGAGGACCGCTGAGTGGAGGTTTTTAGACGCGTTTTCAGGGGAAAGAAGGGGCTCTTTTGGTATTTTCTGGAACAGAATAGGATAGAAGATTGAAAAAGGAAGAACAGTAGAGCCCTTCCATTGTTGGAAAAGGAGAAAAAAGCTATTTTTGCACATTAGGCAGCTTGACATGATCGTTGGTGTGATGACAGTTGCTGCCGTATTGTTTTTTAAAAGAACATGTTAAATGA
>NZ_RCBY01000551.1 GCF_003838195.1 Okeania hirsuta
TCTGGGTTCTCTAATCTTTATCCTGTAAAGATTTCAGCTTAAATCACTGGGAATTGGGTAGTTCCCAGAAAAAATCAAAATCCCAATAGCCTCTATTGGACACATCCTATATTTAGAGGCTATTGGGATTTTGATTTTTTCTGGGAACTACCCAATTCCCAGAAAAAATCAAAATCCCAATAGCCTCTATTGGACACATCCTATATTTAGAGGCTACTATCTGCTATATAATTGGCCATCAATTAATGAGAAAATTAGTCTAAAATTTTCTAAGATATTAAATTCTAAGATTAATTATTACGAGGGTCGTTGTGAAAAAAAATCCTAATTCATAAAGAGAATATTGGGTCAAAAATTAAAAATCTTCAGAGTATAAAGTTAGAGGTTGTTATTTAGAAAAGGTGGAGTAATAGTAGTAACTTTAACCTTGGCGGAGCCACAGTTTATGTATCTGCTACTGTTACTATCGCTGATGGCAGAATGTAAGTATTGAACAAATTCGGTAGCAATACTTTAGCGTCAGCGGCCTGCACTGTCCGTCGGTTTCATCATGATTTTTGTATTTTTTTATTATGTGAGGACGTGTGCAGGTAAAGTGTTTCAGCATAGCGGTACCGAATTTGTCACCGTTGTTTTGCGGTTGCGCTATCATTGTTTGCCGACTACTAAAGCTGCCAAAAACGCAATCATTGACTGAATTTTTTTAGCCATCCAAAAGACTCAAAGATTACGGAAACTTAATCAACGACGGCTCCCCTGAGACGGAACCTTAGAAAGAATTAATTTGTTTAAGGGGGGCTTAATGGTTACTAGTGTTGAACAAAAAATTACAATTGAAAAATGGGGATATGCAGTTGAACATCCAGAAGATTTGGTGGATGAAGATATACAATTTGGCTTTAAGCTTATTAATAATAGAGAACAACAATGTTACTATTCATATTTATATGTAGAGATTGGTCTGGTATTTGAGATGGTTAATAAAGGAAAGCCTGGTATACATAGAACAGTTGATGCAGCAATTGAGTATTTAATGTCTCTTGCTGATTATGTTGTTAGAGTACATCGAATTATACGTCTAGTTCCAGTTAAACTGTGCGTATAAGATAAATTATACGTGTGGCGTTGTTTTCTGTCCGTTTCCTCTCGCAACGCCATCTCGAGCAGAAACAGTTGATTCATTTTTGTTAGACTGTGCTAAACCAGCGGCACCAGCAATTGCTGTTCCAGCTAACCCGATTCCGGATGACCATTTGGCATCATCACTATCGGTAACTAAGACAGTAACTCCAATGATTCCACCAATCGTTGCAATAAAGATAGGGGTTATGGAGTAAATGAATTCAGGAGTGAGTAGTTTCATCTTTAGTAATCCTTCATGGGTGCAGAAATTGTTCTTTCTATGGCAAATCTTTGTACGAAGAGAGTTCTATTTCTAGGGAGTTTCGTATAACAGGTTCGCCATATTGACCTAAACTATGGAAAAAGTATCATTGACTTGTTCTAGTCTATCCAGGACTTAGCCAAAATACACCATCCATCGCTGTTCTTGCTTACAGTCCAGCAGGTATTCATAAGACTGTAAGAATATTTTAGCTAAGTCCTGGATAGACTTAGCCAAAATACACCATCCATCGCTGTTCTTGCTTACAGTCCAGCAGGTATTCATAAGACTGTAAGAATATTTTAGCATCTTGCCAT
>NZ_RCBY01000552.1 GCF_003838195.1 Okeania hirsuta
GTACCATTGGTGGCCGAAAATTCAGGTTTAATTACTCCGATGCTACCGGATTTGATATTACAGATAATTTAGCCCTCTGAATAAACTCTAAATCTTGACGATATAAAAATTCTCCAACAACTGCTCCGAAAAAAGGTCCAATCAACATCCCTAATAAAGGTCCGCCAAATGGTAAAGCTGGTAATAGACCAAAAAAACCTAGTGCCAGACCAACGAAACAACCTATTTGTCCCCATTTGCTAGCACCTGACTGTTTTGCTCCCCAATAAGTAGCTAGAAAATCTATCAAAGTACTCAAAACCAGAACGGCGATCGCCATTCCTAATGCCCAACCCACTCCAGTAAAATTTTGAATAAAGCTCCAAACTAAAATCGCTGCTAAAATCAAACTAGAACCTGGCAAACCTGGAATTACAGCACCAGCAACACCGACCAACATAACTATTATAAGAAGCCAATAAATAATTACCATTAACATATTAATTAAAATCAAATTAATTAAAATCAAAAAAATTAACCTGTATTATTGATTCTAGTTAATTTCTCTCAATAAAGTATCTGTCAATTTCTCTGCTATTCCTGAAATCCAATTTTCATCTTGTTTCGTATAACTGCGAGGGGAATTTGCACCTAAGATAATTACACCATTCTTACCAATAGGTTGACAAATGACACCTTGAGTATTTTCTGGTAAATAATTAAATTCAATACGACCCGGATAAACTTTTAAATCTACTAAATAAATAGGTTTTTGTTTATTCAAAACTTGCTTGAAAATAGCTCCCGGTTCTACTTGTGAGTGAGATGGTAACATTCCTCTTTTTAATAAGACTTTGTTTTGATACCAAATAATAATAGTTTTAGTAACTGTATTAGTTAATAATAAACTAGAAGCCCAGGCAAGTTCATTTTTTGCTATGTCAGATAATTCTGGCAATAGTTCAAATCCTGATTCACCAATTAATTCAACAGTATCAGGAGAACGTGGTTGTATCTGTTGCCAAAGTAAACCAGTTAAAATTAAAAAAGCGCTTAAAATTACTCCTACAACATCAGAACGAGCTTGGGAAGCTAAAAGATTAGGGGTGAAAAATCGATTAACCATGAGTAAAGTTCCACCTAATCCTCCTACTATTATAGGTAACATTCGTAGGACTTGATTTTGGTCTGATTTAGCCATATTTTAAAGAATAAATTATTAAAGAAAGAGGGTTTAAATATAGTGTTTATATTTAAGAAATATGAATATATAGTAATATAATATAATTTAAGTTGTGAGATATTGGCAAATTTTAGGAAACAGGGAACAGGGAAGAAGAAAAAAAATCTATCATCTGAATATGATAACTGCTATACTTTATACTTTTAAGGAACAACTCAACTCTCACAACTTATTCCTGATTGCTATATAGTCTCTACATAAATTTTGAAAGCTATGATTTAACTCATTAAATTTATTGAAGAAGGAAAAAGTTGATTGAGGTAGTCTTTGACAAGCCACTTCGTGTCTGATAACTTCAAGCAATTGTAGACACAGCAGTTGAAGTGTGGAATCTTATACCCAAATATCACGCATTTTTGCTACATCTTCTTGAAAGCAGAGAGTAGAAAGTAGTTCAACAATTAATTATTAATTATTAATTATTATCTCTCCTTGAAAAGAAGAGGATTGATATCAAATCCGCCTAATTGCACATATA
>NZ_RCBY01000553.1 GCF_003838195.1 Okeania hirsuta
ACCACCAAGGTTGAATATAAACCTTCCACTTACTTTTATGTCCAGTCCTTTGAAAAAGGGAGTTCCTTTCAGTGGGAAACCGCTTTACCCATACCTGTACAAGTTGTGTCTAAAGTGGAAAAGGTCGATCACATATCCAAAACCAAGTTACTTACTTGCTATGAATATTACCATGGATATTACGATGGGGAAGAGCGTGAATTTAGAGGTTTTGCTAGGGTGGATCAAAAGGATACAGAGTTTTTTAATCAGTTTGCCAATGACCATCTCCATGAGGAAGGGGCATCAGCATTGAATCGAGACAATGCCTACTTCGTACCTCCGGTACTAACTCGCACTTGGTATCACACTGGGGCATTCATACAGCCGGAGATATCCAAAAAGTGGTGCTGCGATACAGAGGCGATCACTATGCCAATTCATGAGCAAGTGAAAAAGGAATACTATAAAGGGGATGGAAAAGCATTTGAACTTACACCGTCTAAATTGGAGCACCAGGCTTCTTCTTTTGATCGCCAAACCCTGCGGGAAGGCCTTCGGTCACTCAAAGGTCAATTGCTACGACAAGAGATCTATGGATTGGACGGAAGTGATAGCAGTACTCATCCATACCAGGTCTTGTACTACAATTATCAGGTACGACTACTCCAGGAAAAAGGAGAAAATCAGCAAGCGATCTATTGGGCCTATCCGCATGAAAACCTGACCTATCATTACGAAAGAAGGCCAGAAAATCCAAGGATCACTCATGGAATTACGCTCAAGGTAGATGATTATGGAAACACCACGGACCTAGTCAATATTGCTTATCCAGCTAGAATTCCTGCATATCCAGACAAGAAGAAGGCAGTTTACCTATCAGAAGAACAACTATGTAAATGTAAATTCTACACACCTGATAATCTATTATCCAAGTACTTTATCGAGTCTATTAGTTATGAGGTCTTGGTTTTCCTTACCATAGATGAATCATGCGAAGGGAGATGCAGCAAAAGTACTTTGTTCTGCTGAATATCCTGTACAGCCATATGAATGGAGCATCGTCAAGGGAGAGCAAAAGAATACTCGACTGGAAAAGAATCTACTACAAAAGACGAAGCAGCCGAACAATGGAAATCAACTTTTAGACAAAATACCACAGCGCTCCTTTTGTCTCGGCTCCATTGGGGCAGATTGAATCTTTGGACTTCCTATGAAGAATTTCAGGCCATTTTTACGGAATGACTTATTGCAGAATGTTTATGGCGACAAGATCGAACAGAAGATGCTGATGGAGGCGGGCTATGTATACGAAGATGATATATGGTGGCTCCCAGTGGCAAGTATCTTACGACTTACAAAACTTTCGTTGGCCAATCAAATTAGTGATCCGTTTGGCTATGGGACGCAGCTATTTACGATGCTTGGGAATTTTTAAACAGAGACCCAGAAATCCTTTTGGGCATAGCACTCGTGCGTTCAATGATATATTCTTCTCCAACTAGTGGTGTACTTGATCGAATGGGAATTTGTCTAGAGTGGCCTTTGATGCTTTTGGCTTAGTAGTAGCTACCAGTTTATGGGGAAAGCAATTGGGCAAGCAGGGAAAACCCAAGGAGGTAGGGGACCCGATGAGGAAATTTGAGACTATTTGGGATTACGCCAAGATCACTGATTTCATAGACCAGCCTTCAGATATCAAAGTGAGAGACTATTTGTCA
>NZ_RCBY01000554.1 GCF_003838195.1 Okeania hirsuta
AGCTTTTATCCCCGGCTTCCAGGTCCGCAATGGCTTCCTTTCTCACATCTGCAGTGCTCCAAACTTTATCCTCAAAGACTTTCGGGTAATAGTCGGACATGCCGAGCAAATAGTATCCCCCAAGGGAAGAGGCACGGCAACGCCAAAGTACGAATCCCAATATCGTTCCACTAAACCGGAAACCTCAGAAACCGGAAGAACCCCAAAAGGTGGTAGAAGAAAATCTATTTAATCCCCCGCCGATAGTTGAAGAAAAGACGGAAGAAAGGCCTAAAGCACACAGTAGATATCAACCGACTTCGCTCCAAACGGTCTCCGATAAGCCAACCTTCCTTACGGCGCGTCCAAAAGAAAAACCATTAGTCTCCCACCCATTATTAATTCAAAACCTTTGGATTTACACGGGTATCGGACTGGCTATAGTGGGAATGATTCTGGCTGCTGTATTTATTTTTACCGGCATTGATTTTGACGACAGCTGGTCCAAAGATCAAAATAGCTACCTATCGGCTTTTGGAGTGGCGATTCCTACAATATTTTGTTGTTACCGTTCAAAGAATATCCTAATTGCATTGCAGAAGATGCCTTTGATGAAATTGCTGTCAGAGATCGCATGAATCTTTTTCAGGAAGGAAGAAGATTTGGGCATCAAGGTGAAATTTATGGGCGACGGGGGCCTGTCCGAAAAATAGCGAAGAGGCAAGAAGGATCGGCCCAGGTGTACAATGCAGATCTTGTCGTTTGGGGAAACTATCCTGAATCAAGAGCGATAGTGTGAACCTTCACACACCACTAATCTCGCTTCGCAGCAATAACAATAACTTTCTGGGAGCCAGGTAAAAAACCTGGGAAAGCTCGGCCCTGGGAGATAATTATGATTTGCAGGAAGGATTCATTGCCCGGAGACATTGATGATGTCGTGAACTGGTTGCTGGGAATTGTTAACCTGCGAAATGAGATTACATCAGTTATTACAATTCTTCGAGCAAATGCAGCTGGACGATTCCATGAAAGTGCCATCTCTACCATTTAAAGGCAAAGTGCTACCAGGGCCTGGAGCAATACGACCAGGTGTTGCAAGCCTACAATCAGGTGATTTTCCTAAGTCCCGATAATGCCAACGCCTATCACAACCGCGGATTGCTATACCAACACCTAAAACAAGAAGAACAAGCCATTGCAGATTTTTCTGAAGCAATTCGTTTGAACCCTCGCCATATCAAAGCTCACACAACCGCAAACCTCCTCATGGAAGGAAGAAGTAGATGATACCTTCTACGTGGACCCTGAAACTCATGCAAAAAACCGAAGACGTTTGGGAAACTACGGAAGAAGAAAATTCTGATAGCTTTCCGGATGAAGAAATCCAATTGGTAACTGAAACCGATCGTTCTGGCGGCTTCATCGAGCCCACGGTCATGCAGGAAGAAAGTGAAATTGAAGACCTTTATGAGAAAGAGAAGAGCTTAATCTGAGTTCTTCGGAAACCTTCTTTTCAGACGGCCTTCAGCTGGAACAAAGAGGAAGGTTGAGCGATGCAGTGGAAGCCTATAATCATGCGATTGAAACTTCTCCCAGAGAAAGTCGATATTATCACGCTAGAGCAAAAGTCTACGAGAAGATCGGCAAGATGAAAGATGCCCTTAATGATTATACAACAGCTTCTCAGCTTTCGCCCCAGAATACCGAGATTTATTTG
>NZ_RCBY01000555.1 GCF_003838195.1 Okeania hirsuta
TACATTCCAAATAAGCTAAAGCACCTGTCAAAACCGGACAACCATTCTCAGCTTCTTGGGTTTCTCAGGCGACTTTTAATCCTCCTGGGGTGACTATTGCTGTGGCAAAAGACCGAGCGCTGGAATCTTTGACTCATACAGGCGATCGCTTTGTGTTGAATATATTGGCAGAGGGTAAACAATTGAGGAAGCATTTTCAGAAGTCTTTTGCACCGGGAGAAGATCGTTTTGTGGGAGTGGAAACCAAGGAAGCTGAGAATGGTTGTCCGGTTTTGACAGGTGCTTTAGCTTATTTGGAATGTAAGGTGGCAAACCGGATGGAATGTGGCGACCATTGGTTGGTTTATGCAGTAGTGGAGAATGGTCAGGTACTGAATGAGGGAGTAACAGCAGTTCATTTCCGCAAATCAGGTAGTCATTATTAAAACAGTTGTTGGGAAATAAGAATTGAAAAGGCTCAAAAGCTTACTTTATAGAGCTTTCATGGTTTTAAGGCTGAAAAAACACGATAAACTTTTACTAATAAGGGTTTTAGCAATTTTTTTAGCTTATATCATGTCCGGATAATTAGACATCTCTGAAAAAGATATAGACTTTTTGCACATAGCAGGCAACAGGCAACAGGCAACAGGCAACAGGCAACAGGCAACAGGGAATAGATTTTCAGGAAAAATGTACCAAAAATGATTTAGGGAACTGACTTTTACAACTCTAGCTTTTGTTAAATAAAGGGTAAGTTTATTTTCACCAGATGTCTATTAGTTATAAAAAAACTTTCTCCTCTTCTTTCTTGTTTCCTGTTTCTTTCCTCGTGAATCCTGACTCCTGATATCATGTCCGGTAGCATCAGTATTGTATAGCGAAGGTAAGGAAGAAGGAAGAGGGAAGAAGGAAGAAGGCTTAAAAGCTTGAAAAAACCTAAATTTCCTGTAGATATTCACCCTTGGATTTACACAAACGATACCAGCGGACATGATATGAGTCCTCAGTCGTTTATTTATAACTGTTCAACCGGACATGATATTACAGCGCTTTTCAAATTGATGAACCATATCTTCACAAGCAAAACCTTGTAGGGAAGTTCCATGGAACGTCCCTACTGTGGTCTACCGTGCAGGAAAACCGCTGTAATTCCCAACAACTCTAGCAATATGATTTTAGTTGTGAGATATTGGATACTTTTGTTTTAGGTATGGAGGGAATAGGGAATAGGTATGGAGGGGAGAAACGAATACATATAGCGCTGTGCGCAGGGAACAGGGAACAGGGAACAGGGAACAGGGGGAATAAATTGCCGATCATATAAGACTTCTAGCTCTTTTGCCCCTACTACAATTTGTAAATATACCAGCGCTCATTGCTATAAGAATAAGATAACTGCTATATTCTTTTTTTTAAAGAAACACCTCAATTCTCACATCTGATTCCTGATTGCTATCTATTAGAAAAAATGCTCGAAGAAGGGGTAAACAAAATTATCAATGTAAGAATTGTGGTCGGCAAGAAGATTGAACATTATCAGGAGATGTTATTTTTACCAATCAAACTACTTATTTATTATTTGCTCATAGCAAAAACTTTCTGATATAATCAGGACTTATATCATGTCCGGCTAATTAGTGATAAAAAACTTTCTCCTTCAACTCCAGTTCTTCTTCTTCCTTCTTCTTTCTTCCCTCCTGACTCCTGACTCCT
>NZ_RCBY01000556.1 GCF_003838195.1 Okeania hirsuta
CACTGCACTTTTTACCGATAGCTATATATAGATGAGCGATCGCTTATATCTCTCTATCTATAGTTATCAGTAAAAAGTGTGGCGTTTTTAGTTGAATAAATAGTCATGCGTAGGGGCGAACAAATCCCAATACATAAATTTTCTCACAATTTTTTGGGGAATGCAAGACTAAAAACCTCACAGATTTTTTTGAGCTTCACAAAATGTTTTCTTTAACTCCATTGAAACGAATATTTTCCCTATCTTCTCAGTTGAGTGGAGCGATAGCTTATATCCTATCTATTCTTCTTCCTTCTTTCTTCTGCTATATACTCTTTCTAAACATTCAATAATCAACAAATCAAAACTTTATGCAATTTTCTATTAGAGAAATTTCAACAACTATAGAAAAACTACGAAAACTAACCCAAGTAGATATTCAAAGACAATGGCGATGTCAGCAAAGAGATATACCTTTAACCGCACTTGAAAATTTAGATACTTGGGAATTAGCCGTAACAAATGAGAGAAAACATATTGCCTGGAAAAAAGGTAAACAGATTTTATGGTTAGGGCAAAAATTGATAATTCCCTCACACTTAAACAACTATTTTTTAGCTGATTTATCTTTAAAATTAAGTTTAACTTGGTGGGCTGAATCTGCGGAAATTTATGTAAATGGAAAATTAGTACAAACAGGAGATTTATTTGACTGTTCGAGTCGAATTTTACTAACTCCAAAGGCAATGGTTGGGGAGACTTTTTTAATTGGGATTAAGTTGGTAAGTCCGGTACATGACTGGGGAGCTTTAGTAAAGTCTTGGTGCGTGTATGAAAATGTGGATAATTATCAGCTAGACCCTGGTTTATTGGCAGATGAGTTAGAAATTTTAGTTGAATATTTGGCAAAAGTTGAGACTGAGAATGACTTAGATATAGAAAGAATAAAATATGCGGTAAATTTGATAGATTGGCAGTCAGTTGGAGAGAGGGAAAAGTTTGAAGAGTGTCTGATAAAAGTTAATGCTGAAATAGTCAAAATTTCTGAGAAGTATATTAATAGTTTAAAACTGAAATTATTGGGTCATGCTCATTTAGATTTAGCTTGGTTATGGGATGTCAAAGAAACTTGGGAAGTGGCGCAACGAACTTTTGAGTCTGTATTGAATTTACAACAAGATTTTCCGGAACTTATTTTCTGTCATTCGACTCCGGCACTATATGAATGGATAGAAATAAATAGACCAGATTTATTTAATAGAATTAAAGCGCAAGTAGAGTTGGGAAAGTGGGAGTTTGTTGGGGGTTTGTGGGTAGAACCAGAGTTAAATACTGTGAGTGGGGAATCAATTGTTCGTCAGGTTTTATATGGTCAAGGTTATTTTTGGGATAAGTTTGGCCATATAAAACCTGACGAATAATTGATTTCCTACTCAGAGTTAAATACTGTGAGTGGGGAATCAATTGTTCGTCAGGTTTTATATGGTCAAGGTTATTTTTGGGATAAGTTTGGCAGATTTTCTCTTGTAGCTTGGTTGCCGGATAGTTTTGGTTTTTGTTGGCAACTTCCACAAATTCTTCAGGGTGGGGGTATGGAATATTTTGTGACTCAAAAGTTGCGTTGGAATGATTTTATGGAGTTTCCTTTTGAGGTTTTTTGGTGGGAAGGTTTGG
>NZ_RCBY01000557.1 GCF_003838195.1 Okeania hirsuta
GTCAAAAATACCAAAATTTTCAAGAGTAAAAAGTCTCAAATCAATTCAATAATTAATACTTAAAAATTCCTAATTAAGTGTGGAATGTTAGATATTTATGAAGGATAATTATTGTAGTAATAATAGTAATATTTAACAATGAAACTCCAGGAAAAAAAGAGTATTTATGAGTATTTTAGTGAACTAGAAGACCCGAGGGTAGATAGAACTAAACGTCATCAATTAATTGATATTATTATAATTACGATTTGTGCTGTGATTTGTAGTGCGGATACATGGGTGGATATAGAAGCTTATGGTGAGTCTAAATATGAATGGCTAAAAAGTTTTTTAGAACTGCCTAATGGCATTCCATCTCATGATACATTTGCCAGAGTTTTTGCACGGCTAGACCCAGAAAAATTACAGCAATGTTTTTTGTCATGGATTCAGTCAGTAAGTCAAATAACTGATGGCGAAATCATAGCAATTGATGGAAAAACTCTCAGAGGTTCTTATGACAAAAAAAAATCTCAAAAACCTATTCACATGGTCAGTGCCTGGGCTACAGCAAATCGCCTAGTTTTAGGTCAAGTCAAAGTAGATAATAAATCGAATGAAATCACTGCAATTCCCCAACTTCTCAAAGTTTTATCCCTCTCTGGTTGTCTAGTTACTATTGATGCTATGGGATGGCAAAAAGAAATTGTTAAACAAATTACAGAACAACAAGCTGACTATGTAATTACTTTGAAAAAAAATCAAGGTTATTTTTATCAAAGGGTTGAAAAACTGCTGAATAAATTATCTAAAAATGAAGGAAAAGAAAGTACACAAAGTGATTATTGTAAACCAGAATTAGCTCATGGTCGTCAGGAATATCGATACTATTATATGGCGAGTAATATTGCCGAACAAGTAGATCCATTTGGAGAATGGAAAAATCTCAAATCAATTGGCTTTGTCGATTACTTTCGTTTTGAAAAAGATGGAAAAAGAACTTGTGAACGAAGATATTATATTAGTAGTTTATCCAATAATGCTGAACTATTAGCTGAAGCGATTCGTGGTCATTGGGGGATTGAAAATCAATTAAATTGGGTTCTGGATGTTCAATTTCAGGAAGATTGCTCTAGAATTAGAACAGATAATGCTCCAGAGAATTTGGCAGTAATTAGACAAATAGCTTTAAATTTATTAAATCAAGAAAAAACTGTAAAAACTGGAATAAAAAATCAACGAAAAAGAGCTGGATGGAACAACAATTACCTCCTCAAAGTTTTATTCAGCTCAGAATAAAATCTGAATGTAAATAAGTGAAAACATCTGGCAATGGAATTTTATCTTCCTATGCATTAGGAGAATAATTATTAATTTTAGTTTGATTATTTAAAAGTGATTGCAGACAGTAATATCGACAATAAAATTTAAATAATAATCTTATATGTCTCTCAATAAATTAAGTGATTGCAGTCTGCAATCTTGGTAAAAAAACAAAAATAAAAATCGAGTGAATTAGAGTGATTGCAGATAGTGATATCACCCATAAAGACTCCATTATCACTTCCATTTAAATTGAACAATAGATCAAGGCTATGTGTTGGTGTGGGTGAGCTTCGCTCACCCACACCAACAACAATAATGATTATCCCGTATCACAAATTAA
>NZ_RCBY01000558.1 GCF_003838195.1 Okeania hirsuta
ACAGGAGGGAATTTAGGGAAAGGTGAAGGAAAGAAATACGTTCGTTTCCTAGCTGATACCCTAAAGCCCTACGTAGATAAGCACTTTAGAACGATACCAGACCGTACACATACCGGAATTGGAGGTAGTTCCATGGGAGGTTTAATCAGTATATATGCCGGCTTAATGTATCCTGAGGTTTATGGAAGATTGCTGATTTTTTCGCCCTCACTTTGGGCTGCCCCGAATATTCACTTTCATGCCATCAACTTAGAGGAGGCTCATGATACTCGAGTTTATATCTATGCTGGAGAAGGTGAAAGCAACACTATGGTTCCGAACATAAAGAAATTTCAACAGGCCATACAAAATCAGGGATCAGCAGCTAATGTTGAATTTGATCTCTCAATTGACCCCAATGGCCATCATAACGAAGCCCGATGGGGAAGGGAATTCCCTAAAGCTATAGCTTGGTTATTTTTAATAAATCAAGTGAAGAAAATAAAGCATAATTAGATACGCTTAGATCGCCCCTTGTTGCGGTCGATGTGGCTGACCCAAAAACTGTTGACATGGAGTTCACTGTGCTCCTACCTAATCAAAAGTATGGTGATAGCTCTAAAGTAAAGCCAGAAACACTGACCCTATGCAGTTATACCTCTTCACTCCAAAAGCAAAATGATTAATGCACATCAAACTATCCTATTCCCTAAATGCTGAGATTGAACATCTCATCTTACCCATTCTCTCAACCGATCAACTTGAACAAACATTACAAAGTATTGCCGATCAAGGTGGAGTTTCCGCCAAGCGTCTGCAAGCTAATTATAAGGCAGAACGGGGAGAAGTTCAGGTGCTATATACAGAAGAAAGGAGCATCTACTTATTGGGACTTGGGAAGAATCCCAAGTTTGCCGATGTTCTAAAGGTATTCCGTAGTTTTTCGAGCAAACATCAAAGTAAGTTTGGTAAGCTACTGGGCTTGAGTTGGAAGCATTGCCAGGATCAGGCTGAGTTGCCCAGATGGGTAGAGGCCGCAGCAAATGGACTAGTATTGGGTACTTATCAGATTGGGCGTTTTAAGTCCAAGGACGGTAAGGTACATCCGCTTTCAGAGGCGGACGCTGATGTGCATGTCGAAGTAGAGGAAAAATTGGTGAAGACTTGCGAAGCGGCAGCAGTTCGAGGAAAGAGAATGGCCTATACACAAATGGGGATTCTTGATATGGTAAATGCTCCTAGCAACAAGAAGCTGCCTTCTGATTTGGCTAGTTGGGCATTGGAGTCAGGAAAGAAATTTGGTTATGATGTCCAGGTTTTCGATCAGGAAAAGATCACTGCCACTGGTCTTGATGCGCTCTTAGCAGTGAATCGTGTTAGTGAACACCCAGCTGCCTTCATTATTATGGAATACAAGCCGGAAGGTCCTGGAGACTATAAGAAGATTGGATTGGTGGGTAAGGGCGTGACTTTTGATACCGGAGGTCTATCTATTAAACCTTCCATGAATATGCACTACATGAAGAGTGACATGGGAGGGGCTGCGGCAGTTTTCGGTACCTTAGAAGTAGCCGCTAAACTGAAATTGCCAGTTCATCTAATTGGTATTGTACCTGCCACCGAAAATAGTGTTGATGCTAAAGCCGTTAAGCCGAGTGACGTGAT
>NZ_RCBY01000559.1 GCF_003838195.1 Okeania hirsuta
AGGGATTGGCAAAACCATAATAGAAGGAAAGGGGGATACAAATCAGCACTGAAGAAATCACCATTACAGCGAAGGAGCGCTTTTTCATGAGACTTAAGGCATCTAATCCAAGTACTTCTCTTGCGGTGACCTTTTCTCCTTTGGCTTTAGGAGGTGTATTGGGCAAACTAAAGCTATACAAGCCCATAAAAAGAGCCATAGCCGCTCCTAATTGAAATTGTTGTTTCGAATCTTCAATGGCCATATAGCCGATGATAAGCCCTATTACGATCCAACCAATTGTACCCAGAACTCGTACTCCCGGAAATTCTTTATCCGGATTATCCATGTGCGAGAAGCAGATGGAATTGGTTAGCGCAATGGTCGGCATATAGGTGATGGTGTATAGCAATAGAAGGGGATAAAAGCTACCAAAATCCGTGGATTCTGATACCAGGTACATCAATCCTGCCCCAATCAGATGTAGAATTCCCAGCATTTTTTGGGAGGCCACAAATTTGTCCACAAACATTCCACGAAAAAGGGCGAAATCATTGCTGCGATGGCTCCTGCTCCATAGGCAAGGCCGATTTGCGTTCCACTAAATCCCAGGGTTTGTCCCAGATAAGTTCCCATGGTTACATACCAGGTTCCCCAAACAAAGTAGTTGAAAAACATCATGGCAGAGAGCTGGAGGCGTAGTCGTAGTTTCATATTTAGAAGTATAAGGAAGGAAAGATAGTAAAAATGGGGGATTGAGTTTAAGCTAGAGTGCATCTAACATAAATTATTTCCTAAATAGGTATATATCCGCTTTTTTTTTTCGTTCCCTTGAATCAAAAAGAGCTTATCGTATGCTTTCCTTTCTTTTTCCTTAGATGAAATCCTTCAGTATAATTCAGGGCAGGCCTCGCAAAAAATCAAGCTGCTGCAAAGCCAGCACACAGTCCGGCCCCCGCACCCGATGCAGCAGCGAGGCCCCGGCGCGCAAAGGGAAGTGTTAGCGTATTTGTATGTTAGGGTGTTTACGTTTTTTCAATGTAAAAACCACTGCTACCCCTTATGCTACCCAGGCGCGGAGGCTCGGCAGCGCCAATCGGGAAATGGGGCGGCGAGTGCGGCTGGTTCTTGGTGCTGCGATTTTTGACTCCATCTTTTTTAAAAAAGATGGAATCAAGCCCATAGATGAAAACTATTCTATTTAATTCTTCTTATACAAAACCGCCAACCCATTCGAACTCCGAAAAACCTCCTCATATGCTTTCTCAAGCTGATTTCTCAGATCAAGCGTATTAGGATGATCCTTAAATTCACCCTCCATACACCAGCTCAGGACATAATCTACGCTTCCTCCTGTTTTTTGAGGGTAGGAGAGGAGATCTACTGCGGGTGGGCGACCTTCGATGTTTTCCCGCACGCCCAAATGGACATAAGGTTGTTTATCCGCTTTCCAGATCAAGGGGAAGTAGCCCAGGCCTGCTTCATAATTGCCGAGCATGACCAGACTCCGATCGGTACCCAAATAATCGGCAGCATGCATAAAGAGCCAGATTCGTCGAGCTACATTTTTTCCCTCAGGCGTAAGTCCCTGATGGGCAAAACTGAGGGGTAAAACCGTCGAACGATCAGGAATATGTTGACGAACCTCCAAATATTCCTGAAC
>NZ_RCBY01000056.1 GCF_003838195.1 Okeania hirsuta
CATTTGTTTACCATTCACCCAAGCAACCCTGCGTTCAATAAACTCAAAAAATACAGTTGGTTGAGGAAAAATGGGTTTGGTGAAAATTTGCAGTAACATTGCTTCCGGTCTCATTTCCTGCCAGTCTAGCAAAATTTGATATTCTTGAACTTTTTGCCAGTCAACTTCCGGTAAATAACTTAATGCTTTTGCTTGCAGTTGAGAGTAATATGTTGCCGGAACCCGCAAAAAACCCAAACCACGCGATCGCAAATCTCCTATCACCTCCAAAATATTCTCTGTCCGTAAAGCAATATGTTGTATCCCCGCACCATGATTAGCATCCAAAAATTCTTGAACTTGAGAATTAGCAGATGCAGGTTCATTAATGGGAAATTTCACTCCACCATCTGGGTCAACCATCACTTGACTGCGTAAAGCAGATTTATCTGTTTGAATTTCAAAGCTTTGCTGGGGTTGAAATTCTAGAATTTGATGATACCAGTCGAGAGCAGATTGTAAATTATCCTCAGCTACATTCAAAACTACATGATCGATAGCTACAATATTTGTAGAGAGTTGAGAAGTAGGATGTAAAATTTGTGCATCATCAATTTTTTCAACTAGAGTATGACTTATATCTCCCCATCCGGAAATTTTTGCCCATCTCAAACCCTGTAAGTCTTGCTGAATAGGTTGCAAAACTTCTGCTCCATTCGCCGCAGCTTTGGCCACAACTGAGTTAAGGTCTCGAACCCTAAAAGCGACATCACCTACTCCGGGAGGATGTATCCTGAGAAAATCAGCAACAAAATTTTCTGATGTGATGGGAGAGGATAGGGCAAAATATACTCGACCTCTGTTGATAATTTCCTTATGAGTATGTTGAGTGGTTTGAGAGGCGATCGCTTTAAAGCCTAATTTTTCAATAAACCAATCTCGTGACTCCATTGCATTTTCAACGTAGAAGTGAATGTGATCGAATTCCATAACCAACCTTTATTACTGATGAGCTTAAATTCTTTTCTTTACCGAATAATTAAGGTAAAAATCCTCTCCTTTAAAGGAGAAACAATGAATTATAGCAATGTGCGCTGGCATCTTTACAAATTGTACGAATTGTCCAATAGCTAAAAGTCTTATATTATCAGATTTTTATTCCCCCTATTGCCTTCCGGAGCTGTGGCCTGTTGCCTGCGCGCAGCGCTATAATTTTCCTTTGAGTCTTACCTCTTCCTTTCCAAGAGAGGTAATTATTAATTGTTGAAAGGACTTACGCAAAGACACTACATATAGTAGATAAAAACTATAGCACTATGATATATATAGTGTTTTTCTTGGAAGAATGTGTAACTTCTGCTTTAAAAAAATAAATGACTGTCTGGCTGAATATTAATTTCCATTGGTACAGCTTGGGGTTCTGCATTGAGGGCAAACATTATTGCATCGGCAGCAGTTTCAGAACTTAGCATTTTTGAGCGATCGACCTTTAGGCTAACATTATCCCAGAAAGGTGTATTCACTCCTCCGAAATAGAAAAGAGTCACCTTAATACCATAGCGTCGTAACTCATCCGCCATACATTTACTCAAACCCACCAAACCAAACTTAGAAGCACAATATACAGTCCCCATGGCCATTGAATGTTTGCCGAGAATACCAATAACATTGCAAATATGGCCTGATTTTTGTCCTTTCATGACATTGGCAGCGGCTTGACAGGTATAGAAACTGCCTTTCAAATTGAGGTCAAGCATAATATCTAGGTCAGCAGGTTCAATTTTGTTCCATTGTTTGAGAATACCTGCTCCTGCTGCATTGATTAACACATCAATTTGGCCAAAATGACTGGAAGTTTTTTCCATTAGAGTTTCTACTTCCTCTGGGTTGGTAATATTTGTTGGTACAGTAATAACTTGGGTAGTAGATAGTTGAGTGGCTAAATTGTCCAATCTACTGCTATCTCTGGCCGCTAATACTAAGCTCGCACCAGAATTTGCCAGTTTTTCTGCCACTACTGAACCTATACCACCAGTAGCACCCACAACTACAACAACTTTGTCCTGCATTAACTTTCTCTTTACATTTCTTTACATATATTTTTATAATATAGTACTATGAAAATAGGACTCGGAGATTCCTCTATTTCCTTGCTCCGGTTTTCCCTACTCCCTACTCCCTTTCCACTCAAATTTATTCAGGACTTAGGCAAATTGACCTTTAAAGCACCATCTTTAGGGGCGAATGGCATTTGCTAAGGTAGAGCTGCCGATAACGCACTAGCTATATGTAGAGTCCCTATGTGGGATGTATTCAAAGTCCCTACCTATTCCCTATTCCCTATCCCCTATTCCCTAAGCACAAAAATCATAGCTAAATTCACCAATGCCGACTTTATCTCAAGCTTACGAACCAACGACCTTCTTCAGATTGATGCAACTTCAGCGAACTACACAACTCCAAATATTTGGGAAATTTTTTACTAGGTTGAAACCGCTTAATAGTTTTAGTAATTGGTCTACCATATAGTCGGTGAAACTCACTGCCGAGATTAGAAATAGGAACATAATTATTTGGAGATCCATCAATTAATTTACTCACAATTTTTACTAATACTTTTTCCATGATTTCCTGAGAAGTAATTTCAGAAATATCCGTAATATTGGTAGGTACTTCGCCATTATCTGTAGGAGGAGTTAAACTTTTTTGTTCCGGTTTAAACAAATTAAAAATGCTGACATAAGTTTGGGATTTTTCCGACGGTTGATGAATTGCAAAATAAGCTGGAAAATTGACAAATATTTGTCTAGACTTTTGGTCAGGAAAGTGATTTAAAACTACATCTTTAAGATTCACTTTATAGGTTTCTTTATACAACGCAGAAATTCTCGAAAATTTAATCCATTGTAGTCCTATTTTTTCTGATTCAGACCTGATTAACTCCTGTAATTGAATAATAAATGTGTCAATAGTAGGTATGTCTGGGACAGAAATCGCATATACTTGTGACTCCCCAGTTTGACTATTTAAAACAGTAATTTGGTTTTTATATTTCCGTACTTGATACACAGTTAATCCATGAGATTGAAGAGTAGTACCCAGATGAGTTAATCCTCGATCTGAAGAACAAACTAAAACTTCTTTAGCTGTGGGATAATTGACAAAAATAGAAGCACCTACAGTTGCCATTTTCAAATCAGCACTATCCTTGCCAGGAGGAACATGAATTAATTGATAACCACGTTGATGAAATTCTTCATCTTTTTTTCCCATACTGCGCCAATTAGCAAAAGCAACCTTAATTTGAATCGGATAATTGCAGATATCTACAAGGATTTTTTCTGTTTCAATATCAAGGTGTAAATTTTCTACATCTAACAATAAAATCGCCATACCAGACTCAACCAATTTAGTTCCATTTGTAGAGAAATCAGGAATCTGAGAATTAGTAATTTTGTCTGATGAAATGATATTTATTTCTGGATAAATGAATCTATCTATCTGAGAAATTAAAGCATTATATCGATCGGAATTAATAAACTCGGGAGTCAGAAGAATATGAAGATAATTTATGACTTTAAGCTGTAAATCCTCCTTGGTTGCAGCACAAGAAAGCCCTTTTGTCAACTTATTAGTCAAAGTAGATTGATTCTTGGCATTATTCCAAGGAATGCTCTTGTACTTTGGATTTATCCATTCTGGATGTTGTTGTTGAATAGAAACGATCGTTTGGTAAATATAATTGCTAATGGCCTTAATAGCAGTAGCATTATTAGTCATCAGCAAACCAGAATTATCTGACATAGTCCATAAGCAATTAATGGTCACTCAATTTTGGATGATTCACAATTAGCTTGGATCTACCATTTTGAGACCTATAGCAAAGAACGAGTTGGTTAAAACATAGACTGACAATCGACCTTAGATAGGGAAATGTTTTTCCCACTGTTGCCTCTGTTGCTATGCGTGCCGTCTCTTGGTCGGCATTATCATGGCGTTCCCTTCGGGAATGGAGGGACAGGAAATCCGAAAAGTGCAGAGGTCATCCGCTTTTAATATCGGCGTTTCGGCTATCGGCGACATGAAAAGCTTTAGCTCCTCTGTAAGAGGCTAGCCGTTAACGTACTTGTGCCCTAGCTTTTAGCGGAGCTTTACCCTAGCAAAACGCCTGTTTCCCACAGCTTTCGTCTGCCACCGATGCGGGGTTGCATCACTGTTCCTTATTGCCTGTTGCCTGTTCCCTGCTATACACATATCAATCATTTGACATACTCCCGACGTTGCGCTTGAGCTACAACGTGGAATTCGCTAACATAGCTTGTAGGAGCTTTTTGCTTCCTCTTGACAGAGGAGCTACCCTAACATAGCACCTTCCTCCAAGGACGAACCTTTTCTGGTCTCAAGGCGCGCTCCACAGTATGTCGCCAATCTGACGGCTTTCCTATAAACTGCTAGCCTAGCATCCTGATTAATTCTAACATACTATTAGGAAAACCGCAGCATTGATTAGTTTTCTCATCCCTCTGCTCCCACCCTCAGGAGAGTGCGGGTCTTCAAACAAAGTTTAGATCGGAGATCCCTAATAGTTTGACAATCCATTTTAATATGGCCACAGTCAATTTATGTTATAAAGTAAATAATATTTTTCTCCTCATACCAAATTCATTTCTAACTTGCATAGAATAATATCTCGATCGGGGTTGACTGTAGATCGAGATAGACAAGTTAATAAATTTCATAATTCTGTGCCACCTCACATAAAATTGGTATCACACCTAAAAGCTAACACCTAACACCTAATACCTAATACCTAATAACTAATTTTGTGCAGCCTCACATAAAATTGGTATCACTACAAACTTGAGTAGTAGAAAACTGGGGGGTGGTATCTGCAAAGAGATACTGCGAACTAATTAGTTTGTCAGGCTACCTGAAGACCCATCCCGTATTGAAAAAATCACTATGAATTCAAACATGAAGCCTACAGAATAACTCAACGGTAGCGAAAGGGGCGTTGCTGAAGTGTCATTTCAGTTATTAGTTAGCCTCCTGCCGGAGGAACTGCGTTAACAGTATCTATGCAATAAGGAGGCTTGAAAGATAGAATATTCTCTTTGTCTTGGTCCATTGGATATGACGAGGAAACCCGCTCTTGACAGAGCCGCTTCGCTGTTAGCGTTTGCGGTAGCATTCCGGAACGGAAAGCTTTGCGGTAGCAAACTCCATCCCAACCTACGGGAAGCTACGCTAACGAAAGCTTTTTATCCCCTTAATTAAAAGGGGAGGCACATACCCACAATTTCTTGGTAAAATTGAAAAATTTATGTTTTGCGTTGATACTTAATCTAAAAATCGTTACCATTCAGCAACGTCGTGAAAAGAACTGAAAAACATGGCAAGCACAACTATTATAGAAATATTTGCCCAAAACTATTCAGACAGGAGTATTAAGAATTAAAATTAATTTCAATTAAACAAGAGTTAAGAAAAACCTTCCTCTCAAAAGTGAGAATATCCTGAAAATACATATCAAAAATTAACCGTGAATATCTCCATTAGGCATTACAGCACCTTGCATTTGAGCACCACTTAAATTAGCTGTACTTAATTCAACCCTGGTTAAGATTGAGTCATTCAAACTGGAATTACGGAAATTTGCTTTTGCGAGATAAGCGTCAGTTAGGTCTGCTTTAGTGAGATTGGCCTGACTTAAATTGGCTCTGCTAAGATCGGCCCTCACCAAATTTACTTGAGTTAGATTTGCTTTGATTAACTGAGCTTTACCCAATTTTACATCTGCCATGACCGCGCCAGTTAAATTCGCTTCATTCAGCCGTGTATCCATTAATCCTGCTCTTTGAATTTTGGCATTAATTAAACTTGCCCCAGATAAGTTAACTCCTGCCAAATTAGATTCTGTTAAAAATGCCCCATCCAAAATTGTTTGAGCTAAGTTTGCTTTTGTTAATTTAGCACCTCTAAGTAAAACTTCACTTAAGTTTGCTCCTCTTAAATCAGCTTTTGTTAAATCTGCCCCAGTCAAATCAACACCACGCAAATCAGCTCCACGCAAGTTTACTCCTCTAAGATTAGCTATTTTATAAGCTCGCTTTTCATGGCGGAGATTTGCTCCACGCATATAAGCACCACGCAAGTCAGCACCCTGTAGATTAACTCCTCGCATATCTGCCCCACTCAGATTAGCATCAATTAAACTTGCTAATTCTAGATTGGCCTGCCGAAAGTCTGCATTCTGTAAGTTTGCGCCATGAAGATCGACATCAGCCATTTTAACAGATTGCAAATTTGCTTGAGTTAGATATGCACCACTGAGTCTGGCAGTAATTAGGTTAGCACGTTGTAGATTAACTCGGTTAAGGAAGGCTAATACAAAGTCTGCTCCTTGAAGATCTGCTCCAGAGAAATTTGCACCAATTAAATCTGCTCCATTTAACTGTACACCTTTAAGATTGATGCCATGAAAATCAGTATCTCCTGCTGCATATCTTCTCAGAATTTCACCACCACTCATTATAATTTTCCTTTCCTTACTTAAAAAATTAACTCGAAGTAAGAAGGAAGAGGTAATCAGGAAGAAGGTTAGTTAATTGTTTTGACTAAAATCAATTCTTACGTCTTACTTCCTTCAGGTTTTACTTCTTCTTTCTTACTTGTTTTCATCAAAATATTTTAGCATTCAATTGTTTGCGTCCAAGCAATTGATTTTTCTCCTAGTTTTCTACCATGAATTTTGACATTTTTCAGAGATTCTGATTTCAAACTAGCAATTTTTTGTTGCACTAATGAAGTTACCATTTCTTGATTTGGGATTTGCTCAGATTCTAGGATAAGATGTAGCCAACCATTTCTTCTACCAGCTATTATTTTAATTTCTTGTTGCTGAAGTAATTGATGAATTATTAAGGCAACTGCTTTTGGATTACCTTGGGTTGCTAATTCTAGAATTTTTTGTTGATTCTCATCAACACTTTCTTTTTTTTGTTCTAATTCTGTAGAGTTGGTATTGCTAGAATTACTGAAGTTAAGTTTTTTTCTTTCTTCTATTTCTAATTGTTTCAGAATTTCTTTGAATTTTGTGGACTGGTCTTGTATATTACTAATTAAATTTTCTAACGCTGTATATTTTAATAATAAACGTTGTTCTTCTAGCTCAGATTGTAAAAGGTGGTTTAAAGTTTCCTCTAAGGAAATAAATTGTGTTTCTACAGTATCCATTACAGTATCTACACTCTGATTTACCAATGTAGAAATTTCATGCTCTATTTCTAATTTTTGTTTGATTGAATCTAGGATATTTTTTCTTTCTATAGAATCTGTTTGCTCTTGGCCTTGACTATCTATTTTTGGTTGAATAGTAACAGAAGGGATTATTTGTTGTGGCTCAATTGAATCGGTAACATTTTTGGCTTTTTGTTGATTATTTTTTTGGTGAATTCTTTTTGTTTGGGAATTTTCAAATGAACTTATAGACGATGATTCTTGAGTAAAAAAATTACCTTTCTGAAAAGCACTGTTATTTTCTGGATTGCTGATTTTTTGCTCTGAATCTTCAACTTGTACTTGACTATTTGTAGGTAGGATAATTTCTGATGAATAGCAAGTACTTAAAGCATTGATAATTACATTTGCTACTTGAACATATTCATCTGGAGATTCAAAATTATTAGCCATACTATATAAAGAAGATTCTAAATCTGTAATAGATAGGCATAAATTAAATATTTGCCTGATTAGACTATCTAAGTTTTTTGTTTTCAGCAATAACCAATCTCTTTCCCCAAAATTAAATTGATGTTCTACGATTGAAAAAATCAGAATTTTTGTCTTTAATGGATTAGTTCCTTCCATGATTTTTTGCCGGACATCAAACAATTTTCCAGGGTCTCTTTCATAAGATTCTTCTACTACTAATCTATCTTTAAGAGTTATTTGTTCACCTGAATCTCCCTGAAGACCCCAAATGGGACTAGATTCCATAATTGTCATGTCTTCTTCTTCTTCAGGATATAGTTTACCTACACTCTCAATAATTTTCTGTGCTAATAAACCATATTCTGTTTTTTTGTTAACTTTAGAAACTATTCTAGATAAGCGATGATCTAAGGTTTCTATATTTCCGGTTTTTTGATATAATTCTTCTATTAATTCCTTGAGATTAATTTCTTCTAATTTAGTTTCATCATTTTCCCACCTGCCTTCGCAAGCACAATAGATTACTTTCTTAATTCTGATTAAATCTCCATCTTGTTTGAGTTCATTAACTACTGTATCTATGATTGAAAATGATTCCATACTTTTTATCCCTGAATAATTTGTAATTTTTTTTCTAAGTTATTGAAACTTTAAAATGATTTACTGATAATAGTCACATCTTAAACATCAGTTTGGGCAAAAAATAATACTCAAATTGCTGTTCATCAAAAATAGGATTTTATTGGATAATTCAAGATGCTGTGTTTGATTTAGCTATAGTCATGGATAATAATCAGCCCATTATAAATTATATAGTAGTCCTATTTGAGTTGTGCAGAAAATATCTCGGAATTAGGCAACAGGAGTAAGGCTTTTCACTTTTTGATCTACTATTCGATTGTTTACAAATTATTTAAGCTACTATATTACTGTGGTTATAGAATTATTTGAAATACAAAAGTAATATAGTCATCAACTCTACTAGAATATCAAGTCAATTTGTAATTAATTCAGTCACTTTGCTACAGTAGAAAATTATTAAGCTGTTTAAATATTGAACAGCTTATATCAATTTTGGGAAAGGGAACCAGATGGGGAGATTGGGAAATAGTCCGATTTAATATTGAAGTGTGGATAGAATTATAAACATATACTGTATAACCGGATTTTATATTAAACAGAACTTACGCAAAGATACTATATATAGTAGATAAAAACTATAGCACTATGGTATATATAGCGTTTTTCTCGGAAAAATGCGTAAGTCCTGTTCAACCCAAAAGAAAAAGATAATTATCTTTTCTGTGGCGGGTTTAATACCCCACCATCAACGGGGGTGCTTAAAATTGTGTGGGGTTTGAATCCATAAGCAATTTTCCCTTCTGTCTTTCCTAGGTCATGCTACGCAAACAGTTCCCACTGCCTTCTGCCTTCTTCAAAAAGAGGTCTTAGATTAATAACTGTTAAAGCTATTGTCAAAAAAAAATTAATATGATATGGAAAACTTTAATGTAATAGTCATTGGTAGTGGTATTGGAGGATTAGTTGCAGGAGCAATGCTAGCCTACTATGGCAAAAAAGTATTAGTTTGTGAAAGCCATGCTATCCCTGGGGGTGCTGCTCACTCTTTCTCCCGCCAAGGTTTCCACTTTGACTCTGGCCCTTCGTTTTATTGTGGATTAGCTGACCCCAATAGTCTCAATCCTTTACAAAAAGTCCTAGAAATTTTGGGAGAATCTATTGAGACAGTTGTCTATGACCCTCTGGGACACTATCATTTTCCTGAAGGTAGTTTACCTATCTATTCTGATGCGTCGTCCTACATAGAAGCTGTTGCTAAGTTCACAACTCAAGGTGCTGAAGAATTAGAACAATTTCAAGAGCATCTCTTGCAAATATATAACGGCCTGAAAGAAATTCCCACTACAATTTTAAGAGCTGATTTTTGGTTAATTCCTATTTTATTGGGAAAATATGGATTATCTTTGCTGAAGTTACTGCCTTCTCTCAGAGATATTGGGGGTTCTGTTGGGCAAATAATGGACAAATGGGTGCAAGACCCATGGGTACGTCGTTTAATAGACTTGGAATGTTTTCTCCTCTCTGGTTTAAAAGCTGATGGTACTGTTGCTCCAGAAGTGGCCTTTATGTTGGGAGAACGTTCTAACTCAGTTGTGGAATATCCTATGGGTGGTAGTGGTGCTATAGTTGATGCTCTGGTTAGAGGTCTAGAACGTTGGGGTGGTGAGTTACGCTTGAATACTCATGTGGAACAAATATTGATAGAGTCTGGCAAGGTAATAGGGGTGCGGTTGCGTGGGGATGAAGTTGTTAGAGCGAATATTGTGATTTCCAATGCTACGATTTGGGATACCTATACTAAGTTATTGCAATTAGAAGATTTACCTTTTTCTTACCGCGAAGTTGCTTTGGCGACTCCTGCTGTAGAAAGTTTTATGCACTTACATTTGGGTATTCGTGCTGATGGTTTGGAGGATTTGACGGGACATCATGTGGTTGTGCTTGATGGGGATGTTGATATTAGCACTCCTGGCAATACTTGTATGATTTCTATTCCTTCGGTTTGGGATTCTCATCTTGCTCCCCCCGGTCATCATGTGGTTCATGCTTATACTCTGGAATCTTTTTCTGGTTGGCAAAAGGATGACTCTTATCAACAACGCAAACGTGAAAAGGCTGAGTCTTTATTTTTGGCTTTGGAAAGGGTTATTCCTGATGTCCGACAACGTATAAGTCTGGAGTTAATTGGTTCCCCTCTTACTCATGCTCGTTTTTTACGACGTTATCAAGGTTCTTATGGGCCAGCTATTGTCGCTGGTGATGGTAGTTTCCCTGGGCCTCATACTCCTATTCCTGGTTTGTATCGAGTGGGTGATAGTACGCTGCCTGGTATTGGTGTTCCGGCAGTGGCTGCTTCTGGGGTGATTTGTGCTAATACTTTGGTTTCTGTTTATAAGTCTTTGTCTTTGATTTAGCTGTTTATTTTTTAAGTTATGGGGAGAGAGGCGATCGCTTACTTAATTGATTGAATAAAAAATCAAGAGTACGGGCGAGTTGCAACCCATAATACAATACTACTTGGAAAAAAATCCCCTGTCAACTCTCTTTACCCTTCCATGGCGCGGATTTTTTTGGGAATGGTTTGGCTCATATTTTTTGAGTTGGTGGTTCTGTGGATGATGGGGGGATGGGGACCCACCCTTAACCCCTCCCAGGAGGGTATGACAAATTCTCATCTTTATCCTCTTGTAGTTCTAGTCCTACAGGTTTTAACCATTCTTGGATTGCTTTCTTGCATTGTAGAATGACCTCTAATTCTCTATGAATTACTACGAAATCATCAGATACGCTGATGATTTTGGGTTTGTACCCTTGGATATAATTCTTCTGGTTAGGAAAAATTTCTTGGGTGTCCCTAATCATTCCATCCAATGCGATGTTAGCCAGCAGAGGTGATATGACACCACCCTGAGGTGTGCCAGACTCTGTTTCTTTGACATACTCCCGGCATCAAATCAGAGATTATGATGCGGGATTCTCATCATTGATGATTCTACGCTCACAGAGATGACTTAGATGGACAATATCACTATTACCAAACCAGAGGTCGGACTCTCCCGTAGCTTTTGGGTCTCCCCCAGATTCCGAGTGCCCCTCGGTACTGTTGACTATTGCTCCTAGCATTTCTAAACCTTTAGCTAAAATGTTCCTTGCTGCATTGTGGTCTCTATCAGCAATATAACTACAATGCGGACATTTGTGAGTCCTAACAGACAAAGATTTTTTAACAGTCTGACCACAATTGGAACAATTTTGAGATGTGAAATGTGGAGGTACTGCTATGCAAGCAATTCCATGCAACTTAGCATAATATTCCAGCCATTCGGTGAACTGATACCAGCTTGCATCAGATATAGATTTAGCTAAGTGATGATTTTTAGCTAGGTTAGCAATGTTCAAATCCTCGTATACTACCAAATCGTGACATTGGATTAACGCCCGTGCAGTCTTTACTGCATGGTCTTTACGCTGTCTACTGATTTTGAGATGCTGCCTGGCTAATTTCTTTCTGGCTTTGTGGTAGTTATTTGATTGTGCCTTTTTTCCTTTCTCGTGGCGGCGCGATACTTTCCGTTGTAGCTTTTTTAGTCGTTTTTCCGACTTCCTTAAATACTTAGGATTATCTACAACATTACCATTACTATCAGTATAAAAAGTATTTAAACCTAAATCTATTCCTACGACATTGCCTTGAAAATTATGAGTTTCTTTTCTCTCTACATTTACTAGAAATTGACAATAATAACCATCAGCTCGTCTCACAACTCTTACACGACTTATTTGTTGCTCTGAATACCAGACTAAATCGCGACTTGTCCACAATTCAAATACACCAGCTTGAAAACCATCTTTAAATTCAATTTTCTTTCTGTCTGGAGATAGCTTATAACCTGTTGATTTGTACTCTATTGAACGAGTGAATTTATTGAATTTTGGATCGCCCTTTTTACCTGGTAATTTCAGTCTACAATTTTTGTAGAATCGTTGTATTGATTGCCATGTTCTATGGGCTGATGCTTGTCTTGCTTGAGAGTTTAACTTTTTCACCCAAGGAAAATTACTATCCTTTGCTAGTACAGAACAAAGCTTTTGTAAGTCATTGCGTTTAACATCTTTATTATCCATCCAGTAGCGCAAACAACTGTTTCTGATGAATTGACCTGTGAGAATCATTTCATCTAAAACTTTGTACTGATTTTGACTGCCTTTTAATTTGGCCTCAATTACTAGCAAAGTTATTGTTAATTCCTTGACTACATTGACTATTATAACTAAATTTACCTAAAATTTATACTGGATAAACTATTAATATTTGTGTCTAATTATGACATCGAATCATAATTATACACGCATCATTCATCCAGACACGCTCATCATAGATTATAGTGCTGGCCTTCTGATGCGTTTAGGTAAATACGCCGTTGTCTAATTGGTCAGTGGAGACAGTGGCGATCGCTTTTTTAGGTAACAAAGAACAATAAGAGTTTATGCTTAGTTACTTTTATTGCGTATGTCGCAATAGGAGTTTTTACTTATAGTTGAACACTATGTAGAAAAGGAATTTTCTACATAATACTACTGACCACTAAAGCTTGGCATTTGACAAAAAGATGATCGACAATTGATTTTTTAGTCCATTTGACAGGGATGAAATGAAAAAGTTACTATATTTTTAGTTGAGAACCTCGATAAATAAATAGTAATACATTTTTAGTCATTTATTAGTAGTTAATAGTGGCTAAGAGATAGTTTTTCATCTTTGCATAGACCCCCATCGACGCGGGTCGGAGAATCGCTGAAACCCTAATCCCTTAAAATCTTACCTTTGACTTTTGACTTCTTCCTGATACTTGTGCGCTGTCCCTTTGTTCAGATATATTGAAATAGTTCTGCGACCAAAATAATAAAGGAGACTCAATGAGATTAATCATCGCATTCCTATTATCTTTTCTACTGTTGGGACAAAGTCCAGCTTTTGCCTTCTATCAAATTGATGGGGATTTCACAATAAACAATAATTGTGAAGCCTACACAAGCTTCAGAAAGAAAACTGGACCTGTCACTCTTGAAACTGGAAAGGTTTACCCAGTCTTAGGGCGAAACAAAGAAACTGGAGACTACTTTAATATCAAAGTGGATGGACAAACTAAATGGGTCAACAAGAGCTGTGGTGAATTTAATCCCGACGGACAAAGTATCAGTGAAGCAGAAGGAGACGACACAGAAATACTCACTGGTCAAAGCTGCCCTATAGAACGTTGTATAGATAAATATGTTCTTGCCATTAGTTGGCAACCTAGTTTCTGTCAAACAAAGCAAAGTAAACCAGAGTGTATTTCCCAAACAGCAGAACGCTACGATGCCACTAACTTTACTTTACATGGCTTATGGCCCGATAGAGCATCCTATTGTGGTGTGTCTTATGAAGATAAAAGTAATGATAAGCAGGGAGAATGGGATGATTTACCCCCATTGGATCTGGATGAACAAACAACTTCTGAGTTGGCAGTATTAATGCCAGGAGTAAAGTCTTATCTGCATCGTCATGAGTGGGTCAAACATGGAACTTGCGATGGACGAGATGAGGATACTTATTATGATATTTCCCTAGACTTACTTCGAGAAGTGAATGATTCTGAGGTACAGGAGTTGTTTGCGGAAAATATTGGTAAAATTATTACTCGGTCTCAGATAGACACAGCTTTTGAAAATTCTTTTGGAGAAGGAGCTGCTAAAAGTGTCAAAGTAAGATGTAGGGACGGCTTGTTTTCTGAGTTTCAAATTAAAATGCGTAGACCTCTAGTGGGAGACAAGTTAGCAGATATTTTGCTGCCGACAAAGACAGGGTTCTGCGATGATTTGCTGGTTGATGCTGCTGGGTTTTAGAAGTTGAAAGCTTTTGTTACTGGTGGCAGTGGTTTTATTGGGGCAAACTTGGTCCGGTTGTTGTTGCAGCAGGGTTATACTGTTCGATCGCTTGTTCGCCCCACAAGTTGTCTAGATAATCTCCATGGTTTGGATGTGGAGGTTGTGCTGGGTGACTTAAATGACTCCCACTTATGGGAGTTGATGGTGGGGTGTGAGGTTTTGTTTCATGTTGCTGCTCATTATTCTTTGTGGCAAAGGGATAGAGAGTTGCTTTACAGAAATAATGTGTTTGGTACGCGCAATGTTTTGGAGGCGGCACGACGAGCGAAAATTGAACGGACGGTTTATACGAGTTCTGTTGCTGCTATTGGGGTGGGGGTTTCTGGTGCGGTGGTTGATGAGGGTTATCAGTCTCCACTGGAGAAGTTGATTGGTGATTATAAAAGGTCTAAGTTTTTGGCGGAGCAGGAAGCGGTGAAGGCGGTTAATTTGGGACAAGATGTGGTAATTGTTAATCCTACTACTCCTGTTGGTGCTTGGGATATTAAACCTACTCCTACTGGTGATATTATTGTGCGATTTTTGCGTAGGCAAATGCCTGCTTATGTAAATACTGGTTTGAATATTATTGATGTTCAGGATGTAGCTTGGGGACATTTGTTAGCTTTGGAAAGGGGGAAATGTGGCGATCGCTATATTTTGGGAAATGAAAATCTGACACTTAAGGCGTTACTAGATTTATTGGAGGAAATTACGGGTTTAGCTGCTCCTAGACAAACTGTTCCTGTTTGGTTGCCTTTAACTGTGGCATGGGTTGATGAAATAATTCTGGGAAGTTTGGGGAAACTACCTTCTATTCCTGTGGATGGGGTACGAATGTCTCAACAACGAATGTATTATGATACTTCTAAAGCGGTGAATGAGTTGGGTTTACCTCAGTCTTCGATTAGAGTTGCTCTTCAGGATGCTGTTGATTGGTTTCGGGTTTATGGTTTGAAGGAGTGGGGGAGTGGGGGAGTGGGGGAGTGAGGGAGTGGGGGAGTGATATCAAATCCGGTAGCATTGGTCTTATTCAGCATTATTAAGATTGTAGGGGCGAATGGCCATTTGCCTCTACTGACGTGCTAATTATCAAAAATGTCATTGCCCCTGTGTTAATTACTTACAGCAGTTTTCTAGTTGATGAGGTACAAAGTTTTATTGCTCTAGGGAACAGGGAATAGGAAATATAAGAATAGTCCTACAAGTGTACCTTACTATCCTCAAAAGTGCTGTAATAATTGAAGTTTCACCTCACAAAAGCATTCTTTTTTCACTCAAATTCTCTAATTTTCATAACTACTAAATCTTTGTGATTTTCTCTCCTCCTGACTCCTGACTCCTGACTCCTGACTCCAAGAGACTTAACCAATCTATAACTGTTTAACAGGATTTGATATTACAACAAAATAAATAATAGTAGTAAAAATTTACCAGCAAATAATAAAGGTGTTGGTAATGGTAATTTTTTATCGCTTATATCAGGAGCGATATTATCGTTATTGGGAATAGTATCTACAATGAGAGTGATACCATGGTTACCTAAAACATATACAACTTCTCCTGTATTAACTGTAAGTTCTTGGATACATTTAGCATTCCATAAACTACCCCGATAACGAACTCTACCAAGTTGATTTGGTCGAATTATTTCATCAACTACTGCCTCTTTAGTCATGGATAACAAATATCGGTTATTTGTACTAGAAGTTTTGACAGCACAATTAAAATTATTTAACATCGATAGCTCTTCTCCTATATATAAAATTAATTGTAAGGATTACCTGTAGAAAAAATGGTAATTATTAGTTTCTCTATGACTTTTGGTTGAAAGTTTTTAGTATAATATTCTTCTGTAGTCTGTAGTCTGAGTCCGCTAAAAATTTATTTTTTACTTTTGACTTATTCAATATAGATAGTCTTCACCAAATGAAACCTCTAATTGCCAACTACTATATAATAATTGGTGTTAATTTTTTCTACATTTGAAGCTTCAGTCATCTAGGTAGTAAATCTGGAACTTTTAGTCAAAATTAGAAATTTTATAAATTCCTTGCAGAAGGAAGAAGGAAGAAGGAATAAATTTTAAGTTTTTGATATGTCGCGCCCTTTTCTTCGACTGCTATACTAGGCAATCAGAATTGATAAATTTCCAGAATGAAGAAAAAATAAATATTTTGCAGGTTAATCCTGAAAAATATAAACTTAATAGATATTATTTGTATTTTTCCGAAATATGGAGATAGTGAGCTGATATACTAGGTATTATTTTTTATATTATGTTTGGTTAAATATTTATACTTTGGTAGAAGAAAAGGAGCAAGTTTTTAACGGAGTCAGAAGTCAAAATTTAGATAGGAGAGCCTTTTTTTACCTACCACCTTCTTCAATGATATATATTAAGGAGAGAAATTAGAATATGGGAGGAAATCAATTTCGATTTAAACAGTTTACTATTCTACAAGACCAATGTGCAATGAAAGTCGGTACTGATGGTACTTTATTAGGAGCATGGGTAGATATTTCTGGAGCAGAAAAAATTTTGGATATTGGTGCTGGTACGGGCTTAATTTCTTTAATGCTGGCACAGCGTTCACGTCAGCGGTGTGGAACACTATCCCTTGCTCAAATTGATGCTGTAGAAATTGATGTTAACTCATCTATTCAAGCTAGAAAAAATGTGGAGCGATCGCCATGGTCAGATAGGATTAAAATTCATAATTATTCTATTCAGGAATATGCAGAATCTTGTCAAAAACAGTACAATTTAATAGTATCAAATCCACCTTTCTTTGAAAATGCTTCTAAGGCTGCAAAAAAAGCCAGGACAATTGCCAGACATACAGACTTTCTTTCGCAAACTGATTTATTACAAACAGCAGTTCAACTTTTGTCTGACACAGGTAAATTAGCTGTAATTTATCCGGTAGAGCAAGCTAAAAAATTTCAGATAAAAGCACGATATTTTGGATTATTTTGTCACAAAAAACTATATGTAAAATCCATGGCAGAAATTCCAACGAAGCGAATCTTGATGGAACTAAGTAAAAATCAATTACCCCCTCAAGAAAATACTCTTATTATTGAAGCTAAACAATATTTATACACCCCTGAATTTATCGCATTAATCAAAGACTTTTACCTAAAATATTAATCTCCTTCCTTCTTCCTGATTTAATATGACTGAATCACTAGAGACAGAACTATATTTAAGTTCAGAAAAAGACGAATTATTTGAAAAAAGCCCCTGGCCGAAACCTTTTACTTTTAATGCCGAAGTAGTCAAAGTTTTTGATAATATGGTATCTCGTTCGGTGCCTCTATATAGAGAAGTTGTAGCAGGTGCAGTGCATTGGACGCGGGCATATTACCAACCAAAAACACGCATTATTGATGTGGGGTGCTCCACAGGTACTTTCCTAGAATTATTGGGGCGATTTTTGAAACAGCCAGCAATTTTAGTAGGAATTGATAATTCTCAAGATATGCTGGATAAAGCTAAAGAAAAATTAGCTCAAATTCAAGATCTTCATCAGATAGAGTTAATTTGTGAAAATGCAGAAAATTACTCTTTTGAAAATAGTAGTGTGGTAGTGATGAACTACACCTTACAATTTTTATCTCTCCCTCAACGACAAAAATTATTGCAGGCAATTTATCAAGGTTTAGTTCCTGGTGGTTTGTTATTTATAAGTGAAAAAATTAGGTCTAGTTGTCCTCAGTTCCAAGAACAAATTGCCCGCCACTATGAAGCTTTTAAAGCTAAAAATGGTTATGCTCAGAATGAAATTGAACGAAAAAAAGAAGCTCTGGAAAATGTATTAGTTCCTTTGACAGAAATTCAACAATTACAAATGTTAAACGACAGTGGTTTTCAACAAGTAGAATCGCTGATTAAATTTCATAATTTCATCTCGTTTGTGGCATTAAAATAGTTGGATTAAATTAAAAAAGGGAGTAGGGGAGTGGGGGAGTAGGGGAGTGGGGGAGTAGTAAACATAAGAGTAATTAATACTAAATGGCTAATAATTATCAAAAATGCTATTCCACCTGTGTTATATCATGTCCGGTTGAATACTTATAAATAAATGACGAAGGAGTCAGGAGTCAGGAGGACCGAGTCAGGAGGGAAGAAAGAAGCAAGAAGAAAGAGGAGGAAAAGGAAAAAGAGGAGAAAGTTTTTTGATCGCTAATTATCCGGACATGATATTAATTACTTAATAATTGAAGTTCCACCTAAGAAAAGCATTCTTTTTTCACCCTTAGTAATCTATATAGATGTTGCATCCAACGTCCCTACTATTCTCTGTTCCCTGTTCCCTGTTCCCTGTTCCCTAAGCAGGAAAATCATAGCTAAATTCACCAACGCCAATTTTTCCTACTTATTTAGGCTGACTATTAAATATACAATTAAATATACAATTAATTTTATACCAATTTCATCAACTTAGGCTACACTACTTATCTTATTCTTTGTGTGAAATAATTCCCTGAAATTACTGTAGCGTCAAAGTTTTAAGCTGATAAAATCTTACTTTTAACTTTTGACTTTTGACTTTTGACTTCCGTGAAACGGTATTACTTGACTACTTACAGCGTATTTCAGGTTTATGAGGTACACTCGCAACAATTTTACAGCACTTTTTAAGATGGTGAGGTACAGTTCAATATTAATCTATATCCCCTCTTCCCTACTCCCTACTCCCTACTCCCTACTCCCTACTCCCTACTTCCAAAATGTTAATATTAGCAGAACATATCCTATTCATCAAACTGTGAGGTTTTCTGATGTTGACTCTTTATCACACCCCAATATCTCCTAATTCCCGTCGCGTCTGGGTGACATTGCTAGAAAAAGGACTTGAGTTTGAGCTGGTAGAACTTAAACTGAGTGATGGAGAACAATTTCAACCGGATTATTTGGCCATTAACCCTTTCCACCACATTCCTGCTTTGGTAGATGATGGCTTTAATGTAGTGGAATCTTTGGCAATTTTGGACTATTTAGAAGCCAAGTACCCTACTCCTAATATGTTGCCTCAAGATGTCAAAGACCTAACAATTGTGCGAATGGTACAAATGGTTAGTGTTAATGAATTATTGCCTTCCATTGATGCATTAGTACCAAGAATATTTGATTTACCAGGAGAGGATTTAGAAAAAGTTGAGAAAGCGCAACAGAAAATTGCTACAGCACTAACATTTTTTGAGAAATTATTGGGCGATCGCTCTTATTTTGGTAGTGACAATTTAACTTTAGCTGATGTTGTTGCTGGAACAATTGTTCCCTTATTCTTAGTAAGAGGTGGTATTTCCTTGGTTGAATATCCTAAAGTAAGTGCTTGGTGCGATCGCTTAATGGCACGTCCAACATGGCAAGCTTCTGAGGCCACACCAGAAGCATTTGAAAACTTCAGGTCTATTCTGGTAGCTCGAATGCAACAAAATTGAAGAAGATGTTCAACAATTAATAATTAATAATTAATAATTAATAATTACCTCTCCTTGAAAAGAAGAAGATTGACGGGGAGCGTGAAATTTTTTTCTTTTTTCTCCTCTAAAGGAGAGGCTTTAAACCTCAATCATTCGGTAAGTGGTAGGTTTTAGGTATCATATAGAATCAGGTTATACAGTATATGTTTATAATTCTATCAACACTTCAATAGACTTGTCGCTTTATAACTTAAAAAACTCCCAAAAACCCTGGTATGTCAGGATTGTAGCTATTTAGGGAAAAAATGCTTAGAATTATTGCTCTGTCTAGGTTGGAGTAATTTTTTCCCTCTATTTAGCGACAACTCTAATATTAAATCAGACCATCTCCCCCACTCCCCCACTCCCCTATTCACCATCTCTGCCATATTACAAATCTCGGTGAGTAAATACCTTAGGGCGATCGCCAGAATAAGTAGCAGCAATATGACCATCACCTACAACTTGATATTTATAAGTTACTAACCCTTCTAAACCTACTGGACCTCTTGGTGGCATTTTCTGAGTACTAATTCCTACTTCAGCTCCAAAACCATAACGGAAGCCATCAGAAAACCGAGTCGAACAGTTATGGAATACTCCCGCCGCATCTATTTGAGCCAGAAATAATTCTGCGGTTTCTCTATCCTCAGTTACAATAGCATCTGTATGTCCAGAACCATAAGTATTGATGTGAGCGATCGCTGACTCTAAATTATCTACTACCTTAATTGACAATACTAAATCGCTGTATTCTGTTGCCCAGTCTACTTCTGTCGCCACCTTTACCGACGGTAAAATCTTCCGAGTAGCTGCATCACCTCGTAACTCTACCTGATGCTTTTCCATCATTGGGAAAACCTCTGTCAAAAACTTGTCAGCAATATCAGTATGAACTAACAAAGTTTCCACTGCATTACAAGCAGCAGGATACTGAGTTTTTGCATCCACAGTAACTGCAACTGCCTTTTGAATATCCGCTGACTTATCTACATAAACATGACAAATTCCTTCAGCGTGACCCAAAACAGGAATTTGAGTATTTTCCTGTACAAATTTCACAAAAGAATTAGAACCTCTGGGAATAATTAAATTGACATATTTATCTAACTTCAGTAACTCCAGAGTTTCCTCTCGCGTAGTTAACAACTGTACTGCATCAGGATTAACAGAAGTTGTTGCCAGTCCTTGACGAATTGCTGTAACTAACTCTTGACATGAATTCGTTGCTTCTTTACCTCCTTTGAGAATGACACCATTTCCTGATTTAATTGCCAAAGCTGAAATTTGAATTACAGCATCAGGACGAGCTTCAAAAACCACACCAATAACTCCCAATGGACAAGTAATACGTTTGAGAATTAATCCTTCATCTAATTCTCGATGTATTTGCACCGTACCAACTGGGTCAGCCAAAATAGAAACATTCCGTAGACCTGCGATCGCACTGTTAAGTTTGGCCTCATCCATTTTCAATCGATTATAAAGAGGTTTAGCAATGCCATTGGTTTGAGCTATCTGACAGTCAAGTTTATTTGCTGCTAGAATTTTTGGTGCTGCGGTTTCCAGTGCTTGGGCGACTGCTTCAATTGCTTGATTTTTTACTTCTGTGGATAAACCTGCCGATTTTTGTGCTGCTTGACGGGTTGTTTTGGCTATTTCAGTCAAAGAAACTTCTATAATCATCGTCTTTTTGGGATTTTTTTACGACTTATTTTATCATTATACTGCTTTGGTCTAATAATTATTAATGATCTTGTGATTGATATTAATTATTAAATTTATATCTCAAGTTTTAAATGAATTTTATTGAGCAAAAAAAAATTTATTTAAAACTTGAGATATAAATTTAATAATTATTAATGATCTTGTGATTGATATTAATTATTAAATTTATATCTCAAGTTTTAAATGAATTTTATTGAGCAAAAAAAAATTTGTGAGGGGATAAAAGTACAGGATATTTAATGTAAGTGTGGCACATCAATCAAAATTAATGTTTTGCTCTATACTCTAAATTAATCACACTCAATTAAAACTATTTAATCTCAACTAAAATATGCTGAATTATTTTCTATTTCAGATATTTTTTGATTATTTAAAAGCTATTTATGGAAAAAATAAGTATATATTATTTGGCATATTTTTATATTATTTTTTTCAAAAAATGTTATCAGATCAGGCTTTAAAATCAAGCAATATAAGTAAATAAAAGCCTTTTTCCCATAGCATTACATTAGTAATAGGCTGATATACGACTTACTAATTGCTAAAACATTACAATTTCTGTCCGGATGTTTATCCTTTTAGCCAGAAAGCAATCAATAGACTAATTTTATCTTCAATAACCAAAAAAATCAGGTCTCAAGCCTTCCATTTTAAGGGGATAAAAAAGAAAGAAAATTCTGCATCTTCTCGTCTCCCTATTGCAGGAGGTACTGTTAACGAAGTCAGAATTCAGAAGTCAGAAGTTATTTTTGTAACGAGGATTTGAGCAAGGAGCCAAAAATATTTGGCCTTAAAAGGCGGGGTTGCACAACCCAATTATTTTGATAACGTAGCTCCTCTTTCTGAGGCTAAATGATAACTGATATAGCGTTTTCAAATGAGATGTCAAAAAGAATTGGTTATTGACTAGCAGTAAAAAGTCCGGCAAACCTTCTTACCTTTTGCCTGTTGCCTGTTGCCTGTTGCCTAAAAGCGACCAGGTTTTTTACGCAACTCAAATGAAATTACTATAACTGAATTGACTTATGCAAATTTATAAATTTATTTCATTCAAACAACTACTCATCAAGCAAAATAACTTCTTTAATCGCTATAAAATCTCAAAAATCATAACAGTTATAATTTTTAGTCTCTTAACCTTTATTCTAATAACTAATCAAACTTTCTTAGCATTAGGTCAGACTTCAGAAACATTAGAGAATAATAATATTGAAAATGTTACTCAAGTTCCATCATTAACACCTATCAGTAATATAGTTTATAAACCAATCAAAATCGACGGCAGAGAAATTTTCAAAGTAGCAGCAGTAGCAGGACAAGAAATCCAAGGAAATAGTAATACATCTCCCCTAAATATTAGAGTTAGACTGTATGAAAATAACCTCAAACAAACAATTAAAAATTGCTTTGATGCTGATACTTTAAAATTAACTATTGAAACCCGAGAAAACCAGACTTTAGTATTTGCCTCAGACGCAGAACAACTCAAAAATAAATTTCTGATTGCCATCACAGATTTAGATGCTCAAATTCATGGCATATCTAGAGAAGATTTAACTAATCAGATTATTGGTTTTATGAAGGATGCCTTAATTAGAGCGCAGAGAGAGCGACAACCAGACTATTTATTGAGGCAAATTTTAATTTCTTTAGGAATAATATTAGCTTTGATTCTGTTGAGCTTTCTCATATCAATTTGGCAAAAGCACTGCTTAAAAAAGTATCAAAAAATCCAAAAATACATAGAAAATTTAAAAGTATCTCGCCCACAAGTAGATGAATTTATAAATTATCAAGAATTAACAACAGCAAAAACAGAGTTAACTTTAGGGCAAAAACAACAGTTAAGATGGGAACAACAGCAAGATAAAAATTCTTTTTTTAGAAGTTTTCTGCAAGTAAGTCACTTGATTTTATGGTTAAGTGGTATTATTTGGATTTTAGGTAATTTTCCTCATAGTCGTTGGCTACAGATTTTTTTAGTTTCTCATGTCATAGTGTTCACTATTATAATTGGTACTTATTTAGCAATTAAAGGTAGTCCGGTGATGGTCAACTGGTTTGCTATAAATAGTTTTAAAAGATTAGAAAATCAAAGTTATGGTCATAGAAAAATACCACAAGCAATTACTTTTTCTCATACATTGAAAGGAATTGTGATGTTTACATTAGGTTGTATTGGTATGCTTTGGATATTTCAAAATTTCAATGTTTCTATAACTATAGTATTATTAGGTTTAGGTATTATTAGTTTCACAGTTTCTTTGGGTGGTCATAATCTAGTTAAAGATATCATCAGTGGAATTTTAATTTTGCTAGAAGATCAGTATGCAATTGGCGATTTGATTGACCTAGATTATACTATAGGTTATGTAGAAGATATGAGTTTTCGTGTCACACAATTACGTGATGTAGGAGGACGTTTAAGTTCAATTCCTAATAGCAATATTTCTATAGTTCATAATTTTACGAAAGATTGGGCAAGTATTGATTTAAGAATAAAAGTTAATTTAGATTCTAATTTAAGCCAAGCAGTACAATTAGTTAAACAAGTTGCTAATGAGTTAAAAAATGATGCAGAGTGGGGAGATAAAGTTTTAGATTCTGCCAGTGTTTTAGGTGTCAATAGTGTTTCTCAAACTGAAGTAGAATTTATGATTAGAATGAAAAGTATACCAAGAGAACAATGGAATGTAGCCCGTGAATTTTGCTACAGGTTGAAACAAATTTTTGAGTTGAAAAAGATTGCCTTTAATGCCACAATATCTTCAAAATATAGATAAGTCCCTTCAGTTTCCTGTAAAATAATACAAGTACCTAACTTTTACCCAAGAGTCAAGACAATAGAATCCTTGACAACTTTCACCAAATTAAAAATGATACTAAACAAAAAAATATCAAAATTACTGATCTTAAAAGGACTTGCCCTAATCATACCTTTGGCTGTAAATGCTGTAACATATCCTACATCTGCCCAAATTAATCCTAACCCACCCCCAAATAATCAAAACTCCTCAGGGCGCACTATGACTGTTCGCTCCGACATTCAAGAAGCAGACTCTCGAACAGGAGTTGTTACAGCTCGTGGTAATGTCCAAATTAACTATCCAGCTCGCCAAATTCAAGCCACAGCAGCTCAAGCTCAATACTTTAGTAGAGAACGTCGAATTGTCCTCAGTGGAGATGTATTTATCCTACAGGAAGGCAATACAATTCGTGGAGAAACAGTTACCTATCTCATAGATGAAGGACGCTTTATTGTTCTACCTCAGTCTCAAGGGCAAGTAGAATCTGTATATTTAGTGCCTACAGGTGAAGATGCAGATGGGGGAAGCAATGTTACTGCTCCATTCAATCCAAAACCCGCCTTTAAAAGTCCAATAAGCCCATAACTATATTATATATAATTAAAAATTATCGCATATTACAAATTAATGTGGTGTGCCTGATTTTTTGTATCTGTTCTCTGTTCCCGAAAACTCTAGAAATCTTTACACAGCAAACTACCAAACAAAATTGTTTGTATAGCAGAAGGAAAAAGTAAGAAGTTTTATTCCCAAGTTTGTAGCTATTTCATAAGTCAAATACAGTAATGGCGACTGCTATATATCTACAAAATACTCAGGTATATTTTCTTTTTCCTGTTAAGGTTTTCCGTACCTCCAAGTATTAAATGAATTTTGCACAGGTAATAATATGATTGACAATAATAATATTTTGTGTATATTGAAGCAGCCTGGAATTGGTAAGATATTTGTTGTTTCTAAAGCTTAGGAATGAGGATTTTATTATCTACATAAGTTGAATTGCTTAAGCTCCCTATTGTGTGAGTGCTTTAAAAAAATCTGGACTTTATTTAATTCTTATTCCTTAGTTAATCTTTGAGAGCTGGCTTCTAACCCAAATATGAAAATTGTTCTTGAGAATATTCATAAAAACTATGGTAAACGTGCCATAGTTAGCCGAGTTAATCTATTCATTGCCCAAGGAGAAATTGTTGGCCTACTCGGTCCTAATGGCGCAGGTAAAACCACTACATTCTATATCGCTACAGGTATAGAAAAACCCTCCCTTGGCACTGTCTTTTTAAATGAGTTAGATATCACAACTCTACCAATTCACAAGAGAGCAAAACTGGGTATTGGCTATCTAGCCCAGGAACCAAGTATTTTTCGCAACCTCAGTGTTAGAGATAATATTCTCCTGGTCTTGGAACAAACAAAAATTCCTCGTCGCCAGTGGAAAAAGTTCTTAGATTCTCTATTGTATGAGTTTCGCTTAGAAAAAGTTGCTTCTACTTTAGGTTCCCAAGTTTCCGGTGGAGAACGGAGGCGAACAGAACTAGCAAGAGCCTTGGCCTCTAGCAAAGATGGACTAAGATTTTTGTTTTTAGATGAACCATTTGCAGGAGTAGACCCAATTGCCGTTTCTGAAATTCAAAAGATTGTTGCCAAATTAAGAGAACGAAAAATGGGCATCCTTATTACCGACCATAATGTTAGAGAAACTCTAGAAATTACTGATCGAGCCTATATTATGCGCGATGGACAAATATTGGCATCTGGAACAGCAGAAGAACTTTATAATAATCCTTTAGTACGTCAGTATTATTTGGGTGATAAATTTAAGTTTTGAATTACATTCAAAAATTAATTATTAATTATTATCTATCCGTTTTGCAGGATAGGATTGGGGAAGATGATTTTTTTCTTTATTTATTCTTTAAATCAGAGGCTTTAAACCTTAATTATTCGGTAACATCAAATTTGGTAGCATTAGTATTATTCACTCTTAAGGAATAAGATGCGATAATTTTAGGAGCTAACAGCCTTTAGTCCCTATGGACGATATGACAATACAGAGAATTATATCACTCCAATTTCTCGGGAACCATAGCTGGCAGATTTGATCTAAGTAGACATCTCCACAAATCCAAAATAAAATCAATTATTATCCATAAACTGGAGAATACAAAGTTCTGTAAAAAACGGTTTGCTCTCAAGACTGAAAGTTTTACTGGGAAAGGCTTACAGCACCTACGCTCTGTGAATGGATAATTTTTAACCTTGAGTCAGTGAAACCCTTGACTAGCAATAGTTATTCCCAGAACTTTGCACTGTCTAGTCCATAAATTATCAATTATTTATTCCTGTTCCTTGTTAAACTGCGCTAATAACAAAGTTAAATCGTCATCAGTTCTACCTGTAACTTTAGGCGATCGCAAAAATTCTTCCAATTGTTTAGTCGCCTCTTGTTCATCTGTCACCACAGTCATAAACTTAAACAATGGTGCAAAAAACGGACAATGAGGCAACCCTCTTGGCATCTTCAAAGCCAGCATTTGTAACCCATCGGAAAAAATTGCTAAATGAAAAGGCTTTCCTTGCCAAATCTTGATTTGAGCAGCTTCCACACCTTGCTCTGAAATCAAAAAAGTTGTCTCATTAATATATTCTCCACTTTGAGGAGCAGTCAGCGGAAAGATATTTTCTTCACCATCTCCCACTACCGCCGCACCATCTCCAACCTGAGCAGCAATAGCAAACTCTGATGTCGCCACCACCAAAATCAAAGTTGCAGCAAACTCCCGTGCTTCAACCTTCCTCACTTGAGACTCAGCCAAAACTGCTGTTCTCGCGGCTCTCAAAGCATCAATTAATTGATACTGCCAATCAACATTATTATCTTTAGACAAAAAATGTTGTTGAGAAATAGTTTCTACTGCAGCACTGACAGCTATTTTCGCCCCTACCTCCCCAAAATTAGATGAACCAGCGCCATCAGCAACTGCTGCAACTAAAATACCTTCCGGTAAAATCTCCCAATGATTTGCATCCTGACATGGTTGTCCACGTTTTTTGTGACTCGTACCTGCCACTGACACCGATACCACTCGCCAATGACCTTGTTCTTCTGTTGACATAACCTAACTTTTGGTAACTTTCCTTATTTCATTTGTGCAAGATATTAGGTGTTCTGCTTTAGGTACTAATTGCTATAACACCTTCTTCTATAATTAACGAGCTATCAGCTTTTATCGCTCTGAGTTATTTCAGTTATCAGTTATCAGTTATCAGTTATCAGTACCTCTGCAATAACGAGGCTTGACATCAGGAATATGCTCTTTTTTTTATCCTCTTAAAAGGGGAGACTTTAAACCACAATTTTTCGGTAAAAATCCCCGGGTTCTTATCATCCAGATGGTTGAGGAGGAGTCGAAATCTCCTTTCGGTTCCGGAATTATCCGCAAACGGGGGTGTCTCAAAAAAAATCTGCTGACTGCTGAAAGCTGAAAGCTGAAAGCTGACCGCTGAGGTACTTCTTTAAACTGTTCCCCATCCAGGAGGAGGCAGGGCCACTTGTTCGTCAACTTTAGAGTGGGAAACCTGCTGCATACTGGCAGATAACCAAATAAACATTTCCCGAAAGTCAAGTCCTCTCAGTTTTAGCGGTGTTCTGAGCGCAATTTCTCCAAGCTTATCCATATTTGCCCCTTCTACACCCACTGCAAAAAAGGCAACGTGCTTGTTATCTTCTTCTTCTCTAATGCGCTCTGTTGCTTCCTTAACAACTTTTTCTGATTCACCTTGAGGTTCGCCATCAGTAATCAAAAAAATCCAAGGTCGATAGTAAGTTATGCCATTATTCCGATATTCTAACTTCCGAGCTGCAATCATATCCAGCGCTTTGTTAATAGCTGTACCCATGTAAGTTTGTCCTTGGGCTGTTAATACCGGGTTTTCAAATTGGTCTGCAGTGATAAACTCTTGCACAATTTTTATTTGGTTGTCAAAAGAAATAATTGCCACCTCTACTCGTTTTTTAGCTAAGTCATCGGTAATTAAATTATTTCTAAAAGTTTCTAACCCCTCATTCAAAGCTTGAATAGCGTTGCCTGTCATTGATGCTGAGGTATCCAATAGTAGGACACAAGGACAGCGGGGTTCAGGGTTTTCTGCAAATTCTACTGCTTCATCAAGTCTCATAGTAGTTTTTTGGCCTTATATTAACAATTTATATTTTTTATATTTGTTTTCTTTATCTCTGATTCTAGAACTATATTTCTAGTAACTTTGGATTAAATACAACTAACATTCAGATGACATAGTACACCATAAGGCATTTTCCGACTAATATGAAATACGTTAATGTTTGCTAGCAAAGATTGATGGGGAGATGGGCAGATAGGTAGATGGGGAGATAGGGAGATTAGTATATTTGCACAATTTTTTGTATTTCATATAATCAGGACTTGCGCAGTACCGCTACATATAGTGTATAATTTAGTCATTATTGCTGATATAACCACTATGATTGGTGCAGTTGCGTAAGTCCTGATAATATAACATCTAAAATGGATAGATAATCCTGGGTTGAAAGCTAGATGAATCAAAGTTTGTCCCAATTGATATTTCTATAACACTACGTCTTGTTGTTAGGACAATAAATTTGGGTTGTAGGAAAAAGAAAAATGTCCTATCAAAAAATGCCTGAGAGTCTGTCTGCAGAAGGAAATTACGTCAATGCCCTAAAAATGGCTATAACCCTTGGTAGTGAAGAATCAGGACTTAGGCAAAAACACTATATAGTGTTAAGCCTTAAGGATCTATCTGTATTGGCGATCTAAACTAGATTTCTCTTGACGATCGCCTGAACAACAAAATTCGTGAGTGTATTAAAAGTAGGGAGTGTATAATCACACCCTACCCGATCGCAATTATAAAAATTCACGTCCCATAAAAGCTTGCAAGACTTCCGGTATTTTCACACTACCATCAACCTGCTGATAATTTTCCAAAATAGCCGCCATAGTTCGTCCCACTGCTAAACCAGACCCATTCAGAGCGTGAACATACTGAGTGCCTTTTTTCTTTCCTTCCTTAAACCGAATATTTGCCCGACGTGCCTGAAAATCTTTCACATTAGAACAACTAGAAATTTCTCGATATGTTCCTGATGATGGTAACCACACCTCCAAGTCATAACACTTAGCCGCAGAAAAACCTAAGTCTCCAGTACACAATTCTATAATTCGATAAGGTAATTTTAGTGCTTGTAAAATAGCTTCTGCATCTGCCACCAATTTTTGATGTTCTTCTTCAGAGCGATCAGGATGCACAATTTTTACCATTTCGACCTTATTAAATTGATGGAGTCGGATTAACCCCCTTGTATCTTTGCCATAAGCACCAGCTTCTCGACGAAAACAAGGAGTATAAGCACAATGATAAATAGGTAGTTGTTCCGCAGTCAAAATTTCATCCCGATACAAGTTCATGGTTGAAACTTCCGAAGTAGGTATTAACCATAGATCGTCTGCTTCACACTTAAAACTATCCTCAGCAAATTTTGGCAGTTGACCTGTAGCTGTCAAAGACTGACTATTTACCAATAATGGGGCCATAACTTCAACATAGCCAACTTGAGTATGGCGGTTGAGCATAAATTGAATTATGGCACGTTCTAATGCTGCTCCTGCTCCCATTAATGCCACAAAGCGACTTTGAGCAATTTTTACCCCTCGTTCAAAGTCGAGAATACCTAGTTTTTCCCCAATTTCATAGTGGGGAATAATTTTTTGATTTTGGGGAATATATTCATCGCCCCAACGTTTGACTTCGATGTTTTCTGCTTCACTTTTTCCTAAAGGTGTAGACTCACTAGGCAAATTAGGAAGAGGTAAGAGCAAGGCTTCTATTTTGGCCTTTATCTCTTTTTCCCGTGGCTCTAGTTCGCTGAGTTGGGTTTTGATTTGATTTCCCTCATCTTTGAAAGCTTGAACTTCGGCACCCTTGGGGTCACTGCCTGATTTAATTTTTTCTCCTACCTGTTTACCGATCTGATTACTGCGAGCTTGGAGTTGCGATCGCTCTGTTTCCAGTTCTCGCTGTTGCTCATCCAATTCTAGAATTGGCTGTAAGTCGTAGTCTCCACGACGGTTGAGTAATTCTTGTACAGTTTGCAGATTTTCTCGAATTTGTCTAATATCTAACACAATTTCTCCCTAAGCCCTTAATTTATCCCACTTAACAGAATATTACTTTAGCTCAACTATTGTTCAAAAAGTCAAAATTTGAAAATCAAAAGTCAAAATCATAATATCTATAATTAATCTGTCAAAGCGAATCCCCACTGTTTTTGTCCGTAGGCAGTGATGACCACAATCTTGACACCAGTATTCGTGATGTCCTTTTCTGATATTAGTGCTTCCGCACGCTGGACATTGCAATTTTCTGAAAGTTTTATCAATCTTCATCGGCAACATAAATTTTGGTGTGAGGTCGATAGTTTATAGCAGTTTTCATTAACATAGAATACAGAGATTTTGGCTTAAAGGCAGAAGGCAGAGGGCAGAAGACAGAAGCAATGCAAGTCTACCTTTGTGAAAACCGCTATAAATATTCTTCTAAAAAGCTCTCTATGTCTCCAATATAAGTGCAGTGACTATTCATGTGTCGGAGAAGATTTTTATTCTTACGTCGAACTGAATTGCCTAAATTATTAATATCAACAGCATTTTTTCTAATTTGATTTTCAATCCGACCGATATACCGAAAAACAATCCAGCTACAACCTATCACAGAAAAAATAGTAGTAACCATGCCGACCGTCACAATAGTTTCTGGAGTCATTTATTAAAGACCAGTACCAATCTGGAGATGTTCAATATTTTAGAAATTCTGGTAGTTCTGAAGCTAGGAGTCAGTTATTACTATGGTGTCGGCAATGTATTGTTTATCCTCGGCATCGCCTGACCACTCTAGTTGGTAGGGAATTGGGGACTAAATATGATGAGTTGCTGGCTAAATATTCTAGTGATGAAAGTCTAAGCAAAGTCCAAGCTATTACTAAATATTTTGATAGGCAGATTGAGGCGATAGCGCTTATTGAGAAGTCCATGGCTGAAACTCCTAATATTCCTGCACTTCTGCAAATTAAGGCAATTAAAATTGGTGCAATTCAAGCTAAAAAAAGTTTTCTTTTGGCTGCTGAATCGGGTGTAAATGTAGATTTACTGGAGGCTATAAACACAGAAAAAGCTAAGGACTTCAAAACTCTAATTCCTTTTAAAGTAATTAGCCTTGCTCTTAGAAGGTTATGGCTAATGCTTAAAAAGGCCAATTGTACTAATTGAGCGATCGCTATAGTTGTCCCAAAAGGTTTAGGAAGTAAGTAAAAAAGTTACTCCTAAACTTCTCACCTTCTAAAAATCTAGACAATCCTAGACACACTCTTCATCGGTGATGTTAAGCGAAGCCATGGGAATGCTGACTCCTGTGAGGGAACGCGCACCAAGCAGGTTGAAAAATACTCCCCACCTCCCCATCTCTTTTTAAATAGATCTCAAATGGGTTCTATAGAAACCTAAAACCTTATCAGTATAGCTACCAATCTCACCTTGATTATATTGATTTGGATCTCCTGCCATCCACCATGCTGCTGCTCGACGCACTGCTAACGACTCATCATTACCACTAGCAGCATACTGCTCTTTCAAAATATCTTCCATTACGCATCCCAAAATTTCCCTTGCTTTTGTTGTATTTGCTTCAAACTCTTTTACAGTCATTTCCTCTCCAGTGCAAAGTCTCGACCACCTGGGAATATTATCTGGCTTAATTTGCCAGTCGCTATACAATCCATCATTTTCTGTTCCTGTTTGCGGTGCCGCTAGTCGGAGTGCTTCAACTAATGCCTGAACTTGAGTATTTGATATCTGTGCTTTTGCTGGCATTACCCAAATTATTAAAACAGCAACGATCCCTAATATAAATCTCATAGTGTCTCACCTATAACCAGAAGTCAATTTGACTTTATATTATATATTAAGTTAAAGGTGTTTGTGTTATATAAGTAATACCAAATTAATAAATATTTGCTACAAATAGCTAGGATCTTTCTTAGGAGTCAACCCACCCCTAACCCCTCCTGGGAGGAGAAGTCAGGAGGACCGAGTCAGAATGAATTGCTTCAATACCATTTTTCAGGTCGCAAATCATTCTTTTCTCTTGGTGCGCTACCAGATGTGACTAGCGTCGTCGCGGGATATGACGCAAGGGAATGCTGACTCCTGTGAGGGAACACGCACCAAGCAGGTAGAAAAATGCTCCCATCCCCCCATCTCCCCATCTTTAACTATATAAATATAATATAGATAGACCTCAAATGGGTTCTATAACATCTTGCTCTAGGGAGGTTCCATAGAACTTCCCTACTTTCTCCTCGGTTCGCTGTTACCCAAAAGCTTTAATTTCTGCAACTAATTTATCAATTTCTGCCTCTTGAGTAAAATAATGAACACAAGCTCTTACACAATCTGGATCGAGAATAGTTCGTACCATCATTCCCTGCTTTTCTAAATATTCAACTAACTGTTGATGAGACTTACCATTAGTTAACTGAAAAGAAACTAATCCAGCTTCTGGCGGTGCAGTTCGCAAACAATTAATCTCAGGAATTTTCTTTAAATTTTCCCATAAATATGCACTTAATTCTTTAATTTTTTCATATCTTTCTTCAGCAGTTCCCCACTGATTATGTAGAGCGATCGCCTCCTTTAAAGCCGGAGATAAAGGATAAGCAGAAGTCGCAATTTCGTAACGTTTACCATTAGGTTGCCAAGCAATTGGTTTACCACTTTTATCTTTGATAACACTCCGCCATCCAATAAAAGTAGGGCTTAAATTTTTCCTGGCTTCAGCACTGACATAAAGTCCCCCTAAACCACCAGGACCACACCACCATTTATGACCAGTAAAAGCATAAAAATCAACTTCTGTTTCGGCTAATTTTAAAGGTAAAACCCCTACAGATTGAGCAGCATCAACTAATACTTTTACTGGAAAAGGAGAGAAACTTTGACACATTTTAACAATTTCAGTCAATGGCAAAACCTGACCTGTATTCCACAATATATGGCTAATTACTAATAATTTAGTGTTTGGGCGTAAATTATTAGCAATAACTTCTACAGGGTCTCCTTCATTTAAAGTTGCCATAATCGGGCAAGTAGAAACCTCTATTTTAAAACGTCTTTGAATCTCCTCAATTGTAGCAATCACTCCAGGATGTTCGCAGTCAGAAAGTAATATATGGTCTCCTGCTTGCCAATCAATCCCCCAAAGTGGAATGTTACAACCGACAGTAACATCTTCTGTCAGAGTAATAGTATCTGGAGAAACTCCTAACTCAGCAGCGATCGCCCTCCGGACTGAAGCTACTTGTTTTTCTACCCAAATTCCGGCTTTTCCAGAAAAAGGTCCGATATTTTGTATTTCTTGATAAGACTGATAAATTGCCTGTAAAGATGCTTCAGGCATTGGTCCTTGCCCACCATAATTAAAATAAATTTTATTAGCTAAAGCCGGAAAATTTTGTTGATAATTTGATAATTGAGAGGGATGATGATTCATATAAATATTGCAGATTATCTAATCATTTAGTGCTTTGGGATTATACCATAAATTTTTATTTAAACTTGTAATTCTTCTAAAACAGACTTAGCAATAATAAACTCATTTTCTAATTGAGTGAAAAGTGTTTCTGCTTCTGCTTTTGTTATGGTACCAGCTTTAGCCTTCTGCTCTAATATTGCAGAGATTTCAGCCAAGCGCACTACTCCTAAATTACCACTGCTACCTCTCAAAGAATGAGCGCTTTTTTTTAGTGTTTTTGTGGCAGAGTTATCGATCGCCTCTTTAATAGCTAGTAACTGCTGTGGAGTATCTTCAATAAACAAATCGATCAGGTCCGTTACCAGATCTGCTTCGCCCTCTATCTGTACTTCTTGGCGAATATTTTCAATGACCTCCACTATCACTGGAGGAGAACTAGAAGCTGTTTGTGATTGTGGTGGTGGAGATGGTAGAGAAGGAGTTTTTTCTAACTGTTGTGTTTGTAGCGCAAGAGTTTTTTTTGGCTATGATTATTTCTCCCCAATTTTCCAGTATTTCCTGTACATCTTCAATCTTAACTGGTTTACTCATATAATCATCCATACCAGTTTGCAAACAAATTTCCCGATCGCCCTCCATAGCTCCCGCCGTCATGGCCACAATAACAGGTCTGTTGTCTAACTCATTGCCATATTTGTCACAAATATGTTTTGTTGCTTCCAAACCATCCATTTCTGGCATTTGCACATCCATCAACACCAAATCATAGGGTACTTTTTCTAAAGCTATCAAAGTTTCTAATCCATCACTAACCACATCAGGGCGATAACCCATTCGTCCTAACATCGACAATGCAACTTTTTGATTCACTACATTATCTTCAGCTAGTAAAATTCTTAAAGGTAGTCGTATCGCCAGATGGCTATCAATCTTGATCTCAGCTTGATTTTTCATATTGACTACCTGATTAGCAAAAATCTGCATCAGTACTTTATATAACTGATCTGGCTTAATCGGCTTATTTAGACAAGCTTGCAAATTGCTTGTATTACCTTTGGGAGAACCTATTGAAGTTAACATAACTAATGGCAGTGTTTTCAGTTCAGGAAACTTACGAATTTCAGCAGCTAAAGTTAGACCATCCATTTCCGGCATTTGCATATCTAAAATAGCTAGATCAAACTTTTTACCTTTCTTCAGCAACTCTAAAGCTTTTGCAGCACTATCTACTTCTGTAGATATGATATCCCATTTTTTATTTTGTATTTTTAGAATCAGTCGATTAGTAGGATTATTATCAACTACTAATATTCGTTTACCATTAAGTTGAGGCTGAGGGTTTTGATAAACTTTAGGAATACTGGGAGCACTTTGAGCTAAGATTGTGAAGTGAAACGTTGAACCTACAGCAAAAGAATTTGCAGAAGCTAAATTATTTTGATTTACCAAGGGATTTCCAGCGACATTACCCCCGCTTTCTGCCCACATTTGTCCGCCCATCATTTCACACAGTTTCTTACTGATAACTAAGCCTAAACCTGTACCCCCGTATTTACGAGTAGTTGAAGAATCTACTTGAGAAAAAGGCTGAAAAAGTCGCTTTAAACCTTCTGGTGGAATACCAATACCAGTATCTCTGACAGCAAAATGGATTTGGTGGGTGGGAGATTGAGAATTGTCTGAGTTAACTTCTTCAGCAGTAACATTTATTACTACTTCTCCAGAATGAGTAAATTTAACAGCATTACTGACTAAATTGACCAGAATTTGACGCAGCCGAGTCACATCACCCATAATTCTGCAGGGAGTATAATCGTCTATAATGTAGGCTAAGTCTAATGCTTTATCTGTAGCTTGAGGCACTAGCAAATCTAGACAAGATTCTACACATTCTCGGAGGTCAAAAGCTTGGCTTTCTAACTCTAACTTATCGGCATCTATTTTTGAGAAGTCGAGAATATCATTAATAATGATTAACAAGTTATCTCCACTACTGCGAATAATTTCCACAAAGTTTCGTTGTTGGGGATTGAGATTAGTATCTAGCAGCAAACCAGTCATCCCAATTACTCCATTCATTGGGGTACGTATTTCGTGACTCATGTTGGCCATAAATTCTGATTTCAGCTTGGCTATAGATTGAGCTTCCTTTAAGGCCGCATTTAATTCCTGATTTTTTTGTTCTAATTCTGCTGCTATTTTGGTCGTTTGTTCCTGAGTTTTGACTTTTTCTTCCAGATAAACTTGAAGTTTGTTGACTGCAGGTCTAAATACAAATACTCCCTCTGATATTAGTAGTAATATCGCAACTGTTAATAATAAATTTTCGATTCGTCTAGTTTGCTGAACCTTTTGTCGAGCTTCGGCATCATATTGGAAGACAATTTGATTCATCCGTGGAAGAAAAAGGGCCTCATTTTTGAGAATGGTTTCTACAAAAGGGCTAGTATTTGCTTGTGGTGACTGTGAGTTAATGATTACTAGCAAACCCTGAGCGGCCTTAACTATTGCTTGATAATATTCGTCCATCTCCGCAAACATTTGTTTTACCGTGGGACTATTATTACTGGGTAATCCTAAGTCTGAATCACCTTTTTGTAGTCCCTCATGGGAGGTTTGGAACAACTGGACAACATTTTCGAGTTCCTGTTGACGTTGTTTTCTGACTTTTGAGTTGGAGCTAGACTGGATAGCTAATGCTGCTTTGCTAAGTTTTTGACTCAGCATTCGTTGACGACCTGCGATGTTAATTACCCGAGAACTGGTAAACTGATATTTTAGGGATCTTTCTACTAAAAATTGTTCAAATATAAATAATCCGGCTATTACGCTGAGTCCGGCAATATAAAGTACCGTCAGGCGATTAGTTGGAGATGGCTGGCGTAGCTTTTTTGACATTTTTATAGTTATTGTTGCAGTGAATTTTTTCTATATTTCACTGTTGAATAGTCAGAAATGTTTGGTCTTTATATCTCGATTTTATCTCAATTCAACAAGTGGACTAGACTAACTATATATATATATAGTTGTGCTATTTTGGATTTTTAACTTCCGCAAAGTGGTTGACTCACTAACTAAATAATTAATGTTTATAACTGACTCTCAGCTACTTTCTTATCAACGTTGTTCTAGAAAAGTATTTTTAGATACCTATGGAGATTTTACGCAACAAGATTCTCCTAATGATTTTCTGCTGAAATTAATTAAAGATAGTTCGGAATTTAGGTCGAGCATTATCAAGAATTATATTTATCAAAAGCCTGATTATCCTCGTGGAGATTTAATTGCAGGGGGAAAAGCTACAGAAGTATTAATGGCAGCAGGTATTGATGTTATTTATCAGGGAATATTAATTATTCAGCAATCTTCAATCAACTCATTCTCACAAAATCAGACTATTAATTTGGTCAGTCATCCAGTTTTATTGATTAAACAGCCTGGATATTCTCGGTTTGGTGATTGGGTTTATATTCCCACAGATATTAAGTTAAGCAAACGTCCGAAATTAGAATATCAAATAGTTGCTACTTTCCACGCTCAAATATTAGCAAGTATTCAAGGAGTTTGGCCAGAAGCTGCTTGGTTGATTCTCCGAAAGAAAGGGTTATATAAAGTTAATTTAGAAAAGCGAATTGAGCAAATGCAGGAAACTATTTCTGAGTTAATTTCAATGTTGCAAAATCGCTTAGAACCAGAAGTATTTATGACACGGCAAAAATGTAGTATTTGTACTTGGTATAGTAGTTGTCATACTGTTGCGGAAACTCAAAAACATTTATCTCTTTTGCCTGGGGTTACTCCTAATCGTTATGCTGTGTTGAAAAGTCTCGATTTGATAACTTTAGAATCCCTAAGTTCTGCTAATCCTAATGACTTAGAAGTTTATCCTGAATTTGCTGATGGAGTCGGTACACAAGTTGTGCAGCAAGCTCAATCTGTCTGGGAAAATCAAGTAATTATTAGAAATGAAAAGTTGACCGAAGAAATAGATAGTAAAACTTTACCAATTAATTATTACAAATTAACTAGGATAGTCAATGCTCCTGTTGAAATATATTTTGATATTGAAGCTCAACCAGACATTAATCTAGATTATTTACATGGTGTCTTAGTAGTTGATAAACGCACAAATACAGAAAAATTCTATGTTAATTTAGCCGAAAATCCCTTAGATGAAGAATTTATTTGGTATCAATTTTTAAACTTAGTTTGGAAATATCCTATAGCTCCAATTTATCACTTCTGTGAGTATGAAATTCAAACTGTCAAAAAATTAGCTAAACTTTATAACACTCCAGATTATCTGTGGAAACCATTGTTGAAAAGATTTGTGGATATTCATAAAGTTGTTACTCAAACTGTTATATTGCCTGTAGAAAGTTATTCCCTCAAAAATATTGCTCGTTGGTTAGGTTTTGAATGGCGGAATCCCGAAGCTAATGGCGCTCAATCTGTCTGTTGGTATGAAGAATGGTTGAAAACTGGCGATCGCTCTTTTTTAGATGCAATTATTATTTATAATCAAGACGATTGTTATGCTACTTATTATATTAAAGAATGGTTGTTAAAATTTTTAGAAGAAGGAGTCAGGAGAACCGAGTCAGGAGGACCGAGTCAGGAGTTAGATATAGGAACCGTCGGATAGACAAGGTAAAGTCTTCAGAAGGAAGAAGGAAGAAGGAAGAAGGAATAGTTCAACAATTAATTATTAATTATTATATTATTACCTCTCCTTGAAAAGAAGAGGATTGACTAATCATGAAAATTTTTTCTCTCTTGGTCGATTGGATATGGCGAGGAGACCCGTTCTTACAGACCCGCTCCGA
>NZ_RCBY01000560.1 GCF_003838195.1 Okeania hirsuta
TCTCCTGTCTCCTGTCTCCTGTCTCCTGTCTCCTGTCTCCTGTCTCCTGTCTCCTACCCTCACCCATAAGACTTTATTCAGCAAACCCTATTTATTTTAACGAAAGAAGTCAAATACCTAATGAATAAATCTTCACTTTCACTCCCGAAAAATCATCTAGTAGCACTCATTCTTGCTGGTGGTAAAAGTTCTCGTATGGGTAAAGATAAAGCCTTAATTCCTTGGCAAAATATACCTATGCTAAAAAGAGTTTATCAAGTAGCTAGTGAATTTACAGAAAAAGTTTATATTATTACTCCTTGGTCAGAAAAATATCAGCATATTTTACCTACAGAATGTGAATGGTTAACAGAGATTAGAACTGAAGGACCTTTAGTTGCTTTTAATCAAGGATTAGCTCAAATTAATAGTGATTGGATTTTACTATTAGGATGTGATTTACCTCTGTTGAACTTAGATATTATTCAAACTTGGGCAACTCACTTAAACCAACTTTCCCCTGAAATTTTAGCTTTAGTTCCGAAAAAATCTCAAGGGTGGGAGCCATTATGTGGTTTCTATCGGCAACAGATAAAAGTTGAATTACAAAAATATATTGACCAAGGCGATCGCTCCTTTCAAAGATTACTGACTCGAATACCAGTTCAACCATTATCTATTGATACTGATATAGAAAAAATGTTATTTAATTGTAATACTCCCTCAGATTTGCAGTAGTTTTAACCTGATGAAATAGAGAGTTTGATAATTTTGATTTTAGGTAACTAGGAGGTAAGGAAGGAGATAATATCAAATCCGGTAGCATCGGTGTAATTAGGGTTTGCTTATGGAAGTCTTTTAGTAGAGGTAGGAGACAGGAGACAGGAGACAGTATAAATGGGAATTTACGGGAGGTAGGAGCTAAGTTTTGTCCCTTAATTTTTCTGCCCAAATCTTGACCAAAATCCGCTCCTAATTGAACAATTACCACTTAAAAACTCGAACTTTTTGATACTTAAAAAGGCACTTACCTTTATCTATAAAGACTTTTAGATTTAATCAGCAAGCCCTAATTAGATGGTGAGTAGGGAGTAGGGGAGTAGGGGAGTTAGGGAGATAGGGAGATGGGGAGATGGGGAGATCGAGAAATATTTGGTAATGGTTGAAGATAGAACATTTTTTTATACCGAATTAAACGGATTTGATATAAGCTATGAAAAACAGTAAAATTTTTAAGAATTTACATAACTCAATAATTCCTGTTTCAAAGCTATTATTACTTTTTCATATTCACTATCAAGCTCTAAGACCAAATCCATTCCCTCAGTTATTAATTCAGAACCAGGTAAATTTGCTAATTTATCACATAAAATAGGAATATTTATTGCTCCAATGTTAGAACTATAAACACCCAAAAGTTGAGTATACTGTTTCAATTTTTTTGTTGAATTAATAGCAATTGCATTTAAAATTTGTTCCATATAATGAGCGACATTTTTTAAATAATCCTCAATCATTTTAGCGATAACATCATTTGCATTTGTGCCTGATGATTGGCGAATAGAATCTAAAACTGTTAAATCTAAAACTGAGTGCTGAATATGATTAATAGAATTACTGAAAGTATCAGCGGAAATATTTTCAGTGACAGAAGTTA
>NZ_RCBY01000561.1 GCF_003838195.1 Okeania hirsuta
CCTAAGTCTCCAGTTAATGAAAAATGATGGACTTGGGTTTATTTTTTTGCAGAAAAAAAAATGGTGTAATACCATTTCTCAAAAGCTTTTCTACATTTTGTTGAGTAGGGGACCCACCCCTAACCCCTCCCAGGAGGGGAAATAGGGGAGTGGGTAGGGACTTTGCATAAGGGCGTCCGTACAGGGAGAAGTAAAAAGTAAGAATAATTAACATTAACTGGGCTATTTTTAGCAAAAAGGTGATTATACCTGTTTTGATTAATTAATAACTGAAGTCTTACCCAAGTATAGCGTTACTTTTAGGAATTGGTATAACATCATGTCAAGATAATCAGTTATAAAAAAAACTTCTCCCTTTGAACTTTTCTTTCCCTTCTGCCTTCTGCCTTCTGCCCTCTGCCTTCCCTGGACTTGGGTTTATTTTTTTGCGAGAAAATGGTATTAGTTCAATGGTATTTGCTACCAGTGGAAAATTATGAAATTTAGGGAACTTGTAAATAAACTTGGTTGTGAAGCGATCGCTAGTAGTCTAGAAAAAAATAATGGTATGGCCCCAGATATTACAGGTGTGGCCCCAGTGGATGAAGCAGTAGTAGGTACTCTTAGTTATATAGAAGGAGCAAAATTTGCCAGTTACTTAGGCACGACAAATGCTAGTGCTTTGATTTTGCCAATGGATGAGACTCTGCAAACCCAGGCAAGCGAACGTGGTATTGAGTGGGTAGCAGGAAAAGAACCGAGATTATTATTTGCCAAGGCGATCGCTCTTTTTTATCAACCTTTTCAACCTATTCGAGAAATTCATGGCACTGCTGTTATTCACTCAACAGCAAAAATAGGAAAAAATGTTTATCTTGGTCCTCATGTTGTAGTTGATGCGGGGGTGAAAATTGGGGATAATGTTTGTATTTATCCAAATGTGGTAATTTATCCAGATGTGGAAATAGGAGATAATTCTGTTTTACACGCCAACTGTTCGATCCACGAACGTAGTCAAATTGGGAATAGTTGTGTGATTCATAGTGGAGCGGTTATTGGTGGAGAAGGTTTTGGTTTTGTGCCTACTCAAGATGGTTGGTATAAAATGGAACAGTCTGGCAGAGTGGTTTTGGAAGATGGGGTTGAAGTTGGTGGCAATACTACTATCGATCGCCCCGCAGTGGGAGAAACTAGAATTGGCAAAAATACGAAGTTGGATAATTTGGTGCAGGTTGGTCATGGTTGTCAAATTGGGAAAAACTGTGCTTTGGCGGCTCAGGTTGGTTTAGCTGGTGGAGTGAAACTTGGTGATCATGTGATTTTGGCAGGTCAAGTGGGTATTGCTAATCAGGCAAAAATTGGAGATGGAGCGATCGCTACTGCTCAAGCAGGTGTTCATAATGATGTTGCTGCTGGAGAAATTGTTTCTAGTAGTCCTGCAGTTCCCTATAAGATTTATTTGAAAGCGTCTGCTATTTATAAACGTTTACCTGAAATTTATCAATATGTGAAACAGATTAAGCGAATGTTGAATATTAGTTCTAAGTAAATTGGGATACATTAACGAACTCAGAAGTCAGAAGGCAGAAGGCAGAAAGCAGAAGGCAGAAGGGAAA
>NZ_RCBY01000562.1 GCF_003838195.1 Okeania hirsuta
CAGATGTAATCGGGGCAATGTGCTTCAATTACTTCATTGAGTTTTTGTAGCCAGATATTACATTCCTCTTCATAGGTGGTTCGACCATATAGTTGATCATATATCGAATCTTGGGGGACTTCTACGCTATCATAGACCCATGAAAACTTACTAACCGGTCGAGTTACGGCCCCATCATTTTGAGGATAGAAGTATAAATGAAATCCATGGTGAAAGGTAGTTCATGGGGCTACAACAAGGACAAACGACCAGCGATAGACCCGCAGCAAGCCATTCGAATCCTAGCCGAGGTAGTAAGTAAAAATGGAGTCATGATCTTGTCAGCAGCTCCAACCGCAGCAGGCATCATTCCCGTAGAACAAGTCTCAGCCATGGAGAAGATTGGTCACTGGCTAAAGTTATATGGAGAAGCGATTTATGATACACGCCCATTTGTGGAATTTGGGCAAGGTACAACTAAGCTAAAACGCAATGCTGAAGACGAATGGAATGATTATGGAGCAATTAAGGTAGGCCTAGACAAACTAAGTTCTGAAGATATACGCTACACGCAGAAAGGGAATACGGTCTATGCAATTCAATTGGGTGGCGTGGGTCCAAAAAAGAAGTGGTTTAAAACGTCGCAGCTCAAGCCAAAAATATACAGTAGAAAAGATGGAGGTTTTAGGAATAAGGATCCTAGATGGGAGAAGACAGAAGGCGGTTAAGAGTATCTCCCATCCCAACAACCAGTCGGTGAGGCAATAACTCGTTTATAAAATCCGCTAAAGTAGCTAGCATTGAGCAGGTGGAAAACACCTTGCATGGAGCGTCCAAAACACCGTAGCTAGACCAGCCCGGCCCAGTGTTCCCCTAAAGGGAAGGCCACTCGCGATAGATGAAACTATGCAAGAACTGAGGCTGAGAGCGCGACCAAACCACCTACAGCCAGCCTGCTGAGCACTAGCACCCTGCTGCCACTGAATAAGGCGCAAATGGCCCCGCCCCAGCCTGCAGCTGCCACAGGCACACAAAGCGCAGACTAGAACCGGAAGCCTAAACGAGCCATGCACAAGTACCCCAACTGCCGGAGCCGTAACCCTGGAAACTCTAGAGACGCGAACAGCACGAGGACATGGCCCAGCGGGGAAGACTAGCAGGCAACCGCCGCTAGTAGCAATGAACCGGACCAGCTGGCCAGACCGCGCTGCTAAAGCACCAGGATGCTGGCTAGCAGCCGTGAACACTCGAGCCTGAGGAAAAGCCTGCCGAACGAGCTGATCGATGCCGGAAGCACAGCCAACAGCTACGGGAATACTAGGCATGGTGGATAGTACCTGGGAACAAGCTGTAGCCAAGGGAGTAGAGGGAGCCCTAGAGCCTGAAAAGCCAACTAGGGGATAAGCACTGATAAATGTGGAAATGGAAACAGACATGATGATAGATACACGGGAGAACAATAGCACTAGTGAGCCGAGTGTGGAATACTGGTGGTCAAAAGACCAACAGTGCGCACCCAGCAGTAGCTGTGCAGCCGCCTAGACGCCCGGTACTGCCCAGCGGCCAATCGATGGCCTGTACCGCAGCGAGCCGTCCACCAAGGTG
>NZ_RCBY01000563.1 GCF_003838195.1 Okeania hirsuta
GCCATTGTCGAAGTACATCATGTCACCTTCAGATTTGGTGACCTTTAGTCTTCGTATTTTTAAAGCTTCTCCCAGTTGGGCTGCGGGCAGATTTTTGGCGATGACCAATTCATGCTTTCGTTCTTTTTTCAAGAAATCTGTGTTGCGAAAAACCAATACAATGCCACTGAGCGCATACACTGCCATGATGCAGCCAGAAGAAACCGAGGTATCGGTGGATGACACGCATATAGGTGCCGGGTGTTTGTTTTTTGCCATTTCCCTTTTTCACTTCTAGAGGTTAATAATGCATGGATCACGTTCTCTCCCTATAAGACCTGGTGGAGAATAGAAGGTTTTACACGAGTTAGGATTGTTGGAAGGGGCATTTGGTTTTTTAGGACCTTCGGAAGCGAAAGTAAGCGCAAAAGGCAATAGGATAAAATAGAATCTTCGAACTACCATTATTGGCAGCTGAACAACCAAGTTACATTCTTCAATAACGTTCTGGAACGTGCCGCGAAGTCTAGCTGGCGAGTTAAACCTACCGTCTTCTTCTTGCGCCAGAGAATTCCATAGCCTCTCCCTTTCAAAAGCCATAACTGAAGGCTAGGGTTAGGAATCGGCCGCGCTGGCGCCAACTATAGACATAGAAAGTAGGTTGCTCTGTTACGCTTTCTCGGATGCGCGAAGCGAAGAGGTCACGGGCGCTAAAGTTGATCACAACTCTGCCTTTAAGAATCTTCTTGCGAATTCCATGTCCATGAACAGGTTGCCGGAAATCAAACTTTGGACAGTTTGTTGGCGAGATTCGTATTGGCCGGTGGCTTCAAAGTCAATGCCCGCTGGTAGCTTGAGCTTAGCCGTCAAACTTGCTGGTCCACTGATCTGCACTGAAATCAAAGTTGGTACCCTTCTAGTTCTCCTTTGCGATTAAAGTAGTTGTAGTTGATATCCCCGTTGACGGAGAAGTTTTTGGATACGGTGTTATTTCCCATTGATTTCAATCCCCGTTGCTCGATTGGTGCCGATATTATAGGGTTTGAAGATGTTCAGCGTTGTTTTTCGAAGGTAGAAACCCGTTCCACAACGTCCGTGGTGTAACGTTTGATAAATAGAAAAATTGAAGGAAGCTGGGCCGGCAATATAAATACTGGATATTTCATACGAAATCGTGAATTCTGTAGCAGATCTTGGATTACGGTACGAATGCTGTAAGTTGTTTCGGATATTAAAGAAAGGATTCAAATCCACAGGCGTGGCCGGAAGATTCGGCGCGAGTAGCCGGCCTGTAAGGAGAAGTTATCCGTGAGCTTATAGAAGTATGCGCGCTAGGGAAAAGGTTGGTGAAGTTTTGCTGGTTGCTTTCCTGCGTATTCACTAGGAAAGTATCTGAGATCCGTGTTTTCCATTCTTAACCCCAGTTTCAATCCCCACACATCATTTTCGTAGGATCCTGTCCCATACACACCCAATACCTTTTGATCATATTCAAAGATATTGGTCAAGTTGGGGTTATTGACGAACTCCCCAATAATACGGAGAATATTAACCGCGATTTAAACAATAATACCTCAGTACTTTCCAATGGAGAGGAG
>NZ_RCBY01000564.1 GCF_003838195.1 Okeania hirsuta
TTTTGGGGGATTTAGGGGGCGCGTGATGTAGCAACTTTCAGAGGATATCTCAAAAGTTTTTTGAGACTGAAATTTGCCCCCCTAGCCCCCCAAAAGTTGGGGAAAAAAAGAGTCAATTTGCTATCTTTAAGTCCCCCAATTTTGGGGGATTTAGGGGGCTTGGAGTTTTGTAAATTTTTCCCTATTCAACTAACTCTATTCCACCACTTTTTTCTCCTCTTCATTCAAGCTAATTTTTGTCTCTTCATCAGACTTTTCTGCAGCTTTTGTCAATTCAAAAATTGGTGGTTCTAAATCAGGAATAGGTACTTCAAAACCAGGTGGTAAAGGTGGCAGTTGTGGTACACCAGAATCTAATTCTTTAGTTTGTTTCACCAATTCATTAATACTTATTTCCGGTACAGGTGGTATTTCAGTAACTTTCAACGCTGTCATCAAATTCACCAAAGCAAACTGAATATGAGTATCTGGGTTTTTCGCAACCCACCCATCCTTTGTTAACTGTCGCATTTCAAAATGTAAGTGCGGACCTGTAGACATTCCCGTACTTCCAACGCGACCGATAACTTCACCTTGTTTCACAACTTCCCCTGGTTTCACAAAAATTTCTGATAAGTGACCGTAGAGAGTTTCCAAAGATTTTTTCTGGTGGTCTAACACCACAGTTACACCATAACCTCCTAACCAGTCAGCGATCGCTACTTGACCTGCATAAGTTGCAACTACTGGGGTTCCTGTTGGCGCTCCTAAGTCTGTACCTGTGTGAAATTTCTTATAACCTAATATTGGATGTTGTCTCCAACCAAAAAATGAAGTTATCGGTGCGGGGATAGATAGAGGAAATATTATTCTAGTGTTACCATTTCCTGGTACTGCTGGCGGTCGCATGGTGCGGTTGTAATATGCTAAACCTGACTGAGTAATGGGGTTATCAAATAAACCCTGCACCTGAGCGGGTAAAACTGCAGCGACTTCTACTCCTTGTGACGACCCTGAGTAGTAACTTGGAGTGTAGGAAGTGCTGGAGTAATAACTGTTTTGACTGGAGGATGAACCAGAGTAGTAGCTAGTTTGACTATAACTAGAAGTGTCTGAATAATAATTGTTGTTGGAGGAGTAATAGTTACTTTTGGAGGATGAGTAATAGTTGTTATCGTAGGATGAGTCTTGATAGTTATTTTGAGAATAGTAACTTTGTTGAGTTTCCGCACTCCATGAATTGTTGGATGCTGTTTGAGCAGGAGCGCTCCAGTTATTAGTCTGAGCAGGAGCGCTCCAATTATTTGTTGCAGTTGTAGAACTCCAGTTATTAGTCTGAGTAGGGGCGCTCCAATTGTTATTTTCGGCAACAGCACCCCAATTTTTGTTAGTTGTTGGATATTGGGCGATATCACCTGTGGAACGTTCGGAGAAAACTACTGTGTTTGGTGCTTCATAACTTTCTGTTGCGCCAGTTTTGTATTCTGTATTATCTATATAAGCGTTGGTCGAACCGTCATAATAATAAAGTTTTTCAGGTTTTGGTAATGTTAGAGGTGGTAACTCCTGATATTTTGGTTG
>NZ_RCBY01000565.1 GCF_003838195.1 Okeania hirsuta
ATTTTTGTAGAGACCCTTTATGGAAAGTCTCTACTATGGTCTAACAAAACTTAAACTTCTATAAAAAGCAGTAAAAAATTCCTTCAAATCTTTTGATTCCTAAATTCTGAATTATATTAAGTCTGGATAATTAGTGATGAAAAAACCTATCTTTTTACACAGGGTAAATATTCCTATTATTCTCTACTCCCTACTCCCTACTCCATTATTTATAAGTATTCAAGGGGACATGATATTATTCTTCTAGCAAAGGCAATAATTCTAACTGATAACGATACAAGGCTACGGGATGATTACCTGCCACAAAATAATCAGGGTCTTGAGGTGATAAATAAATAGCAGTTATCTGATTTGCTTCAATTATTTCTCCTTGATTTTCATCGATAATATGATGATAATCTGTAGTTGTTTCTACCTCATTTAAGTAAATCATAGTCTCACCCTGAAATAGTTGCTGAGTTATTTCGCAGGTAATAAAATTATCTGAGTTTAATTGTTCCCTTGCCCTACCAGTAATAACTGAAACTAACTCTAGATTATCTCGCAAAATAGTTGTCTGACGATTAGGATTATTTTGGTCAATTTTTACAGATAAAATTGCATCATCACCCAAAAGTGCTTTGCCAATATTTAATCCGTTAAATTCTCGATCTGCAATAACTGCTTTTGGGGGTAAATCTAATTTTTGATTAGACCAATATATGGGCAGATTAATTAATTTTTGTTGGGATATTTCTTCGATATTCAAGTTTGGCTCGAACTTAATAAATCTAACTTGAAAATTTACTGATTGATGCAAATATTTACGATTATTTTCAAAGCCTGGCGTAACAATTTCTGGGGCTAATGGTGCAACCATATTTATTAAAGTGCTTTTAACATTCCAATTTCCTGCCATCCAATCTGGATAAATTAAGTCCTCTTTAGCAGTGCTAATTGATGGTTTATTTTCCCAGTTAGGAAAATCATCAATTCTGGAAGTAAGTGTTCCTGCTATTGCATTATTAGCCCGAAGCAAAATAATTGTAATTAAACATAAACTCCAAATTACTTGCCAGAATTTTTGATAATTTTTTCTAGATTTGTGCATTATTATAGTCGCAATTATTTTTTGAATAATTTCTTAGTATACCATTTTTATTTGAGATGTTTGATTGAATCAAGTATTCAGCTTTTTTGTCGGATAGTTGCTGCGAATATCGTTCCTCAAGCCAAAATAAATAAACCAAATATCAAAAATTTTGCTAGATTTTAAGGTGTTGTTATCTACAAATCTCAGTATCAACTTTGTGAGCTTTATGACAATATCCCCTCACTTTTAAAACATCCTCTCAATTGTACTTTTAACAATTCTTCGATTAAATCACTTAAATTCTGTAAATCATAAATTCTTTATTGGTGATTACAGCAAAATTTTAAATTGAGTTTTCCTAACTAATACTAATTTCATAAAGTTATGGAAGATATAAAGCTTGTAAAATCTCAGACCACTCAGTTATTGAAGAAGGAGACAGGAGACAGGAGACAGGAGACAGGAGGAAAATTACATGGGGATTC
>NZ_RCBY01000566.1 GCF_003838195.1 Okeania hirsuta
GGTCTATTTATGTAAGTGGATCGACTTTTTCTACCATAAAATGTGAGTGATGGCTACCATCAACAATTGAGATAAAAATCAACTTGAATTGGGGGAGAAGGGATTGGTAGGCTTCACGTGCCAACCCCTTCTCTAAAAATGATGATCATTATTATTGAGGAAAAATCCAGATTTTATACAGAGGTATAATCATTGAAACTATTGCCCCACAATAGGTTTGAGGTGCTTGTCACCCCCTGAGCCAGACTCAACAATTAGAGGGAACTAATGGGATTGTCAGACAGCAGATAGGTCGGTGACATCGCACCCCAGAATAAATTTGGTCAGGTCTGGGAACAGATAAAGATCACAGTTAGGTTGGCGTTTGCGGAGCGTGGCATCAGGCGTATCGCCTACTTTAATTGGATTTGGGTTCATAGTCCCAATCACAATACTGCTGCCCAAAGAGCTGGGTTAGGATTCGCGGAGGATACCGTCAGCAGTATCGCTCCTTGGAAGTGGAATGAGCTGATACCTATCCCACACTTTGCGCTCTGCACTAACCAGTTATAAGGGCGATCGCTTTACCTTACAAAACTTTACAAACACTTTTTTAGCAAGGTATAAATGAGCGATCGCTACTTATACCTTAGCTATCAATAGTTAAACTGCTGATTTTTCATCTTACCCATTCCAAAACAGCTTCTTGCTTTGTATTAGTGCGACGTTCGGGGGTTTCACGAGCGAACTTCATGTGTATAGAACGGTTTTGTTCGCCATCCACTGCCACTGCCATGATAGGATAATCAATTAAACCATCAGGGAAGGCCATCTGGAAACGGAAAGTACCATCAGAATTGAGTTTAATAGGTCGTCCACCAATAGTGACAGTAGCATCTGGTTCCGTTGCACCGTGAATAATAAGTTCGGCATCAGCAACTAACCAGAACTTGCGGGGACGAACTGGTGGCATAGAAGCAGCAACACCAGACATATTCATGCCCATACCAGAAGCAGTTAAACCTACCCCTGACATATTCATGCCCATACCAGAAGCAGTTAAACCTACCCCTGACATATTCATGCCCATACCAGAAGCAGTTAAACCTACCCCTGACATATTCATGCCCATACCAGAAGCAGTTAAACCTACCCCTGACATACTCATACCCATGCCCGAAGCAGTTAAACCTACCCCTGAAGCAGTTAAACCTAGACCTGACATACTCATACCCATGCCCGAAGCAGTTAAACCTACCCCTGAAGCAGTTAAACCCATGCCCGAAGCAGTTAAACCTACACCAGACATAGTTTTACCTAACCCCGACATATTCATGCCCATACCGGAAGCAGTTAAGCCTACCCCTGAAGTTGTTAAACCTAACCCTGACATATTCATGCCCATACCGGAAGCAGTTAAACCTACACCAGACATAGTTTGACCTAACCCTGACATATTCATGCCCATACCAGAAGCAGTTAAGCCTACCCCTGAAGTTGTTAAACCTAGACCTGACATATTCATGCCCATACCGGAAGCAGTTAAACCGACACCGGACATAGTTT
>NZ_RCBY01000567.1 GCF_003838195.1 Okeania hirsuta
AAATCTCCGAAATAAACACAGGCACTCTCACCTAACGCCCAAGTATATGCAGCAGACCAAGAAGCAGCGATAGCGCTCCCGAACCCAGGCACAAATTTAATCAACTCCCTCCCCACTGCTTGAGCGACAAAACCCCCACCAATCACACTAACAACTCCTCCTGCTTGAGATGGGGATATTGTTTGCCCATACAAATTTCCTAATAAACCTACCATGGAAACTTGTAAAGCTGTTAATACTGGCATTGTCGCAAAAGGTAGAGGTACTGCTGCATATACTTGGGCGTTAGGTGAGAGTGCCTGTGTTTATTTCGGAGATTTGATGGGAGGGAAAAAGCCAGATCCAGAGAAAATTCAAGGTGTGATGCAGGAAGCGTTTGAGTCAGCGAAAGATAGATTTAAAGGGATGAAAAGTTGAGTAGAAATTGCACTTAGTATCACGCCCGCTCGGGTAGTGCGTTCATCAAGTTCTTAGGTGGTAGGTGTAAATTCAAGAGGGAACACTGGAAACGGAGCAAAAATTTGGGATCTTTCTGTAGTGTATCAAGAAAGTGTGGGAATGGTAAAATTATCATTGTCCCTCAATACTTTCTATTCTAATAGACATCTCCTCCACCCATAGGCAGTAGGCAGCTTTGCTGTAGGCAGTAGGGAACCCACCCCTCGCCCCTCCCCCTCCCAGGAGGGGAAATAATTGATATATCTAGTGTGATAATTGATTTTATTTTTTATTATAGGAGATGTCTAATATAGCGCTGTGCGCAGGCAACAGGCAACAGCTCCGGAAGGCAACAGGGGGAATAAATTGCCGATAATATAAGAATCTATCCCATTAATAGTCAAATTATGATGAAGCTATCCCACTATTTTTAACAAGTTTATTTGTTTAAGTAAAATGTGTTTTAAAAGCTTGATTTTTCGTTTTTAACTATCAACATGCAAAAATCTTATTAGTGGGATAGGTTCTTTGTAATTCTCTCTCCTCCTGACTCCTGACTCCCCTTCCTGGGAGGGGCGCGCGGGTGGGTTGACTCCTAAGTAATTAGGATTAATATCATACACGTGCTTCAGCAACGCCGAGAAAAGTAGCCTAGTTTGATGAAGATTTGATGAAGATGTAGCCTAGTTTGATGAAGATTTGATGAAGATTTGATTAAAATTATAACTTCCTATTGCTTTTGTTTTTTTTTTAGATTATCGTTGTGATTAAAGATAACCAAATAAAAGGAAACAACCATGAAAAGTCTTAACTATAGCCAACTCAACCCAGAGCAAAAACAACAAATCAGCAATTTAATTGCACAGATGGAAGGGCAACAACAAAATAGCAACTGTGCTGTTCGCTTCGTTGCTCGCGGCGCTACTGGTGGTGAGTTTGGCGGCGGCGGAGGCAACCCTGGCGGCGGCCCTATTTTTAACTAATAGAGTAGACTAAAATCAAGGATTTGATCTAGCCTTCTTCCAAATAGATCGAGATTGAAATGCTGTTGGTTCAACCATGAATACCTATGGATAAGTAACCAACTCAAACAGTAGGGACG
>NZ_RCBY01000568.1 GCF_003838195.1 Okeania hirsuta
CAGTCTCCTGTTCCCTGTTCCCTGTTACCTTTTCAAGTAGCGCTATAGTTCGGGCTATGATATGAATCAGGGTAGGCAATGCCCACCCTGTTAAAAGTTATGGACTCAGGTATTTACTCCTATTCCGACTTTAAATCAACCCTCGAATTGTGCCTGCAATCTTGATATTTTGCATGGCTTAATCGTAGAACGGAATGCGATTAAGACGGAACTCCTCATATTCCTCTCTGCATGGCTCTAAGACATTTGGGTCTGCAACATCCTTAATTAATTCGATCGTCACCGAGTTCAACGTTCCGGTGAAGTCAAAAGGCATTTGATCTTTATAGCTTTCTCGGATAGGCGTACCCGTATCAAAGCCCACATCAAGGGTCTCATCTAAGGTGAAGCGGTTGGGAATGCTCTTACAAACCAAATTGTTTCCCTTAATCTTCAGAGGTTCACCGTTAGCGTAGAGGTTCACTTCGGCACCTAGTAATTTACCTATTACTTCTTTGACATCGTTATTGACATCCTCCTTTTTAATCTTTTCATCAATCTTTTGATTAATCTTTTCCTGTGATACGGTTTTATAAACAGCCTCCAAAGTAATCGGTGTATCGGTGGGCAAATCGGCAGGCAAAGGCGCTGAAATGTTGTAGCGTTCGATTCCCGCCCAGTTGTAGTGATACACCAGTTTACCATTTTGGACAAACAAACCGTATCCACTAAAACGGCCTCCCAAAGTCAACAGCATTCCTTCGCCATCTTCAGGCCAAATTACATTGGCCGTAATTTTATGGCTCTTCCTTTTGAGATCGGGGGCTGAACCTTCGGGAACGCGAAAATGATCGGGGTAGGTAAAGACGTCACGTCCTTTGGTCAAACTGGGACGATTGGCCACATCAACCCGGTCACCTTTGCGATCGTCCAACGGCAAAACGTTATACTTGCTGGCCTCCGCATAAAACAACTTGATCATCTCTTCGAGTTTCTTCGGCTTTTGGTCAGCCAAATCCACCGCTTGAGAAAAGTCCTTTTCAATGTTGTAGAGTTCCCAGGGCATGTCCAACAGATCCATCTCGGGGTTTTCTGAAAGCCAGGGGTCTCCGCGCTTGGCACTGGCCATCCAGCCTTTGTCGTAGATCCCTTGGTTCGTGAGCATCTCAAAGTACTGGGTGGTATGCTTGCTGGGGGCATTGATCTTACTTGCATTATATTTTTTATTGTCATCAGTTGGATCTGCAGTTGGATCATCAGTTTGATCTGCAGTTGGATCATCAGTTTGATCAAGCCTATACTTTGCATCAAAGGTATAGGCTAAACTGGTTCCCTCGATCGGCTTTTGCATGACCCCATTGAATAGGGTGGGTTCTTCAATACCAATAGCCTCCAGAATGGTGGGAGCAATGTCGATGACATGACTGAACTGATAGCGCTTCTTATCCACATCGGTAATGCGATCGGGCCAGGAAATCACCATGCCATTGCGAGTTCCCCCAAAGTGAGACGCAATCTGCTTAGTCCATTGGAACGGGGTATCCATTGCCCAAGCCCA
>NZ_RCBY01000569.1 GCF_003838195.1 Okeania hirsuta
ACGAGGTAAAAGGGGAAGCCAATTCGCTAGCGGGCCTAATTTTGGAAGTCCTGGGAGAACAACCAGAAGAAGGATCAAGCCTAGCCTACGATCGCTTTGTGTTCAAAACTAGCTCCGTCAATGAGCGAAGAATTGAAAGATCATGTACGTGACACCGGAGCAGAAAGGGCCACTGGAGGACAATAAATAAGTAGCTCCTAGGTTACTCAAAGAAAAAAAGATACTAAGGCGTAACTAATGCCTAAGGTCCTGTTTCAGCCGAAAAGGGTAAAATCAACACCAATCATGCGATTCTATATTTTGTTTGGCCACTTGCTTTGCTCACCGCCTGTGCAGCGAGATTAATTACACGCCTAAACCTCGAGCTTTCCCAAGGTCGAATACCCAACTCGAGATTATCAGTCCTTTGATCAGGAAGCTGTCCTTTTTTACTACCACCTACGCCCAAGTGATTCGGATACTAGTTTCTTTAATGATTTGCCGCAACACTCCTGCTGCTTCGATCTCTACATTCCAGAATTCGATAGCCGCCTGCACTGCACCTACTCCCCATCACCCTCAACAAACTTTCAAAAACTTAAGGACGAATCTTTCGCTTAGTAGATGGCATAATAAGCGCGCCAACTAATGAAGAACATTAATATCGCAATGCAATGGCGTGAGCGGTTTTGCCTTTTGATATTCGGGTCCTCCGCCTCTCCTTTCCAATTCTACCTAAACAGATAGTACGGATCACTTCTTGCGGCAGCACTCTACTTCAACACACAAGTTCAACCGAATTCCTTAGCGCCGATTTTGATTTTGTGAAGAGGATCTCTTGACCATGATAGAGACCTTTCAATGGAAGTTAAAGCTACTATGAATAAACCGCTCGACACACACCCTCTAACGGGGGCTTATGGAAAGAAAACTACATATGGGCCATTGGTATGCAGCTCTGCTGGAATCAACTGTATAATGACTTTATACACGGCCCCGTTCAATTAGAAAAAGAAGGACAAACCCATCAAGAACTAGTATCTCTCTTTAACCTACAGAGATTTGATCAATCTGCGGTCTCCCCTTCAAAAGCATATTCGTTGTCGCTGATCTGTTTGTAAATGACCTCTGGTTTATCATCGAATTCGTCTTTAATGTCTCCGATGATCTCTTCCATGATATCCTCTAAGGTAACGATCCCGGAAGTCCCGCCATATTCATCGACTACCACCGCCATATGCAGGCGCTGCAATTGAAACTCCCGGAGGAGGTCATCAATCTTCTTTGCCTCTGGTACAAATAGCACATTGGTCCTGATTAGCTCTTGCCATTCAAAGTTGTTGTCCTCATGCAGGTGACCGAGCAGGTCCTTTACATAAAGGATACCGGTGATATTATCAATATCTTCATCATATACAGGGATTCGTGAAAAGCCAGAATCTTTTATCACGTCTAGCAAGGCCACATAATCGAAGCGGAAATCCACAGCGATAATATCCAGGCGTGATCGCATAATCTGCGTAACCGAAACTTCTCCAAACTTGACTATACTCT
>NZ_RCBY01000057.1 GCF_003838195.1 Okeania hirsuta
GGTAGGTTGGGTTAAGCGGTAGCGCAACCCAACAGATATATATTGAAGAAGGAGTTAGGAGACAGGAGTCAGGAGACAGAATTCAGCTAGGGTAGGTTGGGTTAAGCGGTAGCGCAACCCAACAGATATATATTTTTGTTAGGTTTATCTTCCGGATAAGCTCGGCGAACATTCCTCAACTGAACCCACAGTATTAGTTAGTCAAAAAAAACTGATGAAAAAACACAAAATAAGTCTGATTTTAACTGTTATATCCTGTGGAATTTTAATACTTTTATCTTTATTAAATACTCCCCCATCTTTAGCTACCCAACAAGCAAGAATTTCTCAAATTATTGATGGAGATACTTTAGAAGTTACCATGTCACAATGTCGCATTCCTTGGGAAGGAAATTCACAACGATGTCGGCTACAACTTGCTTGTATTGATGGACCAGATTATCGAGATAGTCCGTTTTTTGAGGCTGCTAAAAGTAGACTTGAAACATTAATTCCTAGAGGTACAATAGTATTAATAAACGATACAGGAAAGAGTAGTCATCAACGGATAGTTTCAGAAGTATTTAAAGATCATACTTCCATTAATTTACAACCAGCGAAGGAAAAGCTTCCCTTTTCTGTAAACATCTAAATGATACTTGTCCTAGTTCAAAAACTGCTTATATTAATGCTCAAAATTCTGCCAAACAAGCAGGTTTAGGTATCTGGAATTCTCGAAAACCTTGGCAAAAAGCCCGCACTTGTAATTAGAAGAAAACTGATAAACAAAGTAGAGGTAGCTTTGAGAAATAAATTTTATAATATTCTCAAAACCTAGTGCCACTACACAGAAGTTAAAAGTCGTAGGGGCGTTAACGATAGTTATGCGAAGCAAATGGCATTCGCCCTCAAAAATATTGATTGGTAAGGCTTTTAGAATTTTGTAACTGGTTAGTTATTTCTGCCATCCTACACTAGAGTTTAATTTAAGTAAGTTAGGTTTTGTTTCCTCAAGCAAAACTACTAAAATTATTTTCTTGTTTCCTTTTTATCAAGGGCAAATTTTAACGCGAACCTAGTAGATAGACACAGCTAAAATGGTGCATTAGATTCAATTCAAAAGTCAAAAGTCAAAAGTCAAAAGTAAGAATTTTTAAGTTAAAAGCTAATGCACAGTTTTAGCTGTGTCACGCCACTACTAAGATTACTTTCTTGTTTCCTTTTCATCACATTAGTTACTTACTCACAAAAATAGCTTTGACAAATTTATCAAAATCTAGAGATTATTTATTTACTAAATGGAGAGAAATAAACTATGTCTAAAACAATAGTCATCGACCCAGTAACTAGAATCGAAGGTCATGCCAAAATATCAGTAATATTAGATGATGCGGGAGAAGTATCCGACTGTAGATTTCATGTCGTAGAATATCGTGGCTTTGAAAAATTTTGTGAAGGGCGACCCTTTACAGAAATGGCAGGAATAACAGCTAGAATTTGTGGAATTTGCCCAGTAAGTCATTTATTAGCTTCTGCTAAAACAGGGGATAAAATTCTCGCAGTGCAAGTTCCTTCCGCAGGAGAAAAATTGCGCCGAATGATGAATTTAGGGCAGTTAACTCAATCCCATGCTTTAAGTTTTTTCCATCTTAGTAGTCCTGATTTTCTATTAGGTTGGGATAGCGACCCAGCTAAACGAAATATCTTTGGTTTAATGGAGGAAAATCCAGATTTAGCTAGGGCAGGAATTCGACTTCGGCAGTTCGGTCAAACAGTCATAGAATTATTAGGAGCTAAAAAAATTCATGCTGCTTGGGCGGTACCTGGTGGTGTACGTTCTCCCTTATCTGAAGAAGGGCGAAAATGGATAAAAAATCGTCTCTCAGAATCTTTTGAAACTACTAATATTGCTATTAGTTTGTTTAAGGGTTTATTAGACGATAAACTGAAAACTGAAGCCGAAGTTTTTGGTAAGTTTCCATCATTATTCATGGGATTAGTTGGCGCAAATGGTGACTGGGAACATTACGGCGGAAAGCTCAGGTTTACTGATAGTGAAGGTAATATTGTTGCTGATAATTTAAGCGAAGATAATTATCAGGAATTTTTAGGGGAAGCAGTGGAAAGTTGGTCTTATTTGAAGTTCCCTTATTACAAACCAATGGGTTATCCCGATGGAATTTATCGTGTCGGACCTCTTGCTCGTTTAAATGTTTGTTCTCAGATAGGTACAGAAAAAGCAGACCGAGAATTAAAAGAAATGCAAGAGCGGGTAGGTGGTGTTCCTACTTCTTCTTTCTTTTATCATTATGCTCGTTTGATAGAAATTATTGCTTGTTTAGAAAGAATTGAACAATTGATAGATGACCCAGATATTGTTTCTCCTCGCACTCGCGCTACTGCTGGTATTAACTGTCTGGAAGGAGTGGGAGTTAGTGAAGCGCCAAGAGGTACTTTATTCCATCATTACAAAGTAGATGAAAATGGAATTATTCAGAAAGTAAATATGATTATTGCCACTGGTCAAAATAATCTGGCAATGAATCAAACTGTTACTCAAATAGCCAAACATTATATTCACAATAATCAAATTCCAGAAGGAATGTTAAACAGGGTTGAAGCAGGTATTCGAGCTTACGATCCTTGTCTCAGTTGTTCGACTCATGCAGCAGGTAAAATGCCATTACATATTCAATTAATTGCGGCAAATGGCAATATTTTAGATGAAGTTTATCGGAATTAAAAGAAGGAAGAAGGAAGAAGGAAGAAGGAAGAGGGAAGAAAATTATCGATATAAAATTAACATCCTAGAAGTATCAATAGGGGTGAAAATTTCCAACTCCCCATCACCAAAAATATCTTCCTGTAAAACAAGGAATAAATCAGAAGGAAGAAGGAAGAAGAAAGAAAATTATTAATATCAAATTAACTTCCAAGAAGTATTAGTAGGGGTGAAAATTTCCAACTCCCTATGGCAAAAAATATCTTTCTTTTTGTTTTTTCTTGATGGCAAAGATTGACTTTTGACTTCACCTATATTCACCTGATTCTTAGATGTAGCTTATGGCAATTAAAAGAAGGAATAAGCAAGAAGGAAAAAAATTATCAATATAAAATTAGCATCCAAGAAGTATCAGTAGAGGTAAAAATTTCCAACTTCCTATCGCCAAAAATACAACATATTCCTCCCATAAATAAGAAGTATAGAGATTAACAATTAAATATTTGTAGTGTGGGCATCTTGCCCGCGATGGATGTATCTCACCCTTAGTGGAATCTGTTGTATCTTTCTTTTTGTTTTTTCTTGATGGCAAAGATTGACTTTTGACTTCACCTATATTCACCTGATTCTTAGATGTAGCTTATGGCAATTAAAAGAAGGAATAAGCAAGAAGGAAAAAAATTATCAATATAAAATTAGCATCCAAGAAGTATCAGTAGAGGTAAAAATTTCCAACTTCCTATCGCCAAAAATATCTTCCTATTTGTTTTTTATTGAGAGTTAAAATTGACTTTTGACTTTACCTATACTCACCTTCTTCACTGTTAAATTTTTGTCTTTATTCTCTTAACTCTTTCTGACCAACTATTTTTATACCAATTTGAAAAAAGAATGCTAGACTTAGATGAAACTTCAATTATTAAGTAATTAATACAGGTAAAATAACCTTTTTGATAATTATTAACCAGTTGGTGTTAATTATTATTATGTTTAGTTCTCCCCTACTCCCCCACTCCCCTACTCAAGAATGAACTATGAAAAAAGAAAATTTATATCTTTGTATGGGTTCTGCTTGTCATCAACTAGGAGTTTATGAAGTATTGCCCAAACTTCAAAGTATGATTAGCGAATATCACCTAGAAGACAAAATAGAATTAAAAGGTTCATTTTGTTTAGAATCTTGTAGTGATGGAATTGTAATGAAATACAAAAACCAAGTATTCATCAAAATTAACCCCGAAAATATCGAACAAAAATTCCAAGCAGAAATCTTACCCACTATCAATAAACCAAAGGAGTAAATTATTTTGACTAACGAAAAAAATCTCTGGCAAATCCTCTGGGAATATGACCCCAATGGCTTAATTGTTGTTGACACCCAGATGAATATTACTCTAGTTAATCCAGCATTTTGTAAAATGTTTAATGTCAACCAAACAGAGATTATTGGTCAACCAGCATCTATAGTTTTAGAAGATTTAGCAGACTTTCAAAAAGTCTGGGAAAAAGATGAAGTAATTCGAGGAAAAGAAAAAAAATATAAACCTGAAAATCAAGCAAATTCTGAAGCAGATATTGTATATGTCAAAGAAGTAATTTTTCCCATTCGCGACCAAAATTTAATTGCTTGTATTATGGTTGATATTACCTATGAATGGCAACGAAAACAAGAAATGATTAATCTGAGAAACGAAACAGTTAGTAAAGTAAATGAAGTAGTCGATCATCAGATGAAAGTAGTGCAAGAAATTGCTGGTTTATTAGGAGAAACAACTGCTGAAACAAAAGTCAGTTTATTAAAAATTATCAAAATGGTAAATCAAGAGACTCTCTAATCAGGCAACAGGCAACAGGCAACAGGCAACAGTGTTATTATCCACATAAGTCCTAACCAACTCATTCTTTGCTATAACATCTCCAGTTTAATATTAATTATGTCTGTGAAAATGGGTAATAAATAATTGATAATAAGCTGATAGCTGACCGAAAAATTTGGGTAGTTACGCCTCCTCTTTTAACAAGATAAAAAAAGAAGATTCCGTATTTCAACTCTCCTTATTGTACAGGTACTGGTAACTGATTGATATATATAGCAATCCTAAATCATTTGTGATAATTTTATCAAAATAATTGGGTCGCGCAACCCTGCCTTTAAGGCGAAATATTTTTGGAGAGTTGCTCAAATACCCGTTACAAAAATAACTTCTGACTTCTGACTTCGTTAATGCTTAGGTGTTTCTTCCATATCTGTTCCCTGTTCCCTTTTCCCTGTTACCGAATAATTAATAATTAATAATTAAATAATTCTGGTTTAAAGCCTCCTCTTTTAAGGGAAAAAAAAAGAAAATATTCCTGATATTCAATTCCGTAACGGTTTTAACCAGAGGTAATTATCAATTATCCATTATCCATTAATGAACTATTCCCTGCTCCCTATTCCCTATTCCCACAACTCAAATAAGATTGATATAAATGGAAAATTTTTTAGATATTTACAATTTTAGTCTCAATAAAAAAGGCGAAGAATTATGTGGCGACCAAGTTAAATTCCGCAAAGTCGAAAATAAAACTATTATCGTTTTGTCTGATGGTTTAGGCAGTGGTGTAAAAGCTAATATTCTAGCCACTTTAACCACAGAAATTTTGATTAATATGTTGAATAATGATGACGTTTCTTTAGAAGATGTAATTGAAACAGTCATCGGTACTTTACCTATTTGTCAAGTTAGAAAAATTGCCTATGCTACCTTTACCGTAATTCAAATTAATCCCAAAAATAATAACTTTCTAGTAATTAACTTTGATAACCCTCCCGTTTTATATTTTAAAAAAGGTAAATTATTTCAGTTAGAAAACAAAACAGAAAAAATATTAGATAAAAAAATTACTTTCTCTGAAGGTAAGCTAGAAAAAGGCGATTTCTTAGGAGCTATTAGTGACGGAGTTTTGTACGCGGGTTTAGGAGTTAGTTTAAATTTTGGTTGGGGTTGGGATAATATTGCTAAATATATCGAATCTTTATTTATAAATCATACTCATACTGCTAGAAATATTGTTCAAAATGTCATTAAAAAAACTCATAATCTCTATGGAGGCAAAATTGGAGATGATGCCTCTTTCGTTGGAATTTATGTGCGAAAGAAAAATCCAGTAATGATATTTACAGGTCCGCCCCTAGATGAAAATAGAGATTTTGAATATGTAGAAAAATTATTAAATTTTCGCGGTCGGAGAGTTGTTTGTGGCGGAACAACTGGAAATATTGTGGCAAATTTTCTGGGAGAAACTATTGAAATGGATATTACGACGATGACTAAAGAAATGCCACCCATAGGTAAATTAAGTGGAATAGATTTAGTGACCGAAGGAATTTTAACTATTTCCAAATGTACAGAGATTTTGAAAAAGTCTAATTGCGATATTGGCAGGTTGCCTTCAGGAAAAAATGGTGCGGTGATGTTGGCAGAAGAAATATTAGAAGCAGATTCAATTTTATTTTTAGTAGGGCAAAAAATTAATGAATTTTATCAAAATCCTTTATTACCAAAAAATATTTCGATTCGTCGTAATTTAATAGAAGACTTAGTTCAATATTTGCGGAAAAAACAGAAAGAAGTAACTATAGAATATTGTTGAAACTAAGAAGTAATATCAAGTCTGGTAGCATCAGTCTTTTCAGGTAAAGGCAAGGAATAAGGAAGAGGGAGGAAGGCTTAAAAGTTGGAAAAAAAACTTACATTTCCTCTAGATATTCACGCTTAGGTTTACACAAACAATAAGTGTTTAAACATGAATTACCTAATCTTATTCTCTGTAATTTTTACAGCATCAGCTTTTTAGCTTGAGAGTATGTGTAATTAATTTTGTATGACTACTTACCAGCGGACATGATATAATATCAATTATCAGTTATAGTTAAAACTTTTACTTGTAATGTTTTGAAGTTTCTTAGCTGTCCTAATTTTAATGCGTATAAAAATCATGTAGATTTTATATTCCCTTTTACCGAAAAATTGTGATATAAAGCCTCCCCTTTTAAGGGGATAAAAATAAAAAATTTCCTTTGAGTCAATCAATTCCGTTTTAAAGGAGAGGTAATTCTAAATTCTTAATTCTAAATTATTAATTATTGAACTATTGCCTTTGACAAAAATTATATATATGGCTTAAATGTTGAACACCTTATTTCACAATTTAACAATTAAGATTCATAATTGAAAAAGCTGTAATTAGTAAAATCAATAATCAAGAGGAGTTAGAAATATGGCAGCAAAAAAAATTCTGATGCTGGTAGGCGACTATGTAGAAGACTATGAAGTAATGGTACCTTTTCAAGCATTACAAATGGTCGGTCATACTGTACACGCTGTTTGCCCTGACAAAACTTCCGGTCAAAGTATCAAAACTGCTATTCACGACTTTGAAGGCGACCAGACCTATAGCGAAAAACCAGGTCACAACTTTACTTTAAATGCTACCTTCGATGACATAGACCCTGCTGAGTACGATGCTCTAGTCATTCCTGGTGGTCGCGCTCCAGAATATATTCGTCTCAATGACAAAATTTTGAAAATATGTCACCACTTTGCCGAGAATCACAAAGCGATCGCTTCTATTTGTCATGGTTTACAAGTGCTAGCTGCTGCTGGCGTTTTAGAAGGAAAGCGTTGTACTGCTTATCCAGCTTGTAGTCCTGATGTTTTGAGGGCAGGTGGTAAATATGTAGAAGTGGCTGTAGACCAAGTAGTAGTTGATGGTAACTTAGTTACAGCTCCTGCCTGGCCTGCTCATCCCCAATGGTTAGCAGCATTTTTGCAAGTTTTGGGAACTAAGATCGAACATTAGAAAATAGTAACTATCTTATATCAAATCCGGTTAAACAGTTATAGATTGGTAGTCTTTAGGAGTCAGTCCTCAGTCCTCAGTCCTCAGCTAGAGTAGCTGTCGGTAGGGCGACGTACAGGAGGAGAGAGAATCACTTTGATGAGCGTAGTTATGAGGATTGGATATTTTTTTTATGTCCAATTCCCCCGGATTTGAGATCAAACCACAGAAGAGTTTAAAACATGAAACGTCCTAGTTCTGTTTAATATCCAGTCTCATTAATTAGCCATAATAAATAGCCATAATAAAAATGTTCTTCTCTTGAGAGAGAATATTTTTTCGGTGCGGAATGCTGCGCAAACAAAATTTCCATTGTTTTCTACTCCCTAGAGATGTTGCATGCAACCTCCCTGCCCCTAAATTTTTCCGAAGTGGTTATTCAAACAGACATTAGAGTTGTCGCTAAATAAAGGGAAAAAATCACTCTAACCTAGACAGAGCAATAATTCCCAGCATTTTTGCCATCCAATAACTACAATCCTTACAGAACAAGGTTTTTGGGGAATTTTTAAGTTATAAAGCGACAAGTCTATTATAGTCAGATTTTTTCTTTTAGCGCTGAAAATAATATCCAATACTCTTTGAGCGATTCAACAAAAATGCTAGTCACAAAACAATGATTTAGGAAAAATTACCTTTTGATAGGGTTTACCAGTTTTTCACACCCTATCAAAAGGAACAATTATATTTGATCTCTTAACAAATTGAGTATCTCTACTTTGACTAATAGTATCTAGCTGACTTCTACTACTTACAATTTCTGTAGTAACAGAACTCAGAAAACTAAGTAATAGAGAACCAACTAACTTCCTAACTTCTCTAGCGGATATATTCTTTGAGGATACTATTACGATTTGGATGTCGTAACTTCCTGAGAGCTTTTGCTTCAATTTGTCGAATCCGCTCGCGAGTTACATTAAATATTTGACCAATCTCTTCCAAAGTTTTCATCCGACCATCATCCAAACCATATCGTAAGCGTAATACATCCCTTTCCCGTGGACTTAAACTATTTAAAACACTTTCCAAATCTTCTCGTAGTAAATTTTTGGATACTTGGTCTTCAGGAGTTTCCCCATCTGACTCAATGAAATCTCCAAGTCGAGAATCTTCTTCTTTACCTATAGGAGTTTCCAGAGATATTGGCAGTTGAGCTGACTTAGCAATAAAACGCAACTTTTCGATAGTCATCTCCATGTGAGTTGCTATTTCCTCTTCTGTGGGTTTGCGACCCATTTCTTGAGAAAGAAGTTTGGTAGTTTTCTTAATCCGGGATATAGTTTCATACAGATGAACTGGTAGACGAATAGTACGAGATTGGTCTGCGATCGCTCTGGTAATAGCTTGACGAATCCACCAAGTTGCATAAGTACTAAATTTATAACCCTTTTCATGGTCAAATTTTTCTGCGGCTCGAATTAATCCCAAACTACCTTCTTGAATCAAATCTTGGAATGACAAACCTCGGTTCATGTACTTTTTGGCGATCGAAACCACTAGACGCAGGTTAGACTGTACCATCTTTTCTTTAGCTCTACGCCCAAGTATTAAGCGACGCTTAAACTTTAACAACTCCATGTCTACAGCATTTGCCCACTCACTAACTTGTGGTTCTCGATCCAAATGATACATTAGTTCTTCTCGAATTCGCTCCAATTCCAGTAAATCTGCAATTTTACGCGCTAGTTCAATTTCTTCATCAGCTCTTAATAGCCTAATTCGTCCTATTTCTTGTAGATAAAGGCGAATAGAATCTTCAGTGTAATGCTTTTTTTTGCCCGCAGTCGCAGTCTTAGTACGAGACTTAGCAACTTTACCAGACTTCAGAATGTCCTCATCAGACTGAGTATCTGTATATCCTTCTCTCTCTGTGATTAAGATGTCTAACTCATTATCTGGTTGTCTGGCTGGGGTTTGCGGAAACAATTCGCTAGGATCTAGCTCAGGCTTAATTTTGGTTTCGATTACGTTGTTAGTCTGGATCATGTCGCGTTCCTCATGCTCCTTAAATTGAAGAATAAATTACTTTACAGAAGTTTTCTGTCTATGTTAAGACAGTATAGCTAGTGACCAAACCTATATGGTTTATGTTTTGTCTTCGAAATTGGGCATTTCTCTAAGTAAGCTTTGAATAAATATTTATTGCAGGGCTTACTTTATTAATATTGAACTTTTTTCCCTCGTGTTTAAAGTGTCAGATTATGGCTGGTAGTCGTGCCAACATCATTTTTATTATCCTTACTAAACTGCTTTGTAGCTCCTCTTGGGTCTCACAGGCCAATGCTCTTTTGGGGACATTCTCAACAGAATCTTCGTCATTCAAGACGATTCAAGTTTTACTTAACCTTTCTGGTGATGACAAACCTTGATCTCCTCATTGAGAAGAACCCGCATAGTTACCTTTTTTTCCCATAACTTACTTTTACGTAAGTATATAGATTCAAAATTTTTGCTAGCAGACAAGTATGAACTATTCTGGAACTTTTACCTATCTGACTATGTATTTGCGTTTAGTACGTTTCTCATCTTTTACTGAGAGCTTGAGCTAGAGTAAAAGTCTTTCTTTATCGGAAAAGTCTTTCTTTATCGGATTAGAGCCATAACTCTACTTTCTAGTTGCCTGTCTGAATGTTAGTTAGTTGAATAGGAATCTACCATACTGAGAGTTTGATCGTAACCTCGCATTGTGTTTGCTATGAACAATAAATTTTTAAGCTTTAGGCTATCTAATTATGTTAGTAACATAACTTAAGCTTTCAGCCTATTAACAATTAAAAGAAACTGACACAAGCAATCTCAAATTAATGTATCAGCTACTCATTATCAAAAATGACAACTATTTAGACATGAAGGGTGTACCTCATAGTTGCCCCCCTTTCTCTTCCCACTTTATGAGGTAAGAATTTAGATGAGGGTTTTCATTTCTCATCTAACAGATGAAAAATAACACGCTAACCATAAACCTTTTAATCAATCCCAGAAAGGGATGAACTATAGTTATTATTTTTTTCTATTACACCTCCTTTTTTTCTTAGCACCTACTCTTACTATTACATCTCCTATTAATCTTAGGGTTGGTTGGTAAGATTTCCAGGTGACTATTTTTATTAGTTTAATGCTAGCAATAATCTGTACATTAATTTAGCTCCGCTATTTATCATGTTGAATTTAGAGAAGTATTCATAGTTTTTTCAAACATAGGACTTAATTTTAACTATAGATAAAAATTTTGCCCAACTGCTGACTGCTAATATTTTCAAGACTTGTTGGTTCAGTATTATTACTGATTCCTATATTATGATAATTAATTTTATTCTATCTGCGATAGTTGAAGTCTAATTGGGGAAAAACTAAGTACTTTCCAGTATAACAACTTAATTCGAGCAAAAGTCACTCTTAATTATCCTCATACTTATGATTTTTTTGTAGTTACGGTCATTACAGATCGATCTTTTGTTGTTTATTCTTCTGTAATCTAACACAAATTAATTAATTATTTGAATTTTTATGTTAATTTTTACACTGTGGTGTCAATCTTTAAATAATAGCAAATTTTGATATTTGTAATTTCTTAACTGTCTTATTGTAACTTTGGAGCTGACCTGTGAGCAAAAAAACTGTCAAGGTAGACTTAATAATCTGAAAAATATCTAATTTAGAGAGTTTGCTACTGCGAATAATACTTATCCTTTACATCATTATGTACACTCAATTGGTATTATAACAGATACCCCTTATATGTAAGTTATCTCAAACTTTAGCAATTAGGGTTAAATATTTACGTTAAGATAAATTAATTTTTTGATGGTAACAGTTTAACATCAAGATTTATGAGCAAACTTTTGTAAACACAAAGTTAAGGCGAGTGAAAATAGAAAATATGAAATCAATTCATTGCCAGCGCTGAATATGAAAATAGTTAGTATTAACTGTTGATAGATGCTCTTAACTGCTAAACATAAGTAAAATAACAAACTACAATTTTTGCCAGAAATTGATATTTATTAAGATTTATTAATTTAAGTGTGACTTTCTCATATTTGCCTATTTATTCCAAATAAGAACCTTTTCTCAAAAATTTGATGTAATTTTCAACAAAAGGGCGAGTAATCTTTCTGTTAGTGATTCTTTGCCCACTATGATAGTGAATCTGAGCATGAACATGATAACCAGAAGTTCTTCCTGTAAGTCCTTGAATACCAATTGGTTGTCCTTTCTTAATTCTTGTTCCTCTTCTTGGTGGAGAACCTTGAACTAAATGACCCATCAACCAATAATAATTAGTCCCATCACACATAAGTTCAACTATCTGACCTGCACCTTGGGCAGTTGTAAAACTTCCATTTGTGCCTTGAAATCTAGTTCTAAGAATAGTTCCTTGACAGGGTGCTGGAATGGGAATTTTTAATTTACCATTTTGTTCTAGAGTAAAATCGTAAGCTCCAGGAGGACTATCGTCAATCAAATAAGGTGTATGAACTACATAAGGGAGAAACCGATCGGATTTACCATAGTATGGGGGAAACAATGGACTAATTTTCTGGAAGTGTTCTTGTACCCATTCTTGAACAATGTCAATTTTTTTTATAGTTTGCTCGAAAATTTTGACTCCTGTTTTTACGAAAGGAGCTAGCACTGTTATATAGATCAAAGATATAAAGATCAAAAAAACTAAAAAATTTTTAATACTGCCAGTATAACGATTATCTTTTGCGTGAAAGGCAAGTTGTTTAATTATCAAAAAAAATGGTAATTGAGGGTACTTTATTGAATTTTTAGATATTTTTTTATATTTTAATTTTAGCGGAAATTTTTTCAAGAAAAATTGCATAATTGAATTTTTATTATTACAATCAATTGGGAATTATAAAGACAGTACAGTTGCACAATACTAAAGATGGTTTTCAGAAAATCATCTTGATTTATCAAAAACTTATAGATTCTCCTATTACGTCTTCAGGGCAAATAGAAGTAAACTATGTACCAATAGATAGTTTTTAAACATACTATAACTGTAGAACTTAAAGAATAAATTTTACCTATTTTGTTTTTTTTAGTTTGATATAAAATTCTTCATTATGTATCTGCTAAATTCCAGACATTGAGATTAAAAAATATAAAATTTTAAAATTTTTTCTATATATATTAGCAATCCTAAATCCTATGTAAAAAATTCAAAACATACTTAATAAGTTTGAAACTTTTCCTTCTATAATTTGTTGCCTTTGTTTTCTGGATAAAAAATTGTCAGTTATATAGTAATTTCATTTGAGTTGCGTAAAAAAAATGGACGCTTTTAGGCAAAAGGCAATCATGTTAGAAGCAACAGGTAAGAAGGTTTGCCGGACTTTTTACTGTTAGTGAATAACTAACTCTTGTTTGACATCTCATTTGAAAACGCTATAGTAATTTTCATTTAGTTAGATAGGATACAGATGCTACAGTTTAAAGGTAGCTATACTTATAATTGATTTAGTTCAGTAAAAAAAAGTCAGTCTAACCTTATTACTTTTTTTCTCATCCTCCGAGTTAAATAATCAGCACTTACTTCTAGTTTCTAGTATTTTAAAATCAAAAACTGTAGTAATGCTACTACTAACTAATACCTATTTCATGTAAAGCTACACAGAATGAGGTTTTAGGTATTGTATATTATACCAATTTAATCTGAAGTGGCATAGAACTATCAAATTTATTAACTTGTATATCTCGATCTAAAGTCAACTTTGACGAAAATAATTCTATGCAACTTCTGATGAATTTGGTATAAGGAAATAGCAAAAAATCAATTATCCAATTCTTGGACACCTCCTCATCTCTGCTCCCTACTAAAGCAGGGCTGTTTCATTCTAAACTGTGCCATTTTATGCATTGACTAAACCACGTTATTTACAGCTTTAGGAATTTTATCTTTCCCTGTCTGAAAATCAATAAATTCATTGTCAAAATCTAGAATGAAATTACCCTGCTACTCAAGAAATATATTTTTATTTAAATTATTTAAAGTCCCTAATAAGAATTAATTTGAGTTATCTTTAATTACCCACTTCCACAAAATATTAGTAGGTCCTTGAGCACTAATCTGACATACTTGTTCTTCTAAACGCTTTTGTTCTTCAGGAGATAAACCCCAAAGAATATGTCTACTTTGCCAAACTAAAACAGCAGTTGTCATACCAATACACAAACCTAAACCAAGTGTCGGTAACCTATGATAAATCAAAGCGTAACGTACAGCAATCCAAGTAAAATGCTCTGCCCACAAAGAAATTTCTCTGCGTAAACTCCAGAGACTTAGAAAACCAATACTCATCCAAAGCAACCCAACTATCAGCCATCTAACGTAGATGATTAGTCTGTAAAGTCTTTCGACTCGGACTTTTAAAACTGGATCATCTTTGTTCATTTTGAGGAAGAAATAAGCAAGAGTAAATTTTTATGATATACCAATTTAATCAAAGACTATGACAAAACTTTTTAGAAGAAATAGGGAAAAATTAAGTATTATAATTTTCAAATTATCATTTTCCTATAGTTATTTTTAAATAGGGCTTGCTGATTAAATCTCAAAGTATTTACAGATAAAAGTTTTAGCCTTTTTGGGGTCGAATTGCAGTGCGCCTGTTTCAGTCTAAAACCCTCAAAAAGGAGCGTATTTTAGGCGCATAGTTGGGCAGAAAAATTATTCTTACAATTCTTACTCCTACCTCCTCTAAGTAACCATGTCTCCTGTCTCCTGTCTCCTATCTCCTGTCTCCTACCCTCACCCATAAGACTTTTTCAGCAAACCCTAAACAGTATTTTCTTGGTCTTCTGGTAATTGAAAATTTTCTACTACTGGGTTAGGAATAGATTGACCAATACGCTCGCGCCACCAAGCTAAAAGTGTACTAGCAATAAAAATACTAGAGTAAGAACCTGCAATAAAACCAATAATTAAAGCTAAGGCAAAATACTTTAAAGTTTCACCACCAAATAGAAGAATGCCTACTAACGGTAATAGAGTAGTCACAGTAGTATTAATAGATCTGGTCAAAGTTTGATTGACTGCATCATCAACAATACGATCTATTGACTCTCCTGGATAGCGCTTAATTACTTCCCTAACTCGGTCATAAATTACCACTGTATCGTTAACCGAAAATCCAATAATAGTTAGTAGAGCAACCAAGAATAAACTATCTACCTCAACACCAACTACTAAACTAATAATTGAAAAAATACCCACCGTCACTAATATGTCATGGAACAGAGCGACAAAAGCAAATACTGCATAGTCCAACTGGAATCTAAAAGTTAGATAGACAGTAATACCAAAGAAAGCAACCAGGAGAGCTGATATTCCAGAAGTAAAAATTTGTCGTCCCAAAGTAGGGCCAACAGTATCAATTTGTGTAGAACTTGGATCGAATTCACCAAACTCTGAACTTAAAGCAGCGATTAATTTAGTTCTATTATCAACATCTAGAGTTTTGGTGCGTATGTCAAGAGCTTGTTTTTCTTCTCCTACAACTTGAATCTTGCTATTACCTAAATCTTGATTGCTCATTATTTCTCTAACAGCACCAACGTTAATAGCTTCATTACAACTGTTAGGCATACTGCAATCTAGTTCAAGTTGCAGGCGAGTACCACCAACAAAATCTAAACTTGGACGTAAAGGAGCTGCAATATCTGGCCTAGTCCAAGAAATGACCATTGCAATTAAACCACTAATGATGATCGCTCCTGAAATTGTCCACCATAGTGATCGCTGTTCAATAACACTGATTTTCATTTTTTACTGATTTTATAGAATAGGTGCTAGGGAATAGGGAACAATTAATAATTAATAATTAATAATTAATAACTAGACAGTGCAAAGTTCTTGAAATAACTATTCCTAGCTAAGGCTTTCAGCGCTCTAAAGGTTAAAAACTCTTTATTCAGAGCTGTAAGTACTGTAAGGTTTTACAGTAATACTTTCAGCCTTCAATGCAAATTTTTCTTGGGAAGAACTTTGTACTCTCCAGACTAATAATCACCTTTCCTTTAAAACGGATAGGATTTACTAATCATAAAAATTTTTCTTTATTATCCTCTTATTATCCCCTTAAAAGGCTATCCATTACCCACATCTTCCTTAACATAAAACTTGACAAAATAGACGAGTTATGTGTAAGTCTTGGATCGGCTTTTTCGGGATAAACAATGTATGGAAAAATACATTTATTTTGACAACTTCAGTAGTTTTACTTAGCTACTATGATTTTTTCCCCTTTCTCCCCTGCTCCCTGCTCCCCTTCTCCCCACAAGGGTTTCAAGACTTATGGGTAAAGGATAGCTTAAAAGAGGAGGCTTTACACCACAAATTTTCGGTAAAAGGGTTTTAGGATTGAAAAATGTCCCCGCCCAATTCTTGTACTGCTATATAACTGATTTTATAGAGGTCGGAACTGACCTCGCATCCCGATGTATTGTGATTAAAATAACGTTTACTTGAAAAAAGTGGGCTGGACTAACCATTTAAAGACAAATAAGCGTTTTGGTTAGATTTGTGGTTAGTCCTACTTCAATTTAACTCTGGGCAAAATAATTTTGGTTTGCGGAATTGGGAAAAACCGATCGCCCAAAACATTAGAGTACGACTACAAGTAACAGCAGTAAACATACTAATAGCTACACCAATTCCCAAGGTTAGAGCAAAACCTTTTACCAAACCAGTTCCTAACCAGAATAGTGCTATGCAAGCAATCAAGGTTGTGACATTACCATCTAAAATGCTGGAAAAAGCCCGATAAAAGCCAGACTCTACAGAACGATATAAAGTTTTACCAGCTCGTAACTCTTCCCTTGTCCGTTCAAAAATCAAAACATTAGCATCAACTGCCATACCAATACTCAGAATAAAACCAGCAATTCCTGGCAATGTTAAAGTCACTCCCAAGATGGCAAAACTAGCAATGGTAAACAGAGCATAAATAACTAAAGCTACATCAGCAATTATCCCAGGAAGTCGATAATAAACGACCATAAATATTAATACCAGAATTAGGCCACCAGCTCCAGCATAAACACTACGCTGAATACTATCTCGCCCTAGAGTAGCCCCAACAGTTCGATTTTCCACAATTTCTACTGAAACAGGCAGTGCCCCACCCCGCAGTTGTACTGCCAATTCATTTGCTTGTTGGGCTGTAAATCTACCTTGAATTACCGCATTACCACCAGTAATACCTGTTTCTGCAAATTCTACGCCAACAGTAGGGGCACTTAAAAGTTGGTCATCTAAGAAAATACCGATACTACGTCCAGTTCCTGCTAAATTTTTGGTAAGTTCTGCAAACTTCTGCCCTCCTTCAGAGGTAAAGCGCAAGGCCACATTCCAGTTATTAGACCCAGGAGCTTCCGGTTCTGCTAAAGCATCTCTCAGATCTTGGCCTTTAATTGTGGGTTCTTTGAATAGTCCAGTGATCGCTTGATTTGTTTTTTCTAGAGATTCTAAATTTTTAGCTATAGCCTCTGGATCTTCAATATTTTTCAGTAATTCTTGCTCTACTAAACGTTGTCTTTGTAGTTGATATTCTATTGCTAACTGTTGCTCAGTACCCTGTAGTTGTTCGCGGAAGTCCAGTTGAGCTGTCCCTCCTAAAACCCTTTCTGCTTGTTCAGGGTCGTTTACTCCTGGTAGTTGGACAAGAATTTGGTCTTGTCCTAAAGATTGAACTACTGATTCTGATACACCTAGAGCATTGACTCGATTTTCTACAATTTTTAGTACTCCTTCCATGACTCGTTCGTCGATAGTGGGAACTTCTTCAGAGGTTTGTAGTTGAATAGTAAGTTGTGACCCACCTCGAAGGTCTAGTCCCAGTCGAATTGGAATTTGATTCAATACTGTTACTGATGCTATTACTAGAACCAGAATTAAGGCTATATATGAATTTTGTCTGCGCATGATTTGACTAGTTGAAATCAGTATTTTGATAACTTAGGACTTAGGCAAAAAAACTACTTGTGGTGAGCAAAAACTATAACGTTATAGTTATAGATACATAGTCTATATATCTCAAAAATGCGTAAGTCTTGTAAATATTATTTTATTTTTTTATCTAATGGGTAAAACACCGCCACTTAGTTTTATGGCCAAGTTCTGTGCTTGTTCGGCCGTCAATCTAACTGGAATTACGGCCTGTTCGCTCATAATGCCTGTTTCTGCAAATTTAACAGCAACAGTTGGGGCGATCAATAATTGGTTATTTAGAAAAATACTGATACTACGTCCAGTTCCGGCCAGATTTTTGGTCAGTTCGGCAAACTTTGTTGCCGCTTCTGGTGTAAAACGGACAAGTATATTCCAATTATCTTCACTGGGGACTGGTTCTGGTACGGTGCCTCCGATGTGTTGGTTGTTAATGATGGGTGGTTTGAAAGGTTTTTAGTGATGGCCTCTTCATCTTCACTGTTTCTCAATAGCTCTTGCTTTGCTAATAGGTGTCTTTGCAGTTGATATTCTATTGCTAGTCCCTCCACCTGTGAGGTCTAATCCCAAACGAATTAGAAAACGAATTAGAATCTGAGTTAATACTGTTACTGATGCTGTGACTAGAACTAGAACTAAGGCTATATATGAATTTTGTCTGCGCATAATTTAATTAACTAAAACCAGTATATCTAGATGATTTAAAGCAGAACTCAGGAGACACCAATTAGCTTGTAGATAGGGCAGATGAGAGTGGGAAATTAGACCCCATAAGGCTTAAGGCCAGGAGCCTACTCCTCAGACCAAAGCAAACAAAATCTCCTAACTTCTAAGTTCTAACTTCTGACTTCTGACTCTTCGACGTTTGCGCAGCGTCTCCACTAGGACAAAGTTGTAATATTTTACTTTTCTGTATACTGAGCTTTTTTAGAAAGCTTTTATTGACAAAATATCAATATCCGATGGTTCTGAACAAATATTTATCAAGTCAATTCAATTTCAATATAGGTCAATTATTTTTTACCTATAATATTAATACTGAGAAATCAATTTTTCCAGAAATTTATCTTAGCTTGAAATAGATATTAATTATATAATTTTTCATTTTCATTAATTACAGAATAGAGAATTAAGCAATCTTGAAACAGGGCAATATCAAGAAAAATAAAAAACTGACTCCTGAGTACTTTTCCTACTAACTAATTACTATCTTTAAATAGACAAGATAATTTAGATACAGATGCTCCTAGAGGAACATCTATATCCATATCCACAACAAAAAATTGACAACTAATTAAAGGCAGAAGTAGAACTAAGATTTGCAGCAATTTCACCTTATAGTTAATTTAAGTCAAAAAAGTTCATCAGTTTTCTTGCTTATTACTTCAACTTAAACTTGCATTGCCACCATTTTTTGTACTGCTTCAACAATCTGCTCTGGTTGTACAATTGTCAATCTTTCTAGCGTACCATTATAAGGTGTCGGAATATCTTGTGAAGATAAACGTAGAACTGGTGCATCTAGTTCATCAAATAACCTCTCATTAATTGAGGCAATTAACTCAGCACCAATACCACCTGTTTTCATACACTCTTCGACAATAATTACCCGGTGAGTTTTCCGAATAGAAGCACCAATAGTTTCAAAATCTAGAGGTTTGAGGGATATTAAGTCTATTACCTCTGGGTCATAACCCTGTTTTTCCAAACTTTTTACTGCTTGGGTGACGTGGTGACGCATCCGAGAGTAGGTCAAAATAGTTACATCTTTTCCTGTCCGTACCACTTCCGCTTTGTCTATAGGTAACAAATATTCCTCTTCTGGCAAGTCTTCCTTCAGATTGTAAAGGAGGACGTGCTCAAAAAATAAGACCGGATTATCATCACGGATAGCTGCTTTGAGTAAACCTTTAGCATTGTAGGGGGTTGAGCAAGCTACTATTTTCAGACCAGGAACAGCTTGAAAGTATGCTTCTAATCTTTGGGAATGCTCTGCACCTAACTGGCGACCTACACCACCAGGGCCACGAATAACTAATGGTATTTTGAAGTTACCACCAGAGGTATAGCGCAACATTCCAGCATTATTAGAAATTTGGTTGAAGGCTAATAGTAAAAAGCCCATATTCATGCCTTCAATAATGGGTCTTAACCCAGTCAAAGCTGAACCTATGGCCATTCCTGTGAAGCTATTTTCTGCAATGGGAGTATCAAGGACACGCAGTTCCCCATATTTTGCATAAAGGTCTTTGGTAACTTTGTACGAGCCTCCATATTGACCCACATCTTCACCAAGAACATATACAGTCTGGTCACGGGTCATTTCTTCATCAATGGCTGCACGGAGAGCATTAAATAATAAAGTTTGTGCCATCTAAGGGTTTGATTATATGAATGTTAGCTAACAGTTCCCACACTAATCTCACAATCAGAAATGGGCTTCTCATTGACTTGACCTAATTGGTTAGGACACAGCTTGACACTCTCACCGTAAATAAGTGCGATTATAACGGGAGATTCTTGTATCACAGATTCTTAACTAGATAACAAATCAAACAAGTTGAATTGCAACCCCGTCAGACCATCTCCACAAGCTTTTTCTTCAACCGTGTGCCCCACGGCTATTAATCCTCTGTTTCTGATTACTTTTGCAGCAGCTACATCACAATTAGTTTGATCTCCGCAACTGCTACAAATATGTTTTCTATCAGAGAGTTTTTTCTTTTCAATCTGCCCACACTTAGGACATTCTTGAGATGTGTAATTTTTATCAACTTTTGCGTAATACTTATTGCCTACTGGATTATCTGGTACTGACTCTGATGAAGCAAAAGTAATCATCAAATAATAACCACTAGTTTTTTTGACTATTCTAGCTTGTTTAGCTTCCATTCCTTCAGGGTAAGGTCTGCTTTGCCTTAATTTAATCCACCCCAGTTGAGGTAAGTTGAATCTACTGCAACCTAAACAATTTTTCAGCATAGCAGGAAAAACAAAGCTTCTCATCCTTTTCTTGAATCTAGGGAAGCCTTTACCTAAACTTTTCATCTGAGAAAATCCCCGTTCTAAAGTCTTCAGAGTTTGCTGTAAAACTTGAGCATTAAGTGACTTTAATTTAGGATTAGTCTTCTTAGCTATTGTTAGGCTTTTAGCCTGATTATGATAGTTAGGATAAGGGGCATTAGCAGGTATAATATATTCAGTTAGGATGGAGCAACTACTGATTGGTGACTTTCTTGAAACACACCAGTCTTTACGCTCTCTCAAAGCGTAATTGTACACACTCTTACAAACATCAAGAATATGATTAATATCTATTTCTTGCTGTCTAGTTGGCTTAAGTTTGTACTGGTAAGTTAAAGTCATCAAAGGTTGAAAATTAAACGTTAATAACTATATCATAACTGAGACTGGATTGATTAGCCCTCGGCTCTAATTTGTGGATTGAAATTCATTAGGGGCTGTCTGCGTGGGAAACCCAGGCAGTTTCTACGCCTCGTCTCACCGCTAAATCTCGCGATTATAGCAGGAGTCCTCTTTCAATATTTCCGATAGAGCTTTGTCGATCAAATTCTCCTCTAGCAAGTAAGCCCACTTTCAATGTCGGGTTTTTGAGTTAGTTAGATGCTAATATTAACCTTTTACTGGATTGTCTGAGCAGCTTTAATTGCTAATTTTACTATATTAATTTGATCCGGTTTTAATTTATTCTCATTCCTATACTTCATTAACTAACTTATTTGATCATTCTCAGTCCCAAATTTTGATTTACTAATTTATCCTCCCTACCCTTCTTTCTGCTTGTAGGTAGTAGCTTGTAGGTGTAGCACACCGCAGTTAAAAATTGGGTTATTAACCCCACAACTCACGCGCATTGTCTACAACTTTAGTTAGGGTTAATCAGAAGGTGTTAGGTTTTAGCCCACATTCCGCACTTCAAGAGCGTATCATTAAAAGTAGTATATGAATCTGTAGCTTGGTAAGTATTTATACTATGCAAATCATCTATACTATGCAAATCATCTCAATACTTTTTTCGTTGATCAAATTCCTAGTAAAAAATTTACGCATAAATACTTGCTCTGATGATGACTCAATCACGGCAGCTATAATTTTCTTCTAAAATTCTGTCTCCTGTCTCCTGTCTCCTGACTCCTTCTTCGGTTGCTACATTTTGTGGTGCGGAATGTGGGTTTTAGTAGCACGGTAAGCTTTTTTCACCACCTACGAACTACGACCTACAATCTACGACCTTCTTTAAATATTTAATTAATTTTTATTTGTATTCATATAAAAAGAGCTTAGCAGTGGAAATTTCTCTTGATAATTTGTGGAACCAAGTTTTAGAAAGATTGCAATTACAATTAAGCCGACCTACTTTTGAAACATGGATTAAAACAGCCAATGCCCAACAACTAGAAAATAATTGTTTGGTAATTTGTACACCTAACCCTTTTGCTCGAAATTGGTTACAGAAATACTATGTAAAAACTATTGCTGATGTTGTACATGATATTCTCGGTCATCCTGTAGAAATTTACCTAACTACGACAGTGGGAGAAAGTGTGGGTAAAGATAATTCAGAACTTATATGGTCTGAAAATAAGGTTGCCGATCTTTCAGAAAGTTTATCTAATCAAAAGCCTAAACCAGCAAATCTAAATCCGAAATATATGTTTTCTAGGTTTGTTGTGGGTCCGAATAATCGTATGGCTCATGCAGCTTCTTTAGCAGTAGCAGAATCTCCAGGAAGAGAGTTTAATCCTTTATTTTTATGTGGTGGAGTAGGTTTAGGAAAAACTCATTTAATGCAAGCTATAGGTCATTATCGTTTGGATATTTTTTCTGATTCTCAAATATTTTATGTTTCTACGGAAAAGTTTACTAATGATTTAATTGCTGCTATTCGTAAAGATAGCCTCCAAAGTTTTAGAGAACATTATCGAACTGCCGATGTTTTGTTAGTAGATGATATTCAATTTATTGAGGGCAAAGAATATACCCAAGAAGAGTTTTTTCATACTTTTAATACTTTGCATGAAGCTGGCAAACAAGTAGTATTGGCTTCCGATAGACCTCCTAATCAAATTCCTAGTTTACAAGAACGTCTTTGCTCTCGGTTTTCTATGGGATTAATTGCTGATATTCAAGCTCCAGACCTGGAAACTAGGATGGCAATTTTACTGAAAAAATCTGAGTATGAAAATATGATTTTGCCTAGGGATGTAATAGAGTATATCGCCTCTAGATATCCTTCAAATATTCGGGAGTTGGAAGGTGCTTTGACTAGGGTTGTTACTTATATTTCTATTTCAGGTTTGCCGATGACTGTAGAGAATGTCGCACCTATTTTAAATCCACAAAATGAAAAATTAGAGGCATCTCCAGAAGCAGTTATTAAGGCTGTTTCAGAAGTTTTTAATGTGTCTATAGAAGATTTAAAAGGAAGTTCTAGAAAACGAGAAATTACTTTGGCCAGACAAGTTGGAATGTTTTTGATGCGACAACATACTGATTTAAGTCTGCCAAAAATTGGGGAGTTTTTTGGTGGAAAGGACCATACAACTGTTATATATAGTTGCGATAAGATTGCCCAGCTACAAAAGAATGATTTAAACTTAGGCCAAACTCTCAGGCAGTTGAGCGATCGGATTAATTTTTCTAGTCGTCATTAAAGATTGTTTCTAATGTGAATGTAAAAAAATGAATCGGGAGTTAGTACTCAGGGATTGGGAAAAATGATTTTCTATTTATACTGGAATCAAGGTTTTTCTTAACTACTTAAAAAAATTAATGGAGCAGTATTTTTTTAAACTGATATAATACTTTCCCTAGATGGTCTAAGTTACTTACTTCTATTGACATTTTCTCCTCTTTTTTGATCTTCACCTCTTGTCTAGAATTACAGTTTGAGGTTTTTTTTCTTGAGTCTAAATACTTACTCAAGTCCCCCCTGTTTATGTACTACATTTTGTCGTGCGGAATGTGGGTTTCAATATTTTCAAGTTTCTGAGTTCATAGATTGTATGAATAACATAATACAGGAGAACAAAAATTAAGTTTTCCACAGGTTTTCCACAGGGTATTTATTGATGAAATCATCGATATAATAGGGATTTTTTGGGTTTTCCACATTTTCCACAGATATTAACTTGAGATTTTATTACGGCTTTGTTGCGGCTTTGTTGCGATCGCAACACTCCCCTGCGAGAGAAATTAATTAGAATTCTACTTTATAGCTTTCTGGCTTACAGTTCTGTATCATACGATTAAGTATAGACCATTGTATGAACAACTCCACTGCTTGAGTATCAAATTTTCGTTGTCGCAACTTGCCTCCAAATATCACTTTGAGCCTCAACATTGTTGTCTCAGATAAGGAGCACCGATGGTATCCACTCTCACGTTTCCATTTTTTACGTCCCACTCTACGAATCTCTCTAAGATTGGAGTCCCTGGGATGAGCTGGAGCCTTACAGTTGCCATGATGCCAGATGATTGCATTTTTACGGGGTGGTATGGTTGGTTTTGCTCCCCTGTTACTGGCCTCAAGGTAACACTTGCATTGATCATAGGCTCCATCACCAAAGACTTGCCTAATCTCACCTTCTACTCCCTCCAATCAGTCGGAAAATACTTGATCGTCACTAACTATTGTTAGTTGTGACCACGGCACTAACAATCTCTCCAGTTGCTTCATTGACGCCCAGATGCAATTTACGCCATGTCCGACGTTTGCTTATACCATGAACTCTTGTTTTCAATTCTCCCTCTCCATACACTTTTACCCCTGTAGAGTCTACGACTAGATGCATGGCCTCTTGGGCGACGGGGTGGGACTACTGGTATTTCAATATTCAATTTACTCAGGCGACGGGACAAGATACTGTGATCTGGTACTGGTAGCTCTAATTCCATTAAGGTAAATATAGATTCCAACAATCCCTCGGTTTGTCGTCCTGCCAAGTTAAATAGAGTAGCCAGGGTGGCCATTAATTCAATAGCGACGTTACTGTAGGTGTTAGATGCCCCCCGACATCCAGTTTTTTCTTGGTTTAGCCACTGCTCTATGACTTAATCACGCTCGCCAAAATGTCAGATTCCCCCTTTGTTTCAAAGAAGCATCATATTCAGACCAATTGCTTACTCTATAACGAGACTTGGACTTAGACTTTGGTTTAGACTTACTCATCTCTGGATTAGGATTTTGGTTTTTTGTGCCACTTACAGGTATTTTTACCCTAATTCCTCTTTTTTGTTTTTTGTGCAACAAAGCCCTTAAAAGGAGTAGTTTTTACCCTTGATGCTTTACACTGCCAAAAAAAACCGTGGCGGGAATTATCGAAACTCAAAATGATTATTTAGTCAAAGTTAAAAGGAATCAACCATTATTATATGCACAAATAGAACAGCAAGTTAAATCAAGCAAAACCGTTAAAAGGTATATAAATGACGAAAAAACTAGAAATCGCAAGACCATAACAGAAGTAGAGGTTTTTCATATACCGAATAATCTTGATGATTTATGGCAAGATGCAGGTTGTGTAATCAGAGTCAAACCCAGTGGTAATCGTGGGTCAAAATCAGTAGAAAGTATCAGTTATTACCTTTGCTCTCTCTCAGGGTTATCTGCTAGTCTAGGGTCTGGGATTCGAGGACATTGGTTAATTGAAAATCAACTAAATTGGGTAAAGGATGTAATTTGAGAAGAAGATTTCAGTCCTCAAAAATCAGGCTTTTCTGCCATCAATTTGTCGATGAGCGAAAACTTGGGTGTTAACTCTACTAAGGATACATGGTTTTGCTGGAATTAAAGCAGCGAAGCGCGTACTTGAGTAATCATCTCAAATATATACTTTCTGTTTGTACTTAAGTGTGGTATTAAATCGATTTTTTGATCTGAATTAATATGAAGTTGCGATCACACAGCAGAGGGCAATTTCTGGGTTAGTTTGACATTGGTTGGTGGCGATAGTACTACACACCGCGACGCGATCGCACTGCTTTGCATCACAAAAAATGGCCAGTTAAGCTAATATTAGGCCAAACTTGGGGTAAAGTCTGCTCATGACTCTATAAGTCTACACCTAGAGTGAGAATGAAACAGCCCTGCCCTCCTGGCAGGGGAGCGTCGGGAGGAAAACCAATCAACCCATGCGGTTCTTAAAATAATGTGCTATTCTCAAAAGAATAAAGCTGCTGGGGTAGCAGTTTCAGTCTGTGGAGCGACCGTAAGGCCAAAAAGAGCTTCGATCTTGGAGGCAGGTGCTATGTTAGCGCAGCTCCTCTGTCAAGAGGCAGCAGAAGGTCTCTATGAGTGATTTTAGGGAATCCCGCGTTGTCGCTTAAGCACAACGTCGGCAGAATGTTAAGTTAGAAGTCTACATTACTTAACCTAAGAATTTTAGAATTTAAGTCCCTGTTGACATCCTCCCCGCACCTGAAGGTGCGGGGATTTTCACACTCATGTGAAAATTTCCTCTTTCGTCAAGTCTCCTCATCAGATTTTTCTGTAACAATTCGCTTAACAATTGTTCTTCAGACCTTATTACACTGACTATAAAAAGCTATCCTTCTAGGGTGCAGCTTTAAACCCAAATTATTGGTAAATTTTTTTTAAAGCTTCTAGTTCCAGTAATAATAGTAAACTCCAATGAAATTAACTTGTACTCAAAGTGACTTAAATAGTAATCTTTCTCTGGTCAGTCGTGCAGTTCCTTCTCGCCCTAACCACCCAGTATTGGCAAATGTTTTATTAATAGCAGATGTAGAAAATCAACGCTTAGAATTAACAGGGTTTGACTTAAGTTTAGGTATTCGTTCAAATTTTCCGGCAGTTGTAGAAACAGGTGGGAGTTTTACTTTACCGGCCAAATTATTTAATGATATTGTCTCCAGATTACCAGATGGTAATATTACCATTGATGATGATGAAGGGGAAGCGATCGCCACTCTTACTTCTACATCTGGTCGTTATCAAGTTAGAGGTATGGGAGGAGAGGAATATCCGGAATTACCAGATGTGGAAGGTGGGGAGGTTGTCAATTTACCACCGGAAGCTTTGATTAATGGTTTGAGAGGAACTTTATTTGCCACAAGTCCTGATGAAACAAAACAAGTGTTAACAGGAGTACATTTAAAAGTACAAAAAGATGGTTTAGAATTTGCAGCAACTGATGGTCATAGATTAGCAATTGTTAAGACTGAAAGTGTGGCACCAGAGGGTGAGTCAGAAGTAGAAGAGATTGAAGAAATTGAAGAGTTTGAAGTAACAATTCCTGCAAAAGCTTTACGAGAGGTTGAACGAATGATTGGAATGCGTCAATCATCTGAAGCTGTTGCCTTGAGATTTGATGAAGGTCAGGTAATTTTTGAGCTAGGAGAACAATGTTTAACGAGTAGAAAATTGGAGGGTCAATATCCAGCTTACGGACAATTATTACCTGATAAGTTTACTAATCAAATTAATGTTAATAGGAAAGAATTTTTAGGAGCGGTGGAAAGAATTGCTGTTTTGGCTGACCAAAAGAATAATATTTTGAAGTGTTCTATTGATAGTGTTAATCAGGAGATTTCTTTATCTGTAGATGCTCAAGATGTTGGTAGTGGTAGAGAGTCTATGGCAGCACAAATTTCTGCTGATGAACCGGAAGAAATTGCTTTTAATGTGAAATATTTGATTGAAGGGTTAAAGGCTATTCCTTCAGCTTCAGAAATTTCAATTCAGTTAAATACTGCTACAAGTCCGGTGGTTTTAAATCCATTGGGTGGGGTGAAAATGACTTATTTAATTATGCCTGTTCAGTTGAGAAATTAGCTGTTAACTGAATTTTGCCCCCCTAGCCCCCCAACTTTGGGGGGAATAAGAGTCAATTTGCTTCTAAAAGTCCCCCAAAATTGGGGGATTTAGGGGGCTTGGATGTAGCAAATTTCTCAAGCAACCTCTAATGCAGATTAGTTGGAAACTTTTGCTAGGAATTTTCCCCTAAACTTCCTTCAAAAATTATTTGACTGATAACTGATAACTGATAACTGATAACTGATAACTGAATTTTGCCCCCCTAGCCCCCCAACTTTGGGGGGAATAAGAGTCAATTTGCTTCTAAAAGTCCCGAAAATTGGGGTATTTAGGGGGCTTGGATGAGGTAATTATCAATTATTCATTATCCATTATCAATTAATTAAACAACTACTTAATAGACTTATTATGGCTAATCAAAAAATAGACATAGAAGAACTTCTAACAAATCTCTACAACTCCTTCGATCCATTTCAACCATTACCAGCAGGAGACCCTCTTTATGTTGACTGTAAAAAAGTCCGAGGAGATGGAGATGTTTTAGTAGATTTAGGCAGAAAAATTAAGCGTTCAAATAGGATGACTTGTCAACTTTATGCTGGTCATCGTGGGGCAGGAAAATCGACTGAATTACTCAGACTTAAACAATATCTAGAATCACAGAAAATATTTGTGGTTTATTTTGCTGCGGACGAACAAGATATTGATGCGGAGGATGCGGAATATACAGATATTTTACTGGCTTGTACTCGTCATTTATTGCAAGATTTAAAAGATGCTGCTGAACCTAATTCTGTAGTTAATTGGTTAAAAGATCGTTGGCAGGAATTGAAGGATTTAGCTCTGACAGAAATTGATTTTGAGAAGGTAAATGTTGATGTAACAATATCTGCTTTTGCTAAAATAACGGCAAATTTAAGAGCAGTACCAACTCTCCGTCAGGAAATTCGGCAGAAAATTTATCCTCACACTGTTACTCTAATTAAAGTTTTGAATGAATTTATTAATGATGCTAAGAAAAATTTACCCAATGGTTGTACAGAATTAGCAGTAATAGTTGATAACCTAGACCAAATAGTGCCAGTTATTCAAGAGGATAAACGGACTAACCACGACCATATTTTTATAGACCGCTCCGAACAATTAAAAGCATTAAACTGTCACATTATTTATACAGTTCCTATTTCTATGGTCTACTCCCATAGAGCAGCAGATTTGAGATAATTTTATACATATCCCCAGGTTTTACCGATGATTATGGTACAGAAACCTGATGGAAGTAAATACGAACCAGGATTTAATAAAATTAAAGAGTTAATTATCAAGCGAGAGGAAAGATTTGCTCCTAATCTTTCCCTAGAAATTGACCTATTTGATAGTGAAGAAACTTTGAATCAACTTTGTATAATGAGTGGTGGTCATGTACGGAATTTACTATTATTAATTCAGTCAGCTTTTGATTATACAGATGATTTACCAATTCCGAGAAATGCTATCCGCAGGTCAATAACAGATGCTAGAGATATTTATCGGAAAACTGTGGATGATAATCAATGGATAAGGTTAGCTGAAGTGGCATTTTCTAGGGAAGTACCTAATGATGATAATTACCGCAGTTTAATGTTTAATCGCTGTATTTTGGAATATTGTTATTATGATGATGAGGGAAAAAAGCGACGTTGGTATGATGTTCATCCGTTGATTAAGGGAACTCCTGAGTTTAAGAAAGCTGTTGAAAGTATTACTCAGAAAGTTCAGTAGTATATGGAATTTTTTCTACTATTGCGTATAGGGCAATAATAGTTTCATTTTCTGAAGCACCATGACTTGAGAGATGAATATGGAATTTTTTCTACTATTGCGTATAGGGCAATAATAGTTTCATTTTGTGAAGCACCATAACTGGAGAGGTGAATATGGGATTTCTCTACTATTACGTATAGAGCAATAATTGATTCATTTTGTGAAGCACCATAACTGGAGAGGTGAATATGGGATTTCTCTACTATTACGTATAGAGCAATAATTGATTCATTTTGTGAAGCACCATAACTGGAGAGGTGAATATGGAATTTTCTCTACTATTGCTTATAGAGCAATAATTGATTCATTTCCTGAAGCACTATAACGTGGGAGGTGAAAATGAAGCAAGCGATCGCTCAAAATAAGACTAACAAATTAATCAGTATATTCGTGGCATAATCCGTGTGAGTATCTCAAAAGCTATGAACCAAGATTTAATAGACTGGGATGAGAATTTATTGAAAGACCCAGAAACAGAATATAAAGCTATAGTTAGGTCTCTCAAAAGAACGTCTGGTTTTAGATTGTTGTTTGTAGAATGTTCTCCCGCAGAAGGAACCAAATTAATTGAGAAAATTAAGGAAGATGTTCCCCAGAAAAAAATCGAAGTTTTGCGGTTAAATGAACCAACAAATAATTTATATAATCTGGTTGCTGGTTTGCCAAATAGACAGGATATTAATATTTTATTTGTGACTGGTTTGGAAAATTCCCTGTATGAATATGAGTTGAATAAACTGAAAAATGGTTGGAGTAGTAATGAGAGATATAGTTATAGTAAAAAAGGTGTTCCTCCAATTTTAAGTCACCTGAATCAACATCGAGAAAAATTCAGAGATGACTTTAAAATTTGCTTTGTTTTTATCGTACCTGTGTATGCTTTAAAATATTTTATTCATCGTTGCCCAGACTTTTTTGATTGGCGTTCTAATACATTTGAATTTAAGTCTGACCCGGAGTTAGTAGCTCAAGAATCATCTCGAATTATTGAGGAAGGAGATTATCATAAATATAAGAGTTTAACTTGTGAAGAAAGAAGACAAAAATTTTTAGATATTCACAATTTAATCGAAGATGAAAATAATACTGATGAAGATAAAGAAAAGCTATTAGTTCAACAGGGGTTGATTCTAGGAACAGAAAGTAAATATGAAGAGGCGATCGCTGCTTATGATAAGACTATAAAAATTCAACCAAAGCAATATGAAGCTTGGCACAATAAAGGCGTTACTCTATATACTTTAGGCAAATATGAAGAAGCGATTTATGCTTATGATAAAGTTCTATAAATTAAACCAGAATATCAGGAATCTTGGGTAAATAAAGGCGTTTGTCTGTTAATTTTAGGAAGATATGAAGAAGCGATTTATGCTTATGATAAAGTTCTATAAATTAAACCAGAATATCAGGAATCTTGGGTAAATAAAGGCGTTTGTCTGTTAATTTTAGGAAGATATGAAGAAGCGATTTATGCTTATGATAAAGTTCTATAAATTAAACCAGAATATCAGGAATCTTGGGTAAATAAAGGCGTTTGTCTGTTAATTTTAGGAAGATATGAAAAGGCAATTTATGCTTATGATAAAGCTCTAGAAATTAAACCAGATTTTTACGAGGCTTGGAATAGTAAGGGTAATTGTATGTTATATCTAGGCAGGTATGAACAGGGTATTTATGCTTTTGATAAGGCTCTAAAAATTAAACCAGATTTTTACGAGGCTTGGAATAGTAAGGGTAATTGTATGTTATATCTAGGCAGGTATGAACAGGGTATTTATGCTTTTGATAAGGCTCTAAAAATTAAACCAGATTTTTACGAGGCTTGGAATAGTAAGGGTAATTGTATGTTATATCTAGGCAGGTATGAACAGGGTATTTATGCTTTTGATAAGGCTCTAGAAATTAAACCAGACAAAAACGAAGCTTGGGGCAATAAAGGCATTGCTCTGTCAGCTTTAGAAAGATATGAAGAGGCGATCGCTGCTTTGGAAAAATCTCTAGAAATTAAACCAGACTATGAAGCTTCGATTAATAATCTTGGCTTAGTTAAATATGAAATAGGAAAAATAGATGAAGCAATAGAACATTGGCAAGCAGTAATTGAAATTAATAACCAATTTGTAGAACCTAAATTAGCAATAGGAGTTGCCCTCTACAACAAAGGCAAAATTTCTGAAAGTTTAACAATAGCTGAAGCAGCATTAAAATTAGACAAAAGTTGGGGAAACTTACAGCGTCTCAAAAAAGAACTTTGGGGCGAAAAACTATTAGCAGATGCAGCAAAATTATTAGAAAATCCTCAGATAAAAGTCTTACTATCAGAGAGCAAGGAGTAGGGAGTAGAGAAAAATTATTTTTCCCTTTCTTTCAACCGACATTCCGCACTTCATGCTGTTGTAGATATTTTTTTAGCTGTCGAGGGTAAATAACTTAAAATTTCGATTTTCTCGAATGCTTCTTCTGGGAAGACTTTTGACTTTTCCTATTTCTTTTAAGCTTTTCTCTCTGCTCAGTCACTTCCGGGGGCGGACCATAATCTCCATTCGAGAAGTAGATTCGCTCTACAATATGTTGTGGTTCCACCTCAATCCACAGCCGAGCTCCGCCTGCTTGACTGTCGTTCGGTTGATGTGGCTGATAAACGATTTGGCAAGGTCCATCAATTTTGAGAGCGTGACAATAATCTTTCTTACCTCCTACTTTCACAGCAACTGCTGGATGAGAAGTTTTATTGTCTCGGTTATAGTCAATAGTCTTTCGTAAAACATGAATAAAGGTATTGCCTGTACGTTGATTCTTGTTCCAAGTACCTTCTGGACCGCGACGACCTGGTGTAATTTCTGGCATCCCGCGACCATTAACTGGAATCATCCAAAACCTTTTAACCTTACGAGCACCTATAACTCTGCCTTCTTTTAGTAGTACCCGGAGTCTAGCAGTGGAAATATTAAGTAAAAATGCTGCTTCTGTTGTACCTATTTCCATATTTATCAAAACTATTTCGTAAGAGTTTTTAATTTAATATCAAAAAAAATAATTTTTTAGTCTGTGAGGTAATAATACATAAAAATGGCTGATGGTTCAAGTTTATCGAAGACTAACTTTTAATTTTCTCTTGTAGGAGCATACTTAAATCTAATCTTTGTGCTTTAAGCAAAAGAAAAAAATCAAAACCTGCTCCCACAAAAAAATAACTAACCTAAACTTTTACCGCCTCAGCAAACCTAATCTTCAAATAATCATCCTCCATTTTTGCCCCCGCAGGTTGCAAAGCTGCCAAAGCTTGAGGCAAAACCAAATTCCGACGATGATTACCAATTCTAATATTCAACTCATCGCCAGTTTTATTCAATTGAATTTTCTCTTTAGGAATTCCAGGCAAATATAATTGCAAATTATAATTACCCTTTTCTTGCACTACCTTAACAGTATTTTCCTTATAATAAACCTGACTAGGATCTTCATCTCCATACAAAGTTTCTTTCAATCTTTCCAAAGCAGCCAAACCACACATCTCCTCAGAATAAAGAGGTACTTCTTTCACTGGCAAAGGTCTAAAATTATCGTGAATTTCTTGCCGATATTGCTGTTGATTTTCCTTCCACTTTTTAAAGAAAGGGTCAGTCACAGAATCAGGAATAATCCGATTAGCTACTACTAAATCTGTAGAAACATTGTACAAACTTAAATAAGCATGAGCGCGTAAAGACTCTTTAATTACCATCTTTTCAGGATTAGTAACTAACCGTACAGAAGTCTTTGTATTATCAGTTAAAACCTTTTCCAAAGCCTCAATTTGTTCATAAAATTCATAAGGAGCATCCATCACTTCCTTATCAGGCAAAGAAAAACCAGTAATAGGTTTAAAAATAGGTTCAAAAAGAGGTCTTAATGCTACCGACATTCCCTGCAAAGGCTTATAAAACTTCCTCATATACCAACCTCCCACTTCCGGCAAACTCAAAAGTCGCAAAGCAGTACCAGTCGGAGCAGAATCAATAATTAAAACATCATATTCGCCCTCATCATAGTGACGCTTCATCCGCACCAGACCAAAAATTTCATCCATTCCCGGCAAAATTGCCAACTCCTCAGCTTGCACACCATCCAAACCCCGCGCCTGCAAAACCTGAGTAATATAACGTTTTACAGCTCCCCAGTTTCCCTCCAGTTCCATCAAAGCGTCCAACTCAGCACCCCAAAGATTTTCCCTAACCTTCCGAGGTTCGTGGCTCATTTCCATATCAAAGCTATCTGCTAGAGAGTGAGCTGGATCGGTGCTGAGAACCAGAGTTTTATGGCCTAACTCCGCACAACGTAATCCCGTTGAGGCGGCCACTGATGTTTTCCCAACCCCACCTTTTCCTGTCATTAATATTACACGCATTAATTACTTAACCTTTTCTGAAAAATTTTTACATATTTTAACTTTAACGGGTTTTTGAGTTTTCCAGCATATGGGGAATCTCGCATATCATACAAATCCGGGTTAAAAAAAAGGTGTATATCTAAGTAGAGTTTAGCCAGGAATAGTTGGTTAACTTTTTGATTTCTGTTGTCATTGTTGATAAAGTACGACACCTTTGAACTCAAATCTCTTCCATTTCTTCTATACTTTCAAAATGTCTATTTATCAGAGGTTCATCTACTAATGCCCATAATCTTTCTGCCGGTTGTAATTCAGGGGAATATGGAGGTAAATATTCTCTAATTATCCCTAATGGGACTTTAACTTTCTGACTTCTGTGCCACCCAGCTCTATCTTCTACTAAGATGATTTTTTTTGTTTCTGATAATCCCGCATCAACAGCAACAGTTTCATATACTAAATTTAACCACTTGGTATTAACTCGTGGTATTAAATACCAATAAGTTTTTCCAGTTTGGAGTTCTACAAACCCATATACATACCGACGCTGCTCTACGAGACAGGGCGGGATTCCCTAACATCGCTGGTAAGGGCTTTCTATTGCCTCTTGACAGAGGAGCTGCGCTAAGATAGCACCCGCCCTCCGGGATTTACTCCCTTCTGGTCTTACGGTCGCTCCACAGTACGTCGCCAATCTGACGGCTCCCCTAGACACTGCGAGTCCCACAGCCAAAATGTTTATACTTGCATTTATGTCCCGGTCATGGTGACTAGCACATTTTGGGCAATCCCACTCTCTAATATTTAGAGGTAATTTTTCTACTACATGACCACAATTAGAATAACGCTTAGAACTAGGAAAATATCGGTCAATTTTGATTAATGTACGGCCATACCATTCAGCTTTGTATTCTAATTGCCTGACTAACTCTCCCCAGTTGGCATCACAACCCACCTCCATCTCCCTCCCGGGAGGGAGATGGAGGTGGGTTGTAATTCTTGACCATGTTTTTTACTCCTAAATCCTCAACTACTATCCTTTGGTTTTCTCTAATTAGTTGGGTTGTTAGTTTATGGGTATAGTCAAGCCTTGAATCTTTAATTTGGCCGTGTATGATAGGCACTTATTCACTGTGCGACTAATTCCTCTTAAACTACTGCCCTCAAAATCAGCCTGTATAACCATGCGCATTTGTTCAGGTTGATGGGTAGCTCCTCCCCAGGAGGCACTTGTCTACGATAGTATAAAGTGTCGAAAGTTTAACTGTTTGCCCAGCATTCCGCAGGAAAAGTTTGTTGACATTTGGGACAATAATTATTGTTGACTTCCTTTACTGGTCTTTCCATGATACCCGAGTTTGATGATGGCCATACAAAGGACATTCCATGATGATTGAAAGTATTTAGGAACAATAATTGTATGATCATTCCCACACTTTCTTGATGCAGAACCCATTAATTTACTTGAAAAAGCTGCTTCAAAACATCTAGTCGAGAAATATCCCAATAGTCAATATGACTGTTAATAAGTCCATCCGTATTTAGTTTCAATTCACTCCATCCTGGTATTACCATTCTAGGCTTCCAAGGCAAAGGAGCTGTCCAACTAAGTGTCCAACGGGTTTTAATTAAATCTCCTAACTGACTAATATCGTGTAATTCAAGTTCAATATCGTTAAACCAACTTTTCATAAAACCGATCATTTTTTGATAACGCTCAATCCCTCTAAATTTATTCAATGGGTCTTTAAAGTAAACATTTTCTGCATAGATAATGTAGGTTTGATCGGCAGGAAATTTTTGATAATCTTGTTTAAGTATTGAAATAATATCCATTTTTTTAGTTGAATTTTTTACTGTAAAATTAGACACTTTTTCTCAGTTTTTGATTTGTTTTTTACTAGAGTTATTGAATTAGTTATAACTTATCAGTAAGTGCTTCAGCATTTAGACTTTATTTCCCAATGAGCCACTAAGGGAAGACTGTCGCGGAGAACAGCGGTACAACCACGCGTCGGCGAAGCACATTAGCTCCTCTATCAGAAGCTAGAAGCAAGTTGTCACAGGAGGTTTTTCGATAAGTATACAAATAGATTTGATATAACATAATAAAACTTAGTACTTGACTCAATTCAACCTAAAACCTAACACTTAATACCAAATTCAAAAAAGGTCGCTACAGTATTAATCTCAAAACTCCTACCAACAGAATAAAGCACTGTAACAGTATTTTTTGAAAATGGTATAACATCTTCTTACTTATGGTTCCACTTCCGGCTATAAACGCTCTAATTGATAACGCCAAACTGCCAAAGTTTTTTCACGACCTTCTGAATTCATATCTATTTTTCCCATTAAACCTTCTGTATAAAAGCGTTCTAAAGTTTGCATGGTTACTTCTAAAGTTTGTCCTTTAAATTTTGCTGCTTAATTACTTCGACAATCCGATTTTCTATTACTTCATTAAAATAGCTATAGATACCTTGTTCTTTTAAATCAAGCAATCTTTGAACCCACATTTTCACTACAAAATGTAGTATGTAAAAGCCAGAAAGTTTGAGTAAGTATTTAGACTTAATAAAAAAATCTGGCGTTGCTGAATTGAGCTATGAATTTGTTAATGGTACTTAGACATTTTATGGTCGAAAAATGGCTAAGAGTCAGTCTAGGCAAGGGAATTACGTCAACCCCCTAAAAAGAGCTGGAACCCTTGTTAGTTAAGGATTTATACCTTTTTGAAATAAAACTCTCTACCTGTATATATTTGAAGCTATTTTATTTTATCACTCTATTTTGTGTAAGTCCCATTAAACTGAAGTACCCGAATACTTCAGATAGCAATCGCTATTCAGAGGAAAATTTGCTCACGGGGTGACAAGCACTTCAAAAACATTGTTAGATAGGGGTTTAAAGGCTATAGGTGAGTGTTAAAATGTGAGAGAATTTGTATAGCTACAATCCTTACAGAACAAGGTTTTTGGGGAATTTTTAAGTTATAAAGCGACAAGTCTATTAAATATTATTTAACATTGACAGAGCTTTTCATCCCCTTTGATAATTCAACTTTTTCATCCGATTAAAATTGATCATATCTGTGACAAGTTCAACTAAATATTCCCCAGCTATGACCCACAATTCACAATTGCATTCCTACCCAAAAATTGCTATGTCTTCTATCTTTTCGTCCCAGCTGTGTTAATCTACAAATATAATTTTGATCCCCAGATTTTTTGATGAGTTTACCTTGATCAAATGAAGCTGTATCAGCACTCTTCGATAAGTAAAGTTAAATTGGTCAGACGTTGTGTATTAGCTCGACTACCTTCTAGATTATATCCCCCTGTTTGACAATCTTTAAACATAGCCTCAATGCTCATTCGAGAGGGATAAATTCTGAGAACTTCATCTAAATTATCAATATTTGTCAATAAATACCAAGGTTCTTTTTCCATCTTATTTTTATATTTTCTTTTCCAATAAGCAACTAAATTAAAACCTCCAAATCCTTTGTAATCAGTGAGATTAATGTGACTCAAAAATATTTTGGTTCCTGGAGATACAGGTAAATTCCGATTGGGGCTGGTATTTTTGACGAGTTTTTCTATAGGTAGTATCTTGTTTTTGTCGGAAGATCAAATTAATTTTTGGAGTTCTATCTCTAACTTTTAGCCAGTGACATAACTCTACATCGTGTTAGCGGAGCTTTGCGTTAGCAAAATTCCCCCTGTCCAATAACCACCAGTTTATATTTTTTTAATCACCGTAAAACTGATTTAATAAGTGCCTTTTGCTCCGCTAAATTAGTAGAGCCTTTTTGGAGCAAAACTTGCCAGTAAATAGGTAATGCTCTTTTTTTGTAGATAGTGGCCATCACGAAGATATGATGATTTTTCCATTGTCTTCTATCTATAGTTAAAATTAATTGACTACCATCAACAAATTCTCGACTAATAATCATCATGATCATCGGAAACCAAAACAATGGAAGGCTCAAAGAAAATAATGTTAAAAATCTTTGTATATGTTTTCGACAACTTTCATATGTGATTGGTAAAGGAAAACAACCAGAAATGCCTTTCTATTTTGACAGTTTTCTGTACCGTTAATCACCAAACTAAAATTTTTAAAGTTTGGACTTGAGTATCACTCCAGGATTGTTGAAAATATGACTCATACAATAATGAAAATTGCATTTGGTTGGTCTATTTATGTAAGTGGATCGACTTTTTCTACCATAAAATGTGAGTGATGGCT
>NZ_RCBY01000570.1 GCF_003838195.1 Okeania hirsuta
AGAACTATCGTATTATGTCGATAAATTGCGCAAATTGTTAACTAAGTCGAAACTCTCTCCTTAAGGACAGTTTTTAAATTAAATATAGATTTTAAGGGCAAGAGAGCCAACTTTTCTAGTAAGATAATTAATCAAGCTTTTATCGTAAACTAAAAGCAATAGCTGATGGCTGATGGCTGAATGCTTACTTTTAAAGGAGAGGTAATTATTAATTATTAATTGTTGAATTTGTAGCTTTGCTTCTAGAAATAGAGGCAAAGCGATATTTATTACAGTTTGAGTATGAATTATCTAGGAAAACCACTACCTATAAATATCTAATTGTATTATCTATTATCTCTGTTAGGAAATGGGTGTATCTCATATTTGCTATTTGCAAAAATACTTTTTTCCTATTCCCTATTCCCTGTTCCCTGTTCCCTGTTCCCTGTTCCATAAAATCAATAATTTTTTGGCTTTATTCAAAATTGAGATGCACCCTAGGAAATAGGTGTTAACAGAAAAGAACAACTACTTTTATCTTTCATTCCCCATCCAACAATTTGCCCATGATTATTAATAGATCGTGCTTCCTTAAGAACCCAACCAGAGGAAGGATCGATCAAATCATTTAGGTCTTGCATCTGATTAAGACTATCCCAAATAAAAGCTCTTTTAGCCCATCCTTCTTGCTCTGTATTTATTAGCTTGTCAGAAGAACCAACTATTAGACCAAAATCATTAATACTATTAGCTTCACTGTCAAAAAATTGTAAGTTGACATTATTAGAAATAGTACCAAGGTCTTGAAATTCCTCACTGCCATTCCACAAAAAAGCTCGGTTATTGTGTTGAGGCATAGAATAAAAACCAATCACCTGGCCAGACCTATTAATATCTGAACCTAAAAAACCTGGTAATTCTTGGATATCTTTGTCACCATTCCATATAAAAGCCTTTACGATTAAATCTGAAGAAACAGAATAGCCTACTACTTGACCAGAATAGTTAATTGCGTAGGCACTACTTTCTATATCATCAGAAATACTAAGATTTTGTATGCCTTTTGTCTCATCCCAAATAAAAGCTTTTCTTTGACCATTATTAGTGACAGAAAAACCTACTACTTGACCAGAATTATTAATACAATAAGCCTCACTCAAATTATTACTTTTGGAATCAAGGTGATGTATTCCTTTTGTCTTATCCCAAATAAAAGCTTTCCGTTGACCACAATCATATACAGAATAGCCAACTACTTGGCCATAATCATTAATACTATAGGGACAGCTAGAATGATTACCAATAGTACCAATATCTTGCATACCTTCGTCAGAGTCCCATACAAAGGCTTGTTTTTGCCCTATATCGTTAATTGAATAACCAACTATTTGAGCAGAGTCGTTAATATCTTTGGCTACACTTACATAGTCTCTAAATGTACCTAAGTCAGTCAGCTCATAACAAGAGGCAGCAGTAGTAACATTTGATTGTGTTACACTGGGCATC
>NZ_RCBY01000571.1 GCF_003838195.1 Okeania hirsuta
GGGGGTGCTTTCCGCCCCACCCTGTGGAGGAGTGGGGAAACCAGCACCCCCTTACCAACCCCCTTATGGTTGTAATTCTTGGACTTCATGTTGAGGAAGCAAAAAAAATGATAAGTTAAGAATAGGAATGAATAAGAAGTAGATATCTCCAAAATAAAAAATACAGTTATATATTTAGAGGAGAAAATTTTTAGCTTGGTATTTCTAAGTCTACGAATTAATGCTTAACTTAGGTAACACCAAATTGATAAATGCTTACTACAAATAGCTAGGATATTTCTTAGGAGTCAACCCATCCCTCACAGGTCCCTGGAGGGGAAGTCAGAACTCAGCTAAGGGAGCCGTCGGTAGGGCAACGTACAGAATGGATGGCTTTAATTTTAGTCATAATTTATATTTCCTTTGCCAAAAGACTTCGGATATGAGCCGCTACAGCATTAGGCTTTTCTAACATTGCTAGATGACCACATTCAGGAATTTCTAGGACATTTCCACCGTGGCCTTGAAACATCCAGTGAAAACTAGCTAAATGTTTTACATATTTAGGAGCCATTATTTGGTCTTTTGCTCCAGCAATAAAATAAACAGGTTGCTTCAATTTTGAGACTACCAGTGGAAGGTTATGAACTTCTGATTCTGTAGTGGAGTCTAATAGTGTCCCCAGAGCTGCTTCATAAGATGCTCCAAGAAAATCAGTTAATCGTTGTCGTCCCCATTTACGAGAGATTGGTGTGGCCACTTGAGTTCTTGTAAACATTAAGTCTGTCAGAGGCAAATAAGATAGCCAACTAGGACGAAATTTGATAAGTTGTGCCCCTGCAAACCTAAATCGTTCAAATTCTTCTTTAATGTAAATTCCACCACCAGAGTTGATACAGACCACTGCCTTGATAATATCGAACATTCTATTCGCTCCTAACAAGGCAATTGTGCCTCCTAAAGAGTGGCCAATGAGCCAGGCACTAGATATATTGAGTTTCTGTAATAATATTGTCAGGTCTTCTACATAAGCTGCGGGACTGTAGTTGAAAACTAATTTTTTTTGGGTTGAGTGGATTTGAGAATCACCGAATCCGCGCAAATCGTAAGATAAACATTGGTAATCTGGTGAAAGTCTTTGGATTAAAGGTTGCCAGTAGTTACGGCTTAAGAGCCAGCCATGTATAAAAATAAGCACATGGGGGGATTTTGTGGGGTTTGTCAATTCGTAGGCGTGTGGAACCCCTTGGATATCTATAGTTGCCATATTTGTATCTTATCCTGAATTGACAAGTGTGGGGAGATGGGGAGTGTGGGGAGATGGGCAGATGGAGACCCACCCCTAACCCCTCCCAGGAGGGCAGGGCTTTTCAAAGTATAGTATCAGGACTTACGCAAAGACAGCATATATAGCGTATGGTAATGTAGAGCGATATAGCTGTCGCACTTGCTCCGCCAACGCTGCAAAATAGAGAGCGATTGCCTCAGCAAAGCTCCGCTAACGC
>NZ_RCBY01000572.1 GCF_003838195.1 Okeania hirsuta
GCGAATGCCTCAGAATTAAATCGATAAAGACTAGCTGGTCTACCAGCACCTCGTGATGTTTTTACTCCAGTATCAGATAAGAAAGCTAACTTTAATAGTCTGGCACGAAAATTAGAATAATCTGAAAAATTGTCTCCTAAAATAGTTGTATAAAGTTGATACAATTCCCCTAAAGTAAACTGCTCTGGTAAAACATCAAAAGCAATAGGACTATATTCAATTTTATTGCGTAATCTAGAATATCCATACTCAATAATTTTTTTATGGTCAAATGCTAACTGAGGAATTTGTTCAATAGGATACCAAGCAATACCTGTTACTCCATCGGCAATTAATTCTGCTTCTTCAAATCTCACTAGGGCAAAATAACTGACTGATAAATATCGACAATTATAAATAGATTCTCTGGGGTCGCGACCAGGACCGCCAAAACTATATAATTGCTCTAAATATAGATTTTTTACCTTAATTTTTTCCGCTAAAATTCTGTAAGCTGCTGCTTCTAGAGATTCTCCTTGTATTACTAATGTACCTGGCAAACTCCAGTAATTAATAAATGGTTCCTTTTGCCGCATTACTAATAAAACCAATAAGCGGTTTTGTTGAGCATCGACAGAAAAAATTACGTTATCTACTCCTACTTTAAAATCTGCTTTATTATTTACACTTTTTCTATAGTCGCGTCCTGGCATTTGTATAACTGCTCCCGATATATATAATCTTTAATGGGAGGCGTAATAATTGCTGGGTCTCCTTGCTCTCGATATGCGGATGAGGAAACATTAGGAACTTCTAAAGAAGCTATTTTTACTCCTGTATTTAGTTCTCTTAACTTTTGCAAATCTGCCTCTTCTATTGTAATACCTTTTCGAGGTACAACTAATAATCCTACTTTCTGCAAAAGTTCTTCTACTTTATACCAATTTGGTAATTGTTTGACTAAATCTGAACCTACTACTAAAGTAAATTCAGCATTATGCCATTTTTTTCTAGCACGTTCAACGGTTTCTATAGTACGACGACTACTTAATTCTGAATTGAGAGAAATATTGTTTTTATTAGAGTCAATATTTTCAATCAAAATTGATAACATTGCCGAACGTTGTTTGAGGGGTATTTTATGTGATTTAAAGGGATTATCTGATGCCCAAACTATTACTTGATCGAAGTTTTGAGAGAGCCATTTAATAATTGTTTCATGTCCGGATGTTGGTGGATCGGCACTTGTACCGAATAAAGCAATTTGAGTCATTTTTTTTGATTTTATATAAGTTCCTAAGTCGGACATTTTTCTAATATATAGCAATATGATTTTAGTTGTGAGATATTGGATACTTTTGTTTTAGGTAATAGGGAACAGGGAATAGGGAATAGACTAATATATATAAATAAGATAACTGCTATATTCTATACTTTCAAGGAACACCTCAATTCTCACATCTGATTCCTGATGGCTATAGCAGTTTCTAAACGAGT
>NZ_RCBY01000573.1 GCF_003838195.1 Okeania hirsuta
TCTACGGAATTTTCCGCGAAGACTCATGTCTACTTGCCAGTTTTGTAGCTGTCCAGTTTGATCAGTGAAGCTAAGCAAGCCGGGATAGGCATCCTTGTTGCGCCGATTTTCCTGCAGACTGCTTAAATCAAAACTTAAGTTGATCTTTATAACTTCCTGATAATTAATGACATCAAAAATAGAATACTGCTGAGCCAGAAGCATAATTGGAAAGCGATAGTATACCCAATAGAATAGGGTAGAGGTTTGTAATTTTCGAGAGAGTTGGCATGCGGATGGCTTTTGTGTAACTAATCCCTGGCGCTGTCAGATTAGTTCATGATGCAAAATAGTCTGTAATCGGCTGTTAAACAGTTGGTTATGTTGACTTTGTTGCGTTCTAAAGATTTTATCAGGGCAAATTCTGATTTTAGCAAGGAAGCATTGAGCTGGTGGATAATTGGATGAGTAAATTTTTTTTGACAGGTAATCGACGTGGTTTTGGTGTAGGAATGGCCTGAGGATGGCAACAGCTTGATGTTAAGCGAGCATGGAAATTTTTGTCACTAGAAGGCCAGCATTTGGCGGAGATTCATTACGCTGAGATCAATATTGAATTTTGGGTTTTGCTGTAGATTTTAGAGGACTGATTCGGGATAGAAAGAAATATTAGAATATGAAGCCTATAATTAATCTTATGTTAAGTATGGTTTTTGAAATATCAACAATACCCCCTTCTGATCACTCCAGGTTCTGGAATGTTGATAATTAAGATTAACAGAAAACGCTGGGCGATTTTATGACTTACTATACAATTATTGAAGAAGCTGAAAGATAGAAAACATCCTAGTGCTAAAATCAGTAAATTTTTATAAAGCTAAAACAGATTGTCATGTCTTCAGCTTTAGTACGTCGCTTATTAACTGTAGAAGAATATCACCGTATCGGTGAACTTGGCATTTTACAAGGCCAAAGCCTAGAACTAATTAATGGAGAAATTTTAGAAATAAGTCCAGTAGGAAGTGATCATGCAAGTATTGTTGAGAAACTCAAGGATTTGCTAACCATTAAGCTATATCAACAGGCCATCGTTAGAGTGCAAAATCCTATCCATTTATCTAGGTATTCAGAACCAGAACCAGACCTGGCGATTGTGCAATATAGAGATGACTATTATCGTAAGGCTCACCCCACCCCATCTGACACAGTTGCTGTCATTGAGGTGGCTGATACATCCCTGGCGTATGATCTAGAAGTAAAACTACCATTATACGCTCAGCATGAGATCAAAGAATTTTGGTTAATCAATATTAGCCAACAGCAACTTGAAGTGTATACTCATCCTGCTGACGGGACTTACAAAATGCGTCAAATATATAATAACGACGATATCGTTACGCTTTCAGAATTTGATCTAGAGATTAAAGTTAGAGATCTACTCTAAGTCTGGTTCGTCGGAATCTGGACTTAAGAAAGGGAACTTAGCCATACCACAG
>NZ_RCBY01000574.1 GCF_003838195.1 Okeania hirsuta
GTCTAATAATCTGCAAAAATCCTCAAGTTCTCCTTCTGTTAGTTCTATTGACCACCTAATTTCGAGAACAGAGAACAAAAAATATATATTAGACAGTTAATCATCTTTACTTATTACAGAAAAAATGCTACTGTAATGTAAGTTTTTTACTCCAAATGTGACTCATCGTAGTTGACTAAGAGTCTATTAATATGGTTTAAAGACTTACCAATCTTGAATAGGTTAACAGCAAACAGTTACTCAGGTATATAATGGCTTATTAACAAGTGGCCATCAAAAACTATCACGCGCTTTTCAAAATATATTAGTGGTCTTAAACAAACCTGTTAAAAATGTTAACTGATGACTGAACTCATAAGAGATGACCGATTAAACTATACAGGCTAATAAAATTTATGCACATAGAAAAGCAATCTAGTATTGATTCCGCAGAACTAAGTCGTAGGTCTGAAGAGCTGATTAGAGCTGCATCTAATCGTTATCGTGTTGTGGTACAAGTAGCTAATCGTGCCAAACGCCGTCGTTATGAAGATTTTGATAATATGGATGAACAATTAATGAAACCTGTTATCCGTGCTGTAGTCGAAATGTCCGACGAATTGATGCAGCCAGAAATAATTAGTGATGTAAGTAGTAGCATAGTATAGGTAAATATAATAGTAGTTATTTGATAATAGCCATGAGCAAGAAGCGGTGGCTCAAATATTTCAAGATTATTATTATCACAGTAGTGGTTTGCGCTAGTATCGAAGGGTTATGGACTTCTCTGGCGATTACAGCAAACCCTTCTACTCATTATCAGTTAAAAAAAGTTATAGACCAAGAAAATTTTAAAGACTCAATAAAACTTGTCCAACAGCGAGTTAGAGCTACAGAGGTTTGGCCATTTGTATATGAAAAAATACCAGATTTGCCATTAGAAAATAATTATATATCTCAAGAAACGGGTGAAGTAGATACTGAAGAAACTCTAGTGTCACGTTTAATTCGGTATCATCTATATGTGAAAGGTCGTCCTCCCAATTATCGGTTTGACTGGAAATTAACATTAGCAGATTACCTTGGGGCGAATGATTATCTACAATCATCGGTATATCCAGGAAAGAATACTTTAACTGAAAATCCAATGGAGGGCGATCGTGAAGCTATTCAAAGTTTAACTCGCTCTCAAAGAGAAACTTTAGTTAATAGATTAGTAAATATTTTTAGTGGCGATCCTAACCCTCCATCAATACCAGATGTATATCAGAGAGATAACTCTGGACGTTCAAATCCTAGAGCGCCAATTATTCCCCAACCGGGAGATGCAGATTTGCTGAGGCCATAAAAAATGGGACGAATAGTCAAAAGTGGAGCTGGTTGGCGGTTAGGGTTGAATCCTGAAGCAGAAAGATTTAAGGGTTTAGTTGCTGGTAATGAGTGGTCAATAGAACTAACAGAAGGAGAACTTGAGGATTTTTGCAGATTATTAGAC
>NZ_RCBY01000575.1 GCF_003838195.1 Okeania hirsuta
AGCATATTGCTAACCCAAGGCTACGGCCTTTTCCTGCGGAATGCTACGCAAACATGTTGCGTAGCAAAACAGCTTTTCACGGTGTATAATGGGGGATTCTTTCCCCTCATAAAAGGCGCACCACTAATTTTTTCAAGCTCTTGTGGGGGACCGTTACCCTCGAATTTCAAGCACTCCAGCTAAATGCTGGCAAGGGTCGCATTCCGGAGCGAAAAGCTGGTACCTAGTTAATTAATCATAATAGTCAGTTCCCTTTAGTCATCTTTAGATGACTTTTGCTATCCAGCTTAGTTAAATTTTTCTGTTTGCTGTTGTAGGTAAACTAATTATAAATTCAGTGCCTTCTCCTAGTATAGAATCAACGTGAATCTCTCCACCATGTTTTTCGACTATGATTTGACGAGCGATCGCCAATCCTAATCCTGTTCCTTTCCCTATTGCTTTAGTCGTAAATAGATGGTCGAAAATCTTGGCTTTCACTTCTTGTGACATTCCTTTGCCATTATCAGCGATCGCAATTTTCACCTGTTCATCTACCAGTTGCGTCTTAATGGTAATTAGATTAGAATGAGCTTGATTTTCTGTATCTCTTCCCCGATCGGATTCATCTAAAGCATCAATGGCATTGGCTAAAATATTCATAAACACCTGATTTAATTGTCCAGAAAAACAAACAATTTTCGGAATATTGCCGTAGTCGGTGACAACTTCAATGGCGGAACGATTTTCGTTAGCGTTGAGGCGATGGCGTAAAATCAGGATAGTGCTATCAATCCCTTCATGTAAGTCAAAAGGTCTTTTTGTATCGCTATCAGCGCGGGAGAAGGTGCGAAGACTTCTGCTAATTGATTGAATGCGATCGCCAGCGTCTTTCATAGATTTAACTAACTTTGGTAAATCTTCTAGCATATAGTTTAAGTCGCTTGCTTCCAGTGCTTCTTCAATTTCTGCACCGGGTTGAGGAAATTTCTCGCGATAGAGATCGATGATACCTAATAGATCGTTGATGTAATCTTGTGCAACACTAACATTACCGACCATGGAACCAATTGGATTATTAATTTCATGGGCAACCCCAGCCACTAATTGCCCCAGCGCCGAGAGTTTCTCCTGTTGTACCAATTGCACTTGAGCTTGTTGCAGCGCCTGAGTCCGTTCACTCACCTGCTGTTCTAAAGTATCCGTCAGTCGCTTTAATCGCCAGTGGACTTTGACGCGAGCTAACACTTCCGCTTCTTCAAAGGGTTTGGTGATGTAATCGACTGCACCTAATGACAAACCTTTGACTTTGTCTTCGGTATCAGCGATAGCTGTCATAAAAATGACTGGAATTCCTTTAGTTGCTTGATTTGCCTGAAGACGAATGCAGGTTTCAAAACCATCTATTTTCGGCATATCAATGTCCAGCAGAATCATGTCTGGGTGATGGCGTTGTACTTGGGCTAGAGCATCTTCACCATCA
>NZ_RCBY01000576.1 GCF_003838195.1 Okeania hirsuta
ACAGATTTTGCATATTCTTGATGCCGGCTACAAATGCTGCACCGACCAATTGACAACGCTCGTAAAAATCTTGTTCACTGGTGTGGATGTTAGAAGTTTCGTTGGATGTTACAAGTCCCCTATTATATTCAATTGTCACCGTATTTATGGTTTTTGATATTAGGTTGTTATCATTAATGTCAAGATAATAATTGGCTTTTTTTATCACTTCTTCTAACCTTTTCAGCATGGTATTGGTAGCACCATAAACATCAGGACGCGATTTTTCCCAATTATCAATATTAATGGGTAGTCTGTTAGAAGCCTCCCGTATCATGCTTATAAAAGGCTCGACAAAAGCTTCCATTTGAGATTTATTAACTGTACTGTACTTATCAGGTTCGTCAGGACTTGAGACATCTAAGACTGACAGCAATGGTCTAACTAACTCTTGATACGATTTCAAGTCATGGGTATTGCGCAGATAATCTAGTAGTGCTTTGGTATCTGTACCACCATTGTGCGGTGCAAATTTAGTTAAGTTCATACCATCTAGTTTTGGTGAAAATAACGCATCGAGTATTTCATGGGAAAATGCTGAATAACTATGTGGTTCTAAACAGATAATAGGATAATTCGGATTTGTCATATACGCAGCAGCACGACATGCTCCAGCTACAGCAATACTCAAATCATGATTCTTTTTTAACCCTAGTTTTGTTTCGACCGTAGGCTGAGAAATATCTTTGTATAGAGGAGTCCCACGATAAGTGTGTGTATTGTAGACCTGATTAGTTCTACCTTCTTTTGCTGGGGCGCGATTGCCATTGCTGATAATTAAATTTGTCAATACTGCCGAACCACAGACAAAATTTTGATGATTTTGCCAAATTTAATTATCAGCAATGGCAATCGCTGATAATTAAATTTGTCAATACTGCCGAACCACAGACAAAATTTTGATGATTTTGCCAAATACTTCCAGATACCTCCAAAACCCCTACATCTGCTTGATTCCAAATTGTGTAAGGATTGCTAGAGCATAGGGATTCATCAGCAATTACGTCATCAGATAATAGTCCATCAACACAAGAAGGTGGTAAGGTTCCGGCATGTGGTACATCAAGTATCATTTGTGTTTGAGTGCCTAAAGTACTAGGTCGGATAAAGCTTATGCTAGAGTCACTACGCCCCGTAATAAAAAGTGTATCGACCAATGATACAACGTATACGGGCGTATCTTTATACTCAAAATAGGGTCGTGCCACCAACAGCATGGCATTGTACATTTCTTGTGACGTATTAGGATATTGTTTTTTTAACCAACTAGAGAATATGACTTGATGTGAAAACTCTTCGAGTATATTTCGATTGCTTAAATCCTTTCCTATAAAACGCTGTATAAAATCAATTGCTGTTGTGTGCATACTGAGCATTTATTTTTCTAACATAAACTAAATAAACATTACCATATCTGATATT
>NZ_RCBY01000577.1 GCF_003838195.1 Okeania hirsuta
TTTTTATTCCCCTCCTGGGAGGGGTTAGGGGTGGGTTGCCTATTGCCTGTTGCCTGTTGCCTGCGCGCAGCGCTATAAAATCTTATTTGAGAATGTACTGGAGAATTAAATCAACATCTTGATTTGGGTTAAAAAAGGAGTTTCTATGAGTACCATCAAAACAAATCTGCCAACAAATACATGGGCGATCGCTACCTGGGATGAATTCATCGAAATGGCAAATAATCCTGCTTATAAAAAAGCTAAATGCTATTACCACAACGAGCAAATCAGAATTGAAACTATGCCAATAGGACCTGACCACTCCAGAAATAATGCAATTATTCTATTTGCAATTAATCTTTTTTGCACTATCAAAGGTCTTGCTTTTAATAGTTTAGATAACTGTAGCTATAGAATGACAGGTATCAGAGAGTGTCAACCAGATATATCTTATTATATTGGGAAACGAGCAGACTTGGCTCCAAAAGGAACAGCCATTACTAACCTCGACACTACGCCACCGCCAGATTTAGTTATAGAAGTTGCTGACTCTACTTTAGCTGATGATATTGGTCACAAAAGGTTACTTTACGAGGAAATACAAGTAGCAGAATACTGGGTGGTAGATGTACAAAAAGCACAAATTATTGCTTTTGCGATTATTGGTAATAATGGTAGCAGGCGTATTCGGGAGTCGGCAGTTTTACCAGGGTTAAGTATTGATATATTGGAAACTGCTTTAAGTCGCAGTCGCACGGAAGACCAAGCACAGATAGGGGGTTGGTTATTAGGGGAGTTTCAGTAATTTTCAAAAGTAATATAGCGCTACGCAAGTAGGGCACGGATTAATAATAATATTGCTGTTACTTTATTAAGTTAGTAGTATTATTTTTAAATAAAGATTATTAGAAATTCATGCTTAATGGCAAAAACACCTATTGATTTATATGGATAACGTCCGCAGTAAAGATATTGCTACTTACGTTATTGATAAAGAAATTTGGGTTAATAGCAGTTTTGAAGGTGGTATCTCCACATTTGCAGTTCCCAGAGGCGGTAAAAACTGGTGGAAATTAGAACGAGATACCGAGATTCCTTCAGCACTAACGCTGATTAATGATTACAATAATCACTGGTTATGGACTCCAAGTTATACTATGCCATTAGAAAAATATAAAGCAGTTCTTAGAGAAATAGGAACATATTTTAAAAAGATAACCTAAGCTATAAAAAGGTAGTAATGATTATTTTAGTAGGCTAACATTTTACCCAATTAGTAAACGAAGGAAATTTAACTATGAAATTATATCATGTCCGGTTGAATAATTAGACTTTGCTGGAAGGAAGGCAGGAGGCAGGAGGCAGAAGGTTTTATCCTATTGTCACCTTAATTTTATACACGCTCCGATGCTACCGGACATGATTTTATCTTATAAAGCAACACAATTTATTGTTGAGGCAATTGAA
>NZ_RCBY01000578.1 GCF_003838195.1 Okeania hirsuta
TTTTAGCTAGATCGCCGAGAAGCCTCACGCCATAATCTGTGATTTGGCGACCAGATGAATCGGCGGCCAATTGAATGGGTTCGATGCCGATTCAATTTGCATGATATCTCAGCAAAAACCTTCGCCCTAGTTGAAAAACTTGTATTATGATATTGCAATAACCCCAGAAAATTTCCACCATGCGCACTGCCTACCAATATAAATTCAGGCCCAAAAAGAACAAATAGCCACTATTCAATTGTGGTTGGAATTGTTGCGTCGGCAGTACAACTATCGGTTGGGTGAAAGGTTTTCATGGTGGTCAGAAAACCGTTGTCCAGTTAACGCTTGCCCCTTAGTGATGCCAATTCCTCAACTAAGAGATAATCCAGATTATTACTCTCAAAAAAAAGATTTGGTCAATACTAAAGACAAGTTTCCTGAATACAAGCTAATTCATTCTCAGGTATGCCAGGATTGCATTAAACGGGTAAAACTAGCTTTTGATAGGTGGTTCAAAGCAGATAAAAACGGGCAGCGATTAGGCAAACCAAGGTTTAAAGGAAAAGGTCGTTATCGCAGTTTTACTTATCCTCAAATCAAACTTAACTGCATTGAAGGAAATCAAATTAATTTGCCCAAAATAGGAAAAGTAAAGTTAATTCAGCATCGTCCAATACCAGAAGGATTTATAATTAAAACAGTAACAATTAGCCGTAAAGCAGATGGTTATTATGTAACTTTATCCCTAGAAGACAAATCAGTTCCAGCTTTAACAACTAAAGTTGAACCTACATTAAAAAACACTCTGGGAATTGATATGGGACTGAAGGAATTCTTAGTAACAAGTGAAGGAGAATCTGTCCCCATACCCCAATACTATCGAAAATCTCAGCAGCGATTAAAGACTCTACAGAAACGTTTATCTCGTAAAAAGAAAGGTAGTAAAAGATGGTTAAAAGCTCTTCTATCTGTAGCCAAACAACATAAAAAGGTCGCTGATCGACGTAAAGATTTCCACTTTAAAACAGCCAATGAATTGTTATCAAAAGCAGAAGTTATCGCCCATGAAAACTTAAATATCAAAGGGCTAGCAAAGAGCCGTTTGAGTAAATCAATTAACGATGCAGGATGGGGACAATTCCTATCTATTTTAACTGTCAAAGCTGAAAATGCTGGACAGAAAACCATAGGAGTGAACCCAAAAAATACCAGCCAAGATTGCTCAAATTGTGGAAAAAAAGTCGATAAAGAATTAAACATACGAACTCATTCTTGTCCGCATTGCGGTATTGCGATCGATCGTGATGTGAATGCAGCAATAAATATCAAAAATAGGGCGGTAGGGCATTCCGTCCTTAAAGCTCGTGGAGTCCGACGGGGTACCGGGACTGCGAAACGAGAAGCCCACACTATACCGCAAGGTTAGTGTGGGAGTATGTCAC
>NZ_RCBY01000579.1 GCF_003838195.1 Okeania hirsuta
TACAAAAGTTCCTTCCTAAAAATATGGCTGGATATGTATTATCCCTACGGCATGGACCTAGGCACGCCCCGCCCCGTAGGGGCAAAATATAACTAGCCAAGATTCTAGCCCGGATTTCCCGTGCTGTGAAGTACGATATCTATTTCCTAAGTCATAGTCTTGCAATGGGCGGGAAAGGCAGGGATAGACATCGGAACTTAACCCTGACTGTATCTAGAGCAAGTTCCGATTTCTACCTATGGCTATTTCCGCGGATATGGCCGATGAAAATCATATGCCGTACCTCACGGCCTACGGTTTATACACATGTCAATAATTGCTATGTAATTATTAAACTTTTGATGGTTACCAGCATATTTTATCCAAAGAGTAGTGCAGATTATATGAATTGACAGCCTATAATCAGGTTGGGCGGTCAAATTTTGGAGATAAGCGTTTAGCTAAGCGTTACGATGATTTGATGGCTTTGGTCAAACAAAAGGGAAGCGTAGTATTTCATCAATTGAGCACAGCATTAAAGGATACGATAGGGGCTTATCGATTTATTAATAATAGTCGAGTTAGTTTAGGGGAATTAATCTATCAAAGCTGTAGGATAGAGCCACAGGATGTTACCGATCAGGATTTGATAGCCTACATAGATGGGACGGAAATTGGAGTTAAGTTGAATAGTATGAACAAGGCTCATTGGGCAGAGCACTACGGAGTGCATGGTGGGAATCAGAATCCTGGTTTTTATCTATATCCCTCTCTAATCATGAGTACTGTAAGTAGCCGTATAATTGGTTTGGGGGATATGTTACAATCGCCCATTGACCAAAGGCAGTAAAGCAGACAATATAAAGCAACGGACCAAAAGACGATTACTTGGCTTAGAACAACAGGAATCTGGTGTTTGGCCTATCGTGGCTAGAAATACTAATCGACGTCTGATCAAAGCTAAGCGACTTACTTTTGTGATGGATCAAGGAGGAGATATTTATGAGTCATTGCAGCAAATTGAGACTCAATTAGGTCGAGATTTTATTGTCCGCGTAAAGAATAACCGCCAAGCGAAGGACTTAGATAAAGGTATTGAGGGAAGATTTTCGGACTTATTGGGACAAAGTTCATCTTTATCCTACACTCAAGTGCCTATTCGTGGTCTCAATCATTACTCCAAAACAAGAGCCAAGCGAATAAAACGTAGAAAAAGGCAAGCTCTTCTAGGCATCAAGTATATCCGAGTAGCTCTAAAACGGCCAGCTCAATATGTTCAGACTCAACACAAAAATAAGCCTTCTTTAGATCGCCCCTTGTATCTAGTGGAAGTAAAAGAGCATCCCAGTACAGTACCATCAGGTGAAGACCCTATCCATTGGCGCTTACTCACTACTTGGTCTATTA
>NZ_RCBY01000058.1 GCF_003838195.1 Okeania hirsuta
AAGACACACTCAAGACAGTCAGAAGTTATTTTTGTAACGGGAATTTAAGTCCCGCTCCAAAAATATTTCGCCTTAAAAGGCGGGGTTGAGCGACCCATATTATTTTGATAAATGATCAAAGTTAGTCAGGGATTACTTCTGACTTCTGTACGTCGCCAATCCGACGGCTCCCCTATCTGACTTACGCGTAGCGCTATAGGTTGGCCAAGATAGCTACTGAATTAGAGAATGAAACATACTCTTTCTGTTTTAGTTGAAGACGAAGCGGGAGTTTTGACCCGTATTGCTGGTTTGTTTGCCCGTCGTGGTTTTAATATTGAAAGTCTGGCGGTTGGCCCAGCAGAACAATCTGGTGTTTCTCGAATTACAATGGTGGTGCCTGGGGACGACCATGTGATCGAACAGTTGACCAAACAACTATATAAGTTGATTAATGTTTTGAAAGTACAAGATATTACTGCTATTCCCTGTGTGGAACGAGAGTTAATGTTACTCAAGATTAATGCCACTACAAATATGCGATCTGAAGTGGTTGAGATTGCAAATATTTTTCGGGCGCGGGTAGTAGACTTAGGTGACGACTCATTAACTATTGAAGTAGTAGGAGACCCAGGAAAAATGGTGGCCATTGTCCAAATGCTTGCTAAATATGGTATCCGTGAAATTGCTAGGACAGGCAAAATCGCTTTAACTCGTGAGTCTGGAGTTAATACTGAGTTCCTAAAATTGAGAGCTTTGGAAGTAAAAATGTAAGTCTTTTCTAGGATGTTAATTAGGAAAGGGTTAATCCTATAGGAGAGGGAATGGTGATTTAAGCTTTTATCTGATTTATAAGACTACTATTTTTTCTCTTTTTAAACTTGACTTTCCTTGATTTTTTACTGATTTAATTTTTATCCTAATCCTAGTTATTTTCAATTAAATATCCTACCTTAAGTAATTACTCCTTTTTTGAGTGCAACCTCATTAGAAGTAATTACTTTTTTTTATTAATATTTTTTTGTGTTAATTAAATAGAACGACTAACAATATCCTTAAGGATATCCGACGGTAATATCGCTAAAAATACGATTTTTAGCTTAAAAAAAATTAAGGGAAGTGTTTTGACTTAAGACAAATATACTAACTTTTTGATATTGCAAAATTGCTCCCGTAACTCTACAAAGTTCCATGTAGATCTAGATAGAAAATTAAATAATTTCTTGTTCTTAAAACACAAAACAAGTAGTTAAATTATTTCAATTAATTATGAATTTTAACTACATGATTTGGCTGATTTTTCGAGCAATATTTAATTACTAAAAACCTGAATTTACAAGGGAAATCATCCCTATTTTTCAATTACTGTCCTTTAAATTTACAACAAAACAAACTATGGCTACTACACTTCCTTCCGCCCAAGATCAATATATGCTCGAATTGATCAACAGAGGTCGCCAAGACCCTGCTGCAGAAGCAGATCACTATAATATTGATCTAAATGAAGGACTCGCACAAGATACAATCTCCACTGATGCCAAACAACCTCTAGCATTTAATCTCAACCTCAATACTGCTGCTAACGAACACAGTCAATGGATGCTAGATAACAACGAATTTAGCCACACAGGAGAAAATGGTACACAATTCTGGGAACGTATGACGAATGCGGGGTACCAATGGTTTGGTGCTGGGGAAAATATCAGTTTTGATTCACCACTAGCTTCCGGTATTTCCGACTTCACCGGTCTTGTGGAGGAAAACCACAAAGATCTATTCATAAGTCCAGGTCATCGTGAAAATCTTATGAATGCTAGCTTTGAGGCAATCGGAATTTCTTCATTACAAGCAACGACGTATACTTGGAACGGGACAACTTACACTGATGTAGTGATGACTACCCAAAAGTTTGGCCGTAATAACGATGGTCCATTTATCACAGGTGTTGCCTACACTGATGCAGTTACTGATGACGACTTCTATACAGTCGGTGAAGGAATAGGCGGCATAACAGTTACAGCAGTTGATACTGCCAATAGTGCTAATACTTTCACAACTACTACTTGGGATGCAGGTGGTTATAGTTTAGATGTAAGTCCAAATGCGACTTACGATGTTACCTTCTCTGGGGATCTTGATGGGGATGGTCAGGCAGATGATACAGCAACTTATCAAGTTACTGTTGGTTCCGAAAACGTCAAACAAGATGTAGTTAGCGACAACTTACCTCCATCTACTCCCACCAATAATCCTCCCACCGCAGTAGAAATAGATAACGATACTATTGCCGAAAATACTAGCAATAATACAGTGGTAGGTAACTTAACTACTTCTGACCCTGATGCTGGGGATACTCACAGTTATCAATTGTTAGATAATGCTAATGGTCGTTTTGCTCTAGATGGAGACCAAATAGTAGTTGCTGATGGTTCTGGGTTGGATTTTGAAAGTGATGCGAATCATAATATTACTGTGCGAACTACTGATGCTGGGGGTGAAAGTTTCGAGCAACAGTTAACTATTAATGTAAGTAATGTGGATGAGACTCCCACTGAACCAGATAACTTCAATACTATCTATGGAAGTGACAACAACGATAATCTACGTGGCACAGTAGATAATGATGCGATCTACGGTGAAGGTGGCAATGATTTAATTATTGGACGGAAAGGTGACGATCTGCTCAATGGCGACAGTGGAAATGACGAAATTAATGGTGGTTCTGGTAACGATATCCTCAATGGTGGTTCTGATAACGATATCCTCAATGGTGGAAGAGGTATGGATACTCTTACAGGAGTAGACATAACTTCTGCTCAACCTGGTTATAATGAGATAGATATTTTGCGGGGCAATGCTGATGCCGATCTATTTATCTTAGGCGATAGTAGTCAAGTTTACTACACTGGAAATGGTGTCAACGATTATGCTCGGATTGATACTTTCAATAGTGGTCAAGGCGATCGAATTCAACTATCTGGAAGTAGTGGTGACTATACATTAGAAGAAAATGTTCCTGGATTGCCAAAAGGAACTGCTATTTACAATAATGATGATTTGATTGGTATTGTCAATAATGTTGTAGATATGGATTTGAATAGCAGTGATTTTTCTTTTGTATAAATCTCTAGTTTGGTCTAAATTGATTTGGTTGGTAGTGGTGCATTTGATGATTTTGGTAAAGGTATGGTGAGCATTTTAGCCACCATACACCACTACTATAGCGCTACGCGCAAGTCAGAAGTCATATCATGTCCGGTAGCATCGGTATTGTATAGCAAAGGTAGGCAACAGGCAACAGTTAGGAAGGCTTAAGAGCAAGAAAAAAACTTATAGCAATGAGCGCTGGTATATTTACAAATTGCAGGAGGGGCCAAATAGCTAAAAGTCTTATATTATCGGCAATTTATTCCCCCTTCCGGAGCTGTTGCTTTCCGGAGCTGTTGCCTGCGCACAGCGCTATAAATTTCCTGTAGATATCCACGCTAACTTTTATACAAACGATACCAACGGACATGATATCATACCCAGAATCAGCAACGCCCTCTTCCTATTTCCACTTATTTGTAAGTATTAAACAGGATATGATATTATATCATGTCCAGATAATTAGTGATCAAAAAACTTTCTCCTTTTCCTCCTCTTTATTCTTTCTTCTTGCTTCTTTCTTCTTATTTCTTCCCTCCTGACTCCTGAGTTCTGACTCCTGACTCCTCCGTCGTTTATTTGTAAGTATTCAACTGGACATGATATTAGTCTACTCGACCCTCAAGCAAATGATTTTTGTGCGAAAAGATCAAATTTTTTTCACTATTTTCCCTTCTACCTTGAAGCCAATAAGTAATCATTTCTCCTCTACCTCTAACTGAAATATTTCCCCGTGGTTCTAATAAATATTTATCTTTTAAAACTTGATAAGTAGCTTCAGTAACTTGAATTTTTCCAGGTATTCCACTTGCTTCCATTCGAGATGCCACATTAACTGTATCACCCCACAAATCATAAATAAACTTTTTAGTACCAATTACTCCTGCTACAACAGTTCCAGTATTAACACCAATCCGAATTTGGAAAGGTTTTCCCAAGTCATTTAAAAATTTAGTAATGGCCTGCTGCATATCTATTGCCATTTCAGCGATCGCTTCTGCATGATCGTCTCTAGCTGCGGGTAAACCACCAACGACCATATAAGAATCCCCAATAGTTTTAATTTTTTCTAAATCATGTTGTTCAGTCAATTGATCGAAAGCTGAGAAAATTCGATTGAGCAGATCAACTAATTGATTAGGAGATATCCGAGCTGAAAAACCAGTAAAATCGACAATATCAGCAAACAAAATAGTTACATTTTCAAACCGTTTAGCAATTGGATGTTGATTTTGTTTTAATTTTTCAGCAATCTTCGCAGGCAAAATATTCAACAATAAACGGTCAGATTTTTCTTGTTCTAATCGTAGTGCACTCTCTACATGCTTACGTTTTGTAATATCTTGAATTGTACCTTCATAATAAAGTATTTCTCCCTCAAAATTACGAACTACACGAGCATTTTCAGAAATCCAGATTATAGTACCATCAACACGATAAGCTTCTGATTCAAAGGATGATATAGAACCATCTTTGTCAAGGGCAGCAATAAACTCAGAGCGACGATTTGGATTAACATACAGTTGTTGTGCAATGTCAGTCATTTGATTTTTCAACTCTGCTTCCGAGGAACAACCATACATCTTCGCTAAAGCTGGATTTGCACTAATGAAATATCCTTCTGGGGAAGTTTGAAATATACCTTCTGCAGTATTTTCAAAAATGCTACGATATTTTTCTTCAGCTCGCTGTAGTGCATCTAGCACCCGTTTGCGTTCTGTAATATTACGCGCTACCCAAATCACACAGTTATCTGGTAATGGTGAAATGTTAGCAGTAAACCAAATTTCATTAGGATTAGGAAGAGGAGAATAGGGATAGGGAGGCAAATCAGAAGATTTGTAATTAGGAACTTTGCATGAAATTCCCCATAGAGAGTTAGGCTTTTGAATATTGCCGTTCTGTGGATTTACAAGCAGACTATATTCTAAATTAACAGTTTCATGTGTATTCAGCACCCGCTGAATATTAATCATAAATAGGTTTGCTTGTTGAGGAGGCAAAACTTCATAAACACTTTTACCAATCAATTCATTGATGGGACTATATAACACTTCTGAATTAGTAGATAAGATTTTGACATATCTACCTTTAGCATCGAAGACAGTAATTACATCAGTCATTGCCTCAAACAAAACCCGCAGTTCCGCTTCTGATTTTCGTAAGGCGGTTTCTACTCGTTGACGCTCTGTAACTTCCATCATTAACAAACGATTTGATTCTTTGAGAGCAGCAGTACGTTCCTCCACTTTTGTTTCTAACTGCTGATTAGCTCTTTGCAATGCTTCTTGTGCTTGTTTACGTGCTGTAATATCTTCAACAGTTCCTTCGTAACGAATTAAATTACCATCTCGGTCTCGTACAGATCTGGCATTTTCAGAAGTCCAGATCAGACTACTATCTCGGCGATAAACTTGTGACTGAAAGTTAACTACAACATCATGCTCCCGTAGTATTTGCATAAGTTGATAGCGGCTTTCTTGATTACCGTAAAGTCGATGTTGTAAGGAAGTAAGGTTAGTAATCATCTCTTCAGGAGATTCATAGCCATAAATTCTAGCTAATGCGGGGTTAACACTTATGAAGTAACCATCGGGAGTTGCTTGGAAAATTCCCTCGACGGCATTTTCAAAGATGGTACGATATTTCTCTTCTGCTTGTTTGAGTGCTGCTTCTGCATCTTTGCGTTCGGTAATATCAATACCTACAGCAAAAGCAGCTTTACCTTCAGCATATTTTTGGGAAACAATTAAATAATTCCGAGCAACACCATTCGCATAAGCAGATACTTCTCGACAGTCATCCCGAGCGTGACTGGCAAAAAATTGGCGCATAAATTCACTAAATTCTTCGCTGGCTTTCAGAAAGCCAATATTTTGGCCAATAAAAGCTTCTTTTGGTAAATTGTAAGTTTGTGCTAAGTGTTTATTAACTCCCAAGTAATGTAAATCTGAGCTGATCCAAGAGACAATTCCTGGAACTGCTTCTAAAACAGCTCCTAACTGTTCTTTAGTTGCTCCAAGGTCTGATTCAGCTTGTCTGCGTTCGGTAATATCAATACCTACCACAAAAGCAGCTTGATTTCGATCATATTTGCGAGCAACAATTAAGTGATTTTTGGTTTGATTTTGGTAATTTGAAATAATCTCAGAAGTTATTTCCTGCTGAGAACTTGCAAAAAATTCTTTAATTAAGGTATTAAATTCAGAGCTTTTATCTATAAAACCAATATCTTTACCGACAAAATCTGTTCTCGATCGTTTAAAGATATCAGCTAATTGTTGATTTACTTCAATATAGGTTAAGTCTGAATTAATCCATGAAACCATTCCTGGAACTGCTTCTAATACTGTTTCTAGTTTTTCTTTAGCTGCTAAAAGATTTTGTTCTGCTTGTTTGCGTTCGGTAATATCAATACCTACCACAAATGCAGCTTGATTTTGATTGTATTTTTCTGCTACAATCAAATAATTTCGAGGTTCTCCATGAATTTGTGATACTATTTCACCTGTGATTTCAGACTCAGAACTAGCAAAAAATTTATCAACAAATTTATTGAATTCAGAACTTATGCCTAAAAAACCAATGTTTTTACCCATAAATTCTTTTCTGGGCATACTAAAAATATCAGCTAACTTTTGATTAACTTCTATATAACATAAATCCGAACTAATCCAAGATACTGTACCTGGTACTGCTGCTAATACTGTTTGTAACTGTTCTTTAGCATTTATTAGGTCATTTTCTGCTTGTTTGCGTTCTGTAATATCAATACCTACCACAAAAGCAGCTTGGTTTTTGTTGTACTTTTCTGCGACAACCAAATAGTTGCGAGGTTGTCCATGAACTATTGATGTAATTTCACGACTTGTTTCTAAATTTGAACTTTCAAAAAATTCTTGTAGAAAGTCATTAAACTCAGAACTTGCGCCTAAAAAACCAATATTTTTACCCGCAAATTCTTCTCTGGGCATACCAAACATCTCAGCTAACTGCTGATTGACTTCTATGTAGTGTAAATCCGAACTCACCCAAGATACTGTACCAGGTACTGCTGCCAAAACTGTTTGTAATTGCTCTTGAGCTGCTTTCAGAGCTGTTTCTGCTTGCTGGTGTTTAACAATTTCTTGCACTAACCGATCGTTTGATTCTTTGAGTGCTGCAGTGCGGTCTTCAATGATCATATTTAACTCTTGCTCATTTAAAATGCAACTTGAATTTGCTGTTTTTAGTTCACTAACACTTTGGCGCAGAGCAATCAATTCCTGAATCAATTCCTTTTTAGTTTTATCTTGGTCATTCATAATTTTCAAAGTTTATGATGATCTAGGAGTATATTAATTTGTATTTAATCGTGCACTTATTTATACAAAGTTCTCTTGATTCCTATTTAATTTGTGGGCAATAAATATAATCATTTTGAATAGCAAAATGTTATACATTATTATCAATTAATACTAACTGTTGATAACAAATATTAATTATTCTCTCTCTCCTACCATAATAGTAGTTTTAATTTGGGTCGGGTGGACTTGAAGAATTTGAGAATATTAAAAATTTTTTCCTTTAAATCCTCCTATTTTCTGCTTTCAAAGCATCTATTCTAAAAATTAATTAAATTGAGAAAGGCGACAATTTAACAATTGTTTATATTTAGATGAATAGATTGGTAGATACCAGAGGGCTATCTACCAATCTATTCATCGATCTAGTAGACATTTCCTGATATAATTTGTATCAATTATGATGTTTTTTTCCTGGTTTGATATCTATGTATTCCTTATTTTGAGAAGGTTACAGATGGAGATGCCCTATGATAGCAAAAAAACTGATGATATTGTAACACTCTCATATCTTAATGTCAAAATTTGGCCATGGATATGAAATAAATTGTTACTTTATCAAATAACCAATTAATTAAATTTGATATATGGTAATTTTTAGATGTAGTTATATAGACAATATTCTGGCAATAAGCAAAAACTCTATAATAGATAAAAATATCAGAATTATTTTTAGGTATTTACTACTACTTAGATTAGTAGAAATCTACTTCATATTGGGATTATCGGCGAGTTAAAACCTTGTAGTCAACAACACCAATTATTGTAAAATTTCTCATAGTAGTGAGATGTAATTTTATTCAATTTCCTACTTTTTCAGCAATTTCACTTTCAAAAATATTTAACACAACCACCTTGAGGAAATATTAGGGGAGATGGGGAGTGTGGAGAGTGTGAGATCCCACCCCTAATATCATGTCCGGTTGAATAATTAGACTTTGCTGGAAGGAAGGCAGCTATGCTGGAGGCAGGAGGCAGAAGGTTTTATCCTATTGTCACCTTAATTTTATACACGCTCCGATGCTACCGGACATGATATAACCCCTCCCAGGAGGAGAATGTGGGAATATCAAGAAAGATTTGGCAATGGCGCTCAGATAGAACATTTTTTTATACCGAACCCGAGCAGATTTGATATTAGCGGAGAAGTTTTGGATATATGCACTCTAGAGAAAATCTTCTTTTGATATCAAGTCTGCTTCAGTACTTATTAGGACTTATACCATGTCCGGTTGATTACTTATAAATAAACTACGGAGGAGTTAGGAGGGAACAAAGAAGAATAAACAGGAGTAGAAGCAGAAAGTTTTTTGTTTGCTGGCGCACAACGCACGTTAACGCGGAGCGCGGAACAGAGTTCTATCGCGCTCTTATCCGGACATGATATCATATCTCTTTTCACCAACGCCAAACTTTTTATAGTACTGCAATACAGTCAATTTCTACAAGTACATCTTTGGGTAAGCGAGCAACTTCAACACAGGCGCGGGCAGGGGCATTTTCAGGGTTGAAGTATTTAGCGTAGATGGTGTTTACGGTGGCAAAGTCGTTCATGTCTTTGAGGAACACGGTTGTTTTGACAACATTTGACCAAGTGGCACCTGCTGCGGTGAGTATAGCTTCTAGGTTTGCCATAACTTGTTCTGTTTGTTTACTTACATCATCGGTGTAGACTATTTGGTTGATTTTAGTGTCGATCGCTATTTGACCGGAGACGAAAATCATTTGACCTGTGGCAGCGATCGCTTGATTGTATGGGCCAACTGGTTCGGGGGCTTTGTCAGTTTTGATTATTTTACGGGTTGTCATATTTTGTTTTTGTTGCTAGTTGGTTATGGTTTGGTGTTGATGGCTAATAATTTTCAGCTTGATACATTTCACCATTTGAGATTATTGCATAAGTAAAGTCTATTTTTTCAACTTTAATGTAGTTATATCATGTCTGCTTAATTAGTGATAGAAAACTTTCTTCTTCTGTTCCTTCTTTTTTCCTCCTGACTTTTGACTCCTGAGGAGGTCCTCCTCCGTCATTATTTATAAGTATTCAACCGGACATGATATTACTGCGATAATCTTGTTATTCTTCATCTATTTTTTGACCACAATGGGGACAAATTATAGATTTTTTATTTTGATTTGAAGCCCGTTTTTTTTCTATTTCTTCAGTAAAACCAGAAGCAACTATACCTGCTGGTAAAGCAAATATACCAACTCCTACTAATGCAGCGATCGCCCCTAAAAATCTACCTAAAGGAGTAATGGGATAAACATCTCCATAACCCACAGTAGTTAAGGTGATAATTCCCCACCACATAGCAGCAGGAATATGAGGAAAATTATCTGGTTGAGCTTCATTTTCCGCGAAGTAAATTAAACTGGCAGAAGTTACTAATAAAACTAAAGCAATAAATAAAGTAATAACTATCTCTTCTTGTTTTGACTTGATAACTTTACCAAATAATTTTACTGTGCTTGAATATCTACTAATTTTGAATAACCTAAATATTCTAAACAAGCGAAACGAACGAGTAAATATTAGATTTGGCCAAAATAAAGGTAAGTAAAATGGAAGAATTGCGATTAAATCAATAATTGCTAAAGGTTTAACCATAAATCGTATTCTTCCCCATACTGGATGCTTATATCTAGGAGCAACATTGGATGACCAAACTCGCAAAATATATTCTATGGTAAATATAATTACTGATATTAGTTCAAAGTTATCTAACCAGATTTGGTATGGTTGATAAATCTCTTCTACTGTGGAGATAATTACAACTAGAATACTCAGAAAAATCAATGTGATGATGCAGATTTTGAAGGTTTTGCTGTAAATATCTCCGGGATTATCTAGCTCAATAATTTGAAATATTCGACGTTTGATTTTGTCAAGCATTTTTCTAGATAAGTTTTGGAGTTATAGCAATTCCCAAAAAGCGTGAGGTACAAAATTTTAGGCTTGAGGGAACAGGGAACAGGGAACAGGGAACAGGGAATAAAAAGACAAAAAGATAACTGTACCTCATGACTTTGGGAAACGTTATATTTTCATTTTTTGCAGAGAATTATATAGTCATCTAATCCATAGTTTGAGTTATGATTTAATCCAAGATATTGACGTTTAAGTGGGCTTATATATTTTTGAGGAGGTAATTTTTCATTAGCATACTTCAAAAAGTCTTTATGATATTCTCTGATTCCTGTTGAAGTAACATATTTATACCACTCCAGTTTTAACCCTAACTCCTCAACAAACTTTTCAAGCAAGTTTTTTTCTTGGATAATATCTTCTTTGGGCTGCATATTATAAAATCCGAATAATCTTTTTATTTGAACAATTAACATTACATAACCATCACTACTCAAACTCTCCTGAAATATTTTTCGATAAACATCGAAAGACTTTTTCTTTTCTGCTTGGTCAGCAAATAAACAGTGAGAAATAACTATAAAGTCAAAAAAGCGTTGTGGCAAAACTTTCGATTGCTCGTTGTATGTAAAAATATCAGTTGTATCAAATCGAAAATAAAGATTAGTTGGCATTCTTTGTTGTTCTATATATTGTCGCCAAAATTGAAGACCTCGATATTGAAATTGAGCTTGTTTTTCCAAAGAATAGTAACAAATGTGCATTGGAGGAGGGGAGAAAAAACCACTACTACTTTGTAGGAATAAAGCTAACCCATAAGCAACGGTTCCCGGACCAGCACCGATGTCAAGAATATTAAGTTTTGTAGGCAATAATCCAGATTTATATACTAGAAACCAAGCCAAATAACTAGAATATACATGATCGGGAAAATATTTCATCATATAAACATAAGGAGTAAAATTAAAAGCATAATCAGGATCTATATTACGCTTTAGTAATTTCATATCCTCGATCGCTGCTTGCAATTCTGATACTCGTTTTTCTTGGGGCACTCTATTAATTTCTTCCTGTATATACTCTGCCAAACTTGATTCAAAATCGTCAAATATCCGTTCATAGATTCCAGTACATTGCAATAAATTTTCATCTTTTTCAATTAACTGAAAACTCTTCGTGACAAACTCAATAAATTTTGGTTCTGGGGTCAATATATAGTCATCAAGTCGTCTAATTACTGCCTCGTCAAAATCAATCTTTAATTCTAACTCATCTAATTTATAAACAGCTTTTCTCAGATGTTCATTTAAACTGTTGATTTCTCTGTCTTTATCATTTAGAGATGTCTGAAACTTCAGCTTATCCTGATACAACTTCTCTAGGGGCGATAATTTAGCTCCTGAATTTTCAATAGTTTTAAATATATGATTAGCTTGAGCATTTTTGCCTTGTTTTAGGGCAAACCAAAACTTTAGAGAACGCCAAAAATTTGTGATGTAATTATTCATTAGTCAATTCTGCCTGAAATTATTTTATTCCTCAATTATTTAGTTTTTGTATTAACTTAATCGGGGAAATTTTGAGAATTTATCCCTAAATTAAATTGTTGATTTCTCTATCTTTGTTATGTTAAAGATGCCTGAAACTTCAGCCCATTCTGATCCAACTTTTCTAGGAGCGATAATTTATACCAATTTGGAAAAAGAATGTTATAGCAGTTGAAGGAAAGGTTAGGATAGATCAAAAACTGAAAACTCAAACAACCTAAGATTTTTTCTTCTTACTTCTTCCTTCTTCTTTCTTCCTTTTATTCATAAGTAAATCCTGCTTGACCTTCTTTAATTTCTACATCACTCAGTATTTCTACTAACTGAGATTTGAAGCTTTGATAATTTTTATTTTCATTATTGTACCACCAACTATACTTTTTTTTCATATCTATAGCTTCCTCGCGAGTGCTTGCTATGAGCGATCGCTTATGACTAGCATGAAACTCTTGAATTACAACTCTATCTACAAAATTTAGTTGTCTAATAAAATTTTCTTGTTCTTCTGGCAAAGTCGGCAGTAAAGGAGTAATAGTAATAGAAAGTTTAGGCAAATAACCTGTTAAATCATTAATTGTAGTTTTAATTTTTTTCATAGCATTAAGTCTAGCTCTAATACTAGGAGTTTGAGGCTCAAAATCTTTTCTTATTTTCTCACTACCAGTGGGAATACTCATATTAATTCTTAGATGTTTAAATCGCTGTAAAATATCAATATCTCTAGTTATCATTGGGCTGCGAGTTTGGATAACTAAAATTGGTCGATATTCCAACATTACTTCTAATAATCTACGAGTTAATTGAGTTTTAGATTCTATCGGTTGATAGGGGTCTGTCACACTACTCATATAAATACTAGGGGCTTTACTAGGATTTTTCTTATCCCATTTCAATAATTCTTTCTCTAAAACTTCCGCAGCATTTTCTTTAATAAAAACCCATTTTCCCCATTCATCTCTCATTTTTTCATTAGGGCTAAAAGCAGCAGCATAACAATAGCTACAACCATATTGACAACCACGATACGGATTTAAAGTAAAGTCATAAGCTTTAATAAAACCAGTAGCTTTATTTAATATCGATTTAGCGTTTTGTGCGTAAACATCAGCACTGCCAAATTTTTCACTAACTACTAATATCATGTTCGGTTGAATACTTAATAAATAACTGTTGTGAGGAGTCAGGAGTCAGGACTCAGGAGTCAGGAGGGAAGAAAGGAGTAATACATAGGAAATATTAGAGAATAGTATTGATAATTTCAGGATTTATTTGGTACTGTCAGTGTTATCAGTCCTTAAATTTTATTATAACTGACCCGTCCGTTAGCGTAGCTCCCCCGGAGGGGGAACATGATATAATATATTAAATGATGAAAATGTTTTTTAAAGTTACCAAAATTCCAGATTAATTCAGTATTTTCAAGGCTAAAATTTTCATAAATAAAATCAACAAATTTTTTGTTGAAAAGGATGTAAATTTTAATTTAATTAGAACAAAACTATTCCAGAAAATAGGCAGTAGGCAGTAAGGGAAAAGAATTGATAAATTCTGTGTGATAATTGATTTGATTTTTTATTATAGGAGATGTCTATTTTAAATTCCCAGCTCTGTTGTTGTAAGCATTTCCTACGGAATGCTGCGCAAACAGCATTCAGCTATGAGTTATGAACTTATATCATGTCCGGATAATAGCGCGATCAAAAAACTTTCTCTTTCTTCTTCTTTCTTCCCTCCTGTCTCCTGTCTCCTGACTCCTGACTCCTTCATCTTCTATAGATTAATAATTTTATTTATTTCTGATGCTTTTCTAGTCGCCTCAGCAACTTTTAGGGTATACAAACTTGCTTCTGGAGTTACATATAAAGGAGTTCCCTCCAATAAATGTTCAATTACCATTTTTGTATCTTTAGCAAATAAACCTCGTCGCGCCCCCACTTCTATAGTTTCTGTTTTTTCTCCCTGCAATAGTTGACCTTGTTGAGGAGTAAAAATTAATGTGCCTGCTTCGCCGTAAAGAGTAAAAGTGTTTTCTGAGATCCAAAATTTGTCACCTTTGCCATAGACGCTTTCCCCAATAACACCATTGCTAAATTTTAACTGGGCAGTACACAAACAAGCATTATAAAGGTCTGCTTCAGTGTACCAAAACTGACTTTGGCAATTGACATTATCAACTTGACCAAATAGGTCGGTAAACCGATGCAAACGAGAAAGCGCTCCCATAAAAGGAAAGCCAAATAATGAAGGCTGATAAGTCCATTTTACAGGTGCTGGCTGTTTAGAATTGATTGTAATGTAACGAGCGTAGAAGACTTTACCAATAGCTGATAAAGATTGTTTAATCGCATTATGGAGACTGCCGAGAAGCTCAATATGTTCGACGTGCAATAGCTTATTTTTCTTAGCTGCCAGAGAAATTAATGATTCGGCTTCATTTGAGTCTAGGGAAAGAGGATACTCCACAATGATGTGTTTATCATTTTCTAGGGCTGCACGAACAATTGATCCATGGTCTCTATTAATAGTAGAAACGATAACTAGATCCAAATCTTCTCGTTTTACCAACTGTTGCCAAGAAGCTGTATTCTGAACTTGGAAGGTTTGACTAAATTCCTCAGTTTTTTCTGGGGTATGACCTGCTACCGCAACTAGGAGCGATCGCGTATCTACTTTTAATGCCTCAGCTCTAGTTTTAGCAGCATGACCAGTACCAACAATACCTACTCTGATCGGGATAGTGGGGCATAAAGAGGAAGAGAGATTTGTTTGGGTCATAGTTAAAGTACAAAATTAAAATATTATACTTTAGATTATATATGTCAATGACTGTGCTAAAATTCAATATTTTTTAATATCTGTCTGAGAGTTGTTGTCCAATCAGGTATAAGTAATCAGAATTAAATTAGAATTATTTATAACAAATTCTATAGTAATTTTTTGCCTAATTTGTTTTACAACATTGATTTTTTCCCTTAATATCAAAGATGGAAATAAAACAAGTACAAATAATTTGGCTAATCAAGCCTTGTGTTTTGTATAAGTTTAAATTATATATAGACAAAACTAGCTGAAGAGGAAAAATAAATGGCCACTTACAAAGTTACTCTAGTTACACCAGATGGTGAAAAAGTAATTGAATGTCCTGATGATGAGATCATTCTTGATGTTGCTGAAGATCAAGGATTAGATATACCCTATTCCTGTCGCGCTGGTGCTTGCTCCTCCTGTGCTGGTAAAATTGAATCAGGTACAGTAGATCAAGACGATCAGTCATTTTTAGATGATGACCAGATAGAACAAGGATATGTACTAACCTGTGTGGCCAAACCAACGTCTGATTGTACTATTAAAACTAACGTGGAAGAAGAGCTAGGATAAGTAGCTGAGAGCAAATTAATTAATTTTTTTTGGTAATAGTTGAGGATCTTTCAACTATCAGCTAATACGCTGAAATTAAAGCTCTTCTCTTGTGTGAGGTAATTAATCAGCTAGCTTAAGCTCCAAGTAATTTTGGGGTTTTGCTTGTTTGGGTAATTGACCTCTACTAATTCTAATGTGAATCCCAGAAAATGAGTATCAGCGATCAAAATCAATATAAGTACTGATCGCTATTTTTCTAGTGGATAGCAGTAAAATCAATCAACGAGTTGCTGATTTAAAGCATCACGAGTCAGCTCTATTGCCTTAAAAATGAGTACGACTCTATCTAAACTAATGAACCCTTTTGTTTGTGGGATAGAGACGAAACTATTGAATGTAAGGAGTGTAAAATGGCAAGCTATAAAGTAAAACTGAAAACTCCAGAAGGAGATAAAGAAATTGATTGTCCTGAAGACAAGTATATTCTTGATGAAGCAGAAGAGCAGGGATTTGATTTACCCTTCTCTTGTCGTGCTGGCGCCTGTTCTACCTGTGCTGGTAAAATAGTAGAGGGTACAGTAGATCAAGGCGATCAGTCATTTTTAGATGACGATCAGATCGGATCGGGATATGTTTTAACTTGCGTAGCTTATCCTACATCTGATTGTACAATTGAAACCCACCAAGAAGAAGCACTTTACTAAAGTTAGCAGCTTCAAGTCAATCAAAAATCAAAAAAATTGTCTAATTAATTATTGAGAGGAAAATTATATGCCTACCTACAAAGTTACTCTAATAAATGAAGAAGAGGGAATCAACCAAACTATTGATTGTGCTGATGATACCTATATCCTTGATGCTGCTGAAGAAGCAGGTATTGACCTACCTTACTCCTGTCGTGCTGGTGCTTGTTCGAGCTGTGCAGGAAAGGTAGAAGGTAACGCAGATGATGTAATAGATCAAAGTGATGGCTCCTTCTTGGATGACGATCAGATTGCAGAAGGATATGTACTAACTTGTGTTGCTTACCCTAAAAAAGACTGCACCGTTACGACTCACCAAGAAGAGGCACTTACTTAGTAGTTGAGAGAGTGTTTGTCAAATAAATATTAGACAGCGTAGTGGCGCGTCAAGCTTAAAATGGTATTGACATGGAGAAACAGGTGTTAAGAGTCTTGGCGTGCCACAGTTTCAACAACAGGATAAAGATGCTTCAATTTAATTCGTGCATCTTGGGTTGTCAAATGCCAAATTACTTGACTAGCTGTGCGATTTTGTTCCCGACGACTTTTTCCCATAAGCTCTAGTATTTTTCAACAAACCTAAAAGCTAAAACCTACAACCTACAACCTTCCTCAAGTCCAAGCACGGAAGAAAGTATTTTCTTGCCAAACACTGGCTGTTTTTTGTTCGATCGCTCCCATGTCCTGTTGAGTTAACTGTTGAAACGTTTGGGCGACTCTAACATTAGACTGCAACATTTCCACAGACTCTGTAGCTACGATACAACAATGTACGCCCTCTAAGGACAATACATATCCCATCGCTTCCTCCATATTCAATACCCCCGGTCGGAGTAATTTACCGTAAGCTGGTATTTTCATTCCAATAACACCCACATTTTTTTGTTGCGCAACAGGTAACACAGTAGGAGCAAATGGTCGTGGATGATGTTTGTCAGCAGCATTAATAGAAACCAGAGTCGTGTCAAATGGATAGCGACGTAGTCCCTCAGCAATAATATCAGGTTCGTGATGACCTGTAATTCCTGAAAATTTGACTATACCTTGTTCTTTTGCTTCTTCCATTGCTTTGATAGCACCTTGGGAACTGAATATTTCATCTAAAGTTTCTGTAAATGAAACATGGTGTAACTGCCACGAGTCGAGATAATCTGTATTTAACCGTTTTAGCGATCGCTCTAACTCTCTCCATGCTCCGTCGCGGTCGCGTCTTCCGGTTTTACTTACCAAAAATATATCTTTTCGATAAGCGGGTAAGACTTTTCCTAAATGTTCTTCACTTGCACCATAACTAGCAGCAGTATCAAAATATCTAATTCCTAGAGACAGAGCAGCTTCAATTATTGCAACTGACTCTTTTTCCTGTCCGCTTTTATTGAGGGGTGTTCTTCCTGCTCCACCTAAACCTAACAATGGTACTTTTACACCCGTTTTACCTAATACTCGTTCTGGCATTGTGGATGTGGTGGGTAGTTTTTCAGCAGATGCTACTTTGGTTTGAGTCTGTTTATTGATGGCAGCACCACCGATGATGCCACCCGTAACCGCAAGACTGGTTATTATTAAGTTACGTCGAGTCGTTTTTTTTTCATAGTTATCGATAGGTTTTTTTAACATTATAACAACTCTAAAAAATTATGTTTTTTGTGAGAACAGATTTCATCTTAGTAAGGTACAAATGTGACAGACAAGGCTCCTGTGTTACAGTTTTTATCATTTGGTTGTACGCCAGGAGTAAAATCTGGATCTATATGCAGTCTTATGAATCCAGGGATAGTAGGTTCTTTAGGACGTATCCAAGCTCTAAGTTCAGGATTTTCCCTAACCTGACTGAAACTTTTTGGACAGGGAGAAGCATCTTCTGTGAGAATAATTTTAACATCTTGACCAACCTTCCCATTCCAACAGAAGGGTGAATTCTCGGCATATTCTAAGCCTAAAATATAAGTATTTCTCGGCTTTGTTGCATCTTCTGGAAAAATCCCTCTCCAATACAAATTAATCGCACCATTACTTGGATCGAGAGGACTTATTCCTAATTTGGCTAACTTCAGTGATGCAATTTGAAAATCACCATCTGAAATTAAATAACCTGAATCAATACGAAGTTTTGAACGTAGTCGCCAATTTCCTTGACTATCAAAGTCATCTTTTAATAAAACTGTCTCATTTGAACTAAATTTAAAATCAAAAATAAAGGTTTTTTCAGAGAAAATTGCTATACTTACTACCATGCTTGCTACCAGAATAAGAACCAGTAAATAATTTTTAATTTTCATTGATTTAGTAAATTAATTTGTGGTCAGTTAATAATACTACTAATTAATCACAAAAATCAAGGAATAACAAAAACAAGACTTACACACCAACCACTAAATCTAAAAATCCCACTCCATAAATAAGTCTGTTACTGGTAATGTAAAACCTGGTAAAATATCTTCTCCATCTAAATTATCAGCAACTTGTAATAATTTATCTGGTTGTGGTTTATGGTTGATTAAAATTGATTTTTCATCAGGATTAATTACCCAAACTAACCGACAGTTATTTTCAAAGTATTCAACAATTTTTTGATGTAGTTCCTCAAATGTATTATTAGGATAAATCACCTCTACTGCTAAATCGGGAGCACCTTGAAAATAACCTTTAGGTAATCGCTTTAATCCTAATAAACGGTCTTTGGAAACAAAATAAATATCTGGAGAACGTTTATTACCAGATTTGAAAGTAAAGGCTGTACTAGAATCGCAAGTTACACCTAATTTTTTAGGACGAGCATATAATTCTATTACACCACATAGATAAGCGGTAATATTACCATGCTCCATTCCCGAATTTCCCATATCAACAACTTCTCCATTAATTAATTCATAATGACTACCATCTTCTGATAAAGCTCTAAATTCTTCATCAGTTAATATCTTATTTTCGGTTGCTATATTCATCAATTTATTCTGCTATTTTGTGATATTTTTTTGTGATAATTTAATTAAGTAATTTAATAATTTATCAAATTAGCCCAATTACATTTTAGATCATATCAAATCTGCTTGCTATGGTTCCCGTTTGCGTAGTATAAACTAGGAGAAAATTGGAGTATATAGAATTTATACTGTCAGTAGGGGCAAACTGCCGTTTGCCTCTACAATATTGATTCTTATTACTAAATGCCAAATAATACTAAAGAAAAGCGGATTTGGTATCATAGCAATTTGAAAAAAGAATGTTACAAATAATAAGCAACATGAAAATAATTTGTAGGAAATATATATTTGACTAAAAAGATAAATTACTACATAAAAAATGGTATCAAACCTATTTATTCTGACTCCTGACTCCTGTCTCCTGACTCCTAAGCAGTAACCTATTTATTTGCAGCAAATATTTATCAAATTGGTCTCACACTCTATTTTTAGTCAATAGCAAATGTTTAAACTTTCCCTCAAACAAGTTACAATTACTTTTCTTATGGTATTTATCAATCCATTAATAGCACTTAGTCAGGAAATTGCTACAACAATTTGTCCCTCTGAATTAAGTAATCGGATTGATGCTGTAGTTAACCGCCCAATTTTTAATCGTTCTCGGTGGGGAATTTTAGTTGAAACTTTATCGGAAAAAACAACAGTTTATAACCGAGATGCTGAATATTATTTCATTCCTGCTTCTACGGCTAAACTATTAACAACTGCAGCAGTATTACAAAAACTTCGCCCTCAATTTAGAATTAGAACTTCAGTTTATGGTGATGGGAATGGCAATATATATATTGTGGGTAGAGGCGACCCTAGTTTAACAGAAACTCAACTGCAAAGTTTGGCTGAACAATTAAAGGAACAGGGGATAGAAAATATTAATCAATTAATTGCTGATGATAGTTATTTTGAAGGAACAGGAGTTAATCCTAATTGGGAATGGGAAGATGTTCAGGCTGGTTATGGCGCACCTATTAATAGTTTAATCCTGAATCAAAATGCTATAGATTTGGTTTTGTCGCCTCAAAATTTAGGTCAACCTTTACAAGTTACTTTTGTTAATTCTGTTGAAGGTCAAAAATGGCAGATTGAAAATAATTCGGTGACTGTAGGAAAGAATGAAAAAGAATTTGTTGAGGTAGGAAGAGATTTTATTCAGCCAATAATTCGGATATCTGGGCAACTAAGAGTTGGTTCGACATCGGAACCTGTTTATGTGGCGGTTGTAGAACCTGTGGATAATTTTTTAAATAAATTTCGTGAAGTTTTAGCAACAACAGGAATTCAGGTTTCTCAAATAGTAAAAAAATCACAGATTGCCTCTAATATAAATTTGAATGAATTAGCTTTTGTGGAGTCTCCAACATTAGCGGAATTAGTGGAGGAAGTTAATAGAAAGAGTAATAATCTTTATACAGAAGCTTTGTTACGGCAAATGGGAGTTAGGAGTAGATTAATTCCTAGGAAAAAATCTAATAATCAGACTTTAGCAAAAAGTTTGGAGGAGGTAAAAGTAATTTTAACTAGGTTAGGAGTTACTCCCAATAGTTTTGTTTTAAATGATGGCTCTGGTTTGTCTCGTCATAATTTAGTTAGTCCGGAAGCTTTGGTACAAACTCTCAGAATAATGGCTAATTCTCCTTGGGCAAATATTTATAGAAATTCTTTACCTGTGGCTGGTGTAAATGGTACATTGAGTAGACGTTTTAGAAATAGTTTTGCGGAGGGAAATGTACAAGCAAAAACAGGAACAATTAGTGGAGTTTCGGGTTTAGCAGGATATATTCAACCTGCTAATTTTGAGCCTTTAGTATTTAGTATTATTGTCAATCAGTCTGACTTAGAAACCAAAGATTTGAGAAGTGCTATTGATGAAATAGTTTTGTTATTGACTCAGTTAAAATCTTGTGGTTAGAAGAAGGAAGAAGGAAGAAGGAAGAAGAATTGAAGAAGGAGACAGGAGACAGGAGACAGGAGACAGGAGGAAAATTACATGGGGATTCGCTCCCCCAAGTAATTTTGAACACCGTGTAGACGGTGGGGTATTAAACCCACAAAGAAAATGATAAAAAGGAAAAAGTGGATGGGGATAGTCTTCGACAAGCCGCTCCGCGTCTACAAACCTCAACTAATTGTAAACACCATGTAGACAGTGGGGTATTAAACCCAAAAGAAAAAGATAATTTTTGGAGTAGTTAAAAATTATTAAAGTAGCACTCAGCAATCAGCAATCAGCTTTTCAAGGTGTATAATGGGGGATTAAAACCCCCATAAAAGGCACACCACGCGCTTTTTCAAATATAGTGGGGGACTTAAACCCTTGAATTTTTAGCTGACAGCTAAATGCTGTTTGCGGAGCATTCTGGAACTGAAAAGCTGATAGCTAGTTAAATTATATTAATTCACATTAATATACAGCAGATTCCACTTTGGTACACCGATCGCGAGCAAGATGCCCGCACTATAAACATTTAATTGTTAATTTCTGTACTTCTTATGCAAGGAATCTGCTGTAATACCAATAGTAAAGTTTTTCCCTGAATCTATCCCACTATTTTTTTTTACAGGTTTATTTGTTTAAGTAAAATGTGTTTTAAAAGCTGAAATTTTCGTTTTTAAGTCTCAAAATATTTAGGGTTTTTAGCAAAAATCTTAGGTGGTAGTGCATTGTCATGGTCGTGCATTGTCATTATTTTTGTAACCAGACACAGTAGTGGGAGCATCTTGCTCCCTTTTGAACTTTCCTAACGTTTCCTTCCAATGCTATACCAGATATAGTAGTGAGATAATCTTGCTCCCTCCCTTCGAGGATGCCCGCACTAGGCATTGTTCATCTGCATATAGCATTACTATGCAGGACTATCAAATCTTATACAATTTCTGAATAGTAATGCTATGTTTGATTAACATCTCCCTATCTCCCTATATCCCCATATTATGATAAAAAAACTTAAAAATTACTTCGGTTAAAAGTGAAAAAGTCTGATATTATTTTAGTTGGTACAAAACTTACGCACAAGGCACGAAAAAATAGTGTTTGAGATTGCTTTCCGTTCCGGACTGCTCCGCAAACCCTATCGGTCGCAATGACCGAAATACACTCTACTGCGTAAGTCTTATGGTAGTTATGACAGAATAGTTATCTAAATTTTACAGATTATTAAAATGTTAGAAAAAGAAAAAATAGCACTAACATTAAAAATTAATGGAGTGCAACATCATCTAGAGATAGAACCTCGCGTGACTCTGTTAGATGCACTGCGAGAATATCTAGGTTTAACAGGGACAAAAAAAGGATGTGATCGCGGAGAATGCGGAGCTTGCACGGTATTAGTCGATGGAAAACGCATTAACGCTTGTATGACTCTGGCAGTAATGCAAATCGGAAAGTCAATTATTACTATTGAGGGTTTAGCAGAAGAAAATGGACAACTCCACCCAATGCAAACAGCTTTCATTGAGCATGACGCTTTTCAATGTGGGTATTGTACTCCCGGTCAAATAGTTTCCGCAGTAGGTTTACTAGCAGAAACACAACCAAAGTCAGATCGAGAAATTCGGGAAGGTATGAGTGGCAACCTTTGTCGCTGTGGTGCTTATCATCATATCGTTGCAGCAGTTCGTGAAGTAGTGGAGAAAACAGAAAATGCAGCCATTTAGTTATGCCAGAGTTAATGAAGAAAATACCGCCATAAGCACAGTTTCTCAGGATGAGACTATATATTTTATTGCTGGTGGTACAGACTTAATAGGTTTAATTAAAGATGGCGTACAAACACCAAAGCAAGTTCTAGACATCAACTCTCTGTCTTTAGACTCAGTGGAAGTCGATGCTGACAACAACCTCCGTATCGGTGCTTTGGCAAAATTGAGCGATGTTGCCCGTTATTCCACAGTGAAAAATTCCTATCCTGTCATTTCAGAAGCAATATTAGAAAGTGCTTCTCCTCAACTGCGGAATATGGCAACAGTGGGAGGAAATTTATTACAGCGTACCCGTTGTAATTATTTTCGCGACCCAGTTTTTCCTTGCAACCGTCGTATTCCAGGTACGAGTTGCCCTGCTATAGAAGGTTACAATAGAATGCACGCTATTTTAGGTACGAGCGAATATTGCATTGCCACTCATCCTTCAGACTTGGCAGTAGCATTAGTTGCTTTAGGTGCAGTAGTTTGTATTCAGGGTAAAACTGCACAACGTCGAGTGCCGATAAATAATTTTTATCTTTTACCCGGGGAAACACCCCATCGAGAAAATGTTTTAGATCATGGGGAGTTAATAGTTGCTGTAGAAGTACCTGCTGTTTCCTGGTTTAGCAACTCCCACTATCTCAAAGTACGCGATCGCGCCAATTATGAATTTGCCCTAGTTTCTGTAGCTCTTGCTCTGGAAGTTGAGCAAAATATTATTAAGTCTGCGCGACTAGCATTAGGAGGAGTTGGTACAAAACCTTGGCGTTCCCAGGAAGCAGAAACAGCATTGCAAGGAAAACCGATAAATGAAGCAACTTTTTCTACGGCAGCAGAAGTAGCTTTGGCACAAGCAAAACCACAACAACATAACCAGTTCAAAATTGAACTAGCTAAACGTAGCATTATTCGTGCGCTGTCAACTGTATTACTTAGGAGTCAGGAGGCAGGAAAGAAGAAGAAACAGGAGTAGAAGGAGAAAGTTTTTTGTTTGCTGGCGTACAACGCATCCTATCTCCTAATGTTAGGAGCCGGATGAGCTGGAAACTCTCAAGTCCGGTTTTGAAACAGAGGTGAGGGATAGTGATATCCCCATCGACTGTAACTATCCAAGTTCTCAAATATGTTCAAACTGTGGGCATCAACAGAAAATGCCGTTAAACTTGAGAACTTACGTTAGCGGAGCTTTGCGTTAGCAAATGTAGTGAATGCGGTTTTGAAGCTGACAGAGATTTTAATGCTGCTGTCAACTTGAAAAACTATGTGTATAAGTAGCTTGAGTTCCAAGCGAGTTTAAGCCTGTGGAGAGAATAAGTTACAGACTGCGGTCAGTGGTTCTCACAGAAGCAGGAAGCTAGCTCCAAAACCCTATTGGATAAGTTTGGGTAAGTTTAGTAGAACGGAAGAAACAATAAGAAACCCCCAGTAGAAGGAGAAAGTTTTTTGTTGAGCTGGCGCACAACACCTCCTTTCGGCATGAAGGGCGCAAACGTTAACGGTTTTGCTTCGCCAAACGCAAAAAAAATAACTATTACGAACTATTTAAGTAAACACCAAACATGAACAAAGTTATCGGAAAACCCATCAACCGTGTAGACGGAAAACTTAAAGTTACAGGTGGCGCACGTTATACCGCTGATATGCCAGTTGAAAACTTGACTTACGGCGTATTAATAGAAAGCACCATTGCTAAAGGCAAAATTACCAAGCTCGAAACTATCGCAGCAGAAACCGCCCCCGGAGTATTAGCAGTTATTACCCACCGCAACGTTCCCAAATTTAATCAAATTACTTTTTTTCCTGGGGGACAAAGTCTCCCCATTCTCCAGGATGAGAATATCTATTATCAAGGACAGCACATTGGGATAGTAGTTGCAAAAACTTTAGAGCAAGCTCAATATGCAGCTACCTTGGTTAAAGTCGAATATAAAATTGAACAACCAATTATAGATATAGATACAGCACTCCAACAGGGATATAAACCAGAAAGAATTTTTCTGGATATGCTACCCGCTCATTCCTTCTGGGGCGACATTAACTCTGGGCGTTCCCAAGCAGAGGTATTAGTCGAACAAACCTACAGCACCCCCGTAGAACATCATAACCCCATGGAACCTTCAGCAACTCTAGCAGTTTGGGAAGATGACCGTCTCACCCTCTACGATACAACTCAAGCAGTCTCCTTAACACAAGAAACCATCGCCAAAGTATTCGAGATACCTCCAGAAAACATCCGAGTTATTTGTCAATATCTCGGTGGTGGATTCGGTTGTAAAGCACTTATTTGGCCTCACACTATCCTGACTGCCCTGGCAGCGCGTTATGTTCAGCATCCCGTTAAACTAGCACTCACCCGCGCCCAGATGTATACTTCTGTGGGATACCGCCCCCCGACTCGCCAACATCTGACCCTTGGTGCAACTAAAGCAGGCAAACTTACACTCATCAAACATATTGGCGAAAACATTACCTCACCCTTTGACGAATTTGCCGAAGCAGTTGCAATGGCAACAAATATGATATATGCCTGCCCTAACCTGGACACCAACTACAATCTCGGTTCTATCAATACTAGTACTCCCACTTTTATGCGGGCACCGGGGGAAGCAGCAGGAATGTTTGCCTTAGAGTCAGCAATGGATGAACTTAGTTATGCTCTAGAATTAGACCCTATCGAACTCCGCCTCCGCAACCATGCAGATGTAGAACCTGCTACCGGACATCCATGGTCGAGTAAATCTCTCAAAGAATGTTATCAGCGAGGAGCAGAAATATTTGGTTGGAAACACCGCAACCCTAAACCCGGTTCTATGAGTAACGGCGATCGTCTCATTGGTTGGGGAATGGCAAGCGCTACTTTTCCAGCAAATAGTTGGCCTGCCAATGCTAAGGTAACTATATATAATAGTGGGAAAATTTTAGTCGAAAGTGCAACCCACGACTTAGGTACCGGCACTTATACTGTGATGACTCAAGTGGCAGCAGAGGTTTTAGGGGTATCTCTAGAACAGGTGGAATTTAAACTCGGTGACACAAATTTACCTAAAGCTCCACTAACAGGAAATTCGACTACAGCAAGTAGTGTGGGTTCGGCAGTACAAGCAGCAGCAATCAATGCTCGGAATAAAATATTAGAGATAGCAGTTTCTGACTCAGACTCTCCACTGTATCAAGCAAAACCAGAGGAGATAATTTTTGATTCAGGGAAATTATTGTTGCAAAATAATCCTACTTTGGGGGAAAGTTATCAGGAAATTCTCACTCATCATGGTGGGGAAAATATTGAAGCGGTTGGTGATAATGCATCGAAACAGAAACAACCAGAATATGCTAAACATTCTTTTGGGGCAGTTTTTGTGGAAGTGCAAGTAGACCGACTTTTGGGAGAAGTGCGGGTGAAGCGGTGTGTTGGTGTCTACGGTGCTGGACGTATTCTCAATGCGAAGACTGCCCGCAGTCAAATGATAGGCGGTATTACTTGGGGTATTGGTATGGCGTTGATGGAACATACGGTAATGTCTCCTCACTATGGTCGCATTCTCAATCATAATCTTTCTGATTATTTGATACCCGTGCAGTTAGATGTGCCGGATATTCAGGTGCAGTTTGTAGAGGAGGAAGATCCTTATGTGAATGCTTTGGGTACTAAGGGTATTGGGGAACTTTCTCTAGTAGGTGTTGCAGCAGCGATCGCTAATGCTGTTTATCATGCCACAGGTAAGCGTATTCGAGATTTGCCTATTACTCCAGATAAGTTATTAGAATCAAGTTGAAGGGAGGAGTCAGGAGTCAGGAGTCAGCAGGGAAAGGAGGGAAGAAGAGGAGAAAGTTTTTTCATCACTAATTAGGGCTTGCTGAAAAAGTCTTTTAGTAGGGCTAGGAGACAGGAGACAGGAGACAGGAGACAGGAGAAATGGGAATTGTAGAGGAGGTAGTCGGAAAAATTGTAAGAGTGATTTTTCTGCCATAATCGCCCCAAAACACTAGCTTTTTGAGCTTGAGCGACCGAAAAGCTTGCACTTTTTCAAGGCAAAAAAAGGCAGCAAACCAATATCAGTCAATGCTTTGATGTTTAATCAGCAAGCCCTAATTATTCGGACATGATATTACGCAGTAGAAAGTATTTCCTTCATTGCGACCGACAGGGTTTGCGGAGCAGTCCGGAACGGAAAGCAATCTCAAAGGCTACTTTTTCGTACCTCGCGCGTAAGTCCTGACACAGTGAAGAAAGTGGGGTTTTTCACAAGGGTTGCCGAGTAACAGAGAGCTTGAAAAAAAGGAACGAGTTGCTTAGGACTGATGTTAATGATGAACCGTAAGACAGGGAAATGTTTTTCTCACTGTTCTCTGTTCCCTGCCATAATTTTCACTTGAAAAACTAAAAGAAAATAAATTATGATACATAAATCATCAACCAATTTTACCTTTGACTTACTTCCTTTGTTATCTTTGGTGTTTTCATGTTACCAATTATTCCACCTCCGAAAGGGTTCAGAATCTTTTATTCGCCTAACAGCGACCTCCTATTAGTTTACCGTCCAAATGGTATGACATACTTACTTATATTCTCAGTTATCTGCTTTTTTATCTGGATACTATTTTGTATTTTCATTGCTACATTATTAATAAGTTCATTTATACTGACTCAAGATTATGTGATTAGTATTTTAACTTTTCTATTTTTTTTCATTCCTTTAGTTTTGTATTTTTTTGCCGCTAAAATATTTAATCAAGTCTATATAATTTTCTATTTTTTTCTAGGTAAATTAAGTTTTGACTTTAGATTTAATTGCTTAATTTTTACCAAAAACATAGGTATTTTAACAAATGAAATACAAGAAATTAAACGGTCAAAAATCAAATATGTACAGCAAGTTAAAACTAGCGGTTTTAAAGGCAATAGATTTTCATCATGGGGCTTATTAATCAAAACTACAAATCAAGAGTATAATCTTCTTTCCTATCAATCTTATGACAAAACTAAATGGTTAGGTAATGTTATTGCCGCGTGGGCTAAAGTTAAGTACCTACCATTATTGAAGGAGTCAGGAGTCAGGAGTCAGGAGTCAGAAGTCAGAGTTAATTAAAACAATAACAGCAAGGAAGAAGGGATAAGGAAGAAGGAAGAAGGGAAGTTGAAAAAATCTTACTTTGTCTGAGTTTTAAGCTTTTGATCTATCCCATGATCTATCCCAACTTTTCCCTCAACTGATATAGTTGGAGTCTGCTGGAATTTATCAGAAATATCAAATAATATCAAGTCTCATTAATTAGCCATAATAAAAATATTTTCTCTGATAAATTTCTCCCTGTTCCCTTTTTCCAAATGATATCATTTCCTTTGGTATCGTTTGTGTAAACCCAAGGGTGGATATCTACAGGAAATTTAGGTTTTTTTCTTGCTCAATAGTTTTCTTCCCTCTTTTCTCTTCCCTCTTCCCTCTTCCTTCTTCCTTCTTCCTTACCTTCGCGCTTACAATACTGATGCTACCTAACATGATATGAAAGAATTACAAGACATTATTGCAACTTACGCCAAACTCAAAAATGCTGGTCAAACCCTTGCCCTCGCTACTATTGTCAAAGTTGCGGGTTCCACATATCGCCGAGCTGGGGCACGAATGTTGATGACTGCTAAAGGTGAAATGGTCGGTTCCCTCAGTGGCGGTTGTCTCGAAGGTGATGTTTTGGAGCAAGGGCAAGAAGTCATGAGTTCCGGTAAGTATCGCCTTGTTACTTACGACACAACTTCTGAAGCAGATATTATCTGGGGTTTGGGAATGGGTTGTCAGGGAATAGTTGATATATTCATCGAACCTCTATCCGGTGAGAAGGGAGTAGACTTAATGTCATTTTTTGCTGACTGTCTTCAGCATAGACAACCAGGAGTTTTAGTTACAGTATTTAGAAGTCAAACTACCGAGCAATATCATTTGATGTTATCTGCGGATGGTGATTTTACTACTAAAATAACTGATAATTCCCTAGTTCAACTATTAGTAGATAATGCCAAAATAGCTCAGAGTTCGGGTAAGTCATTTCACATATCTATTAATAATATAGAAGCTTTTATTCAGGTCATTCATCCACCCCTATCTCTAGTAATATTTGGTGCTGGTCACGATGCAATACCTGTAACATTTTTTGCTAAACAATTAGGATGGTATGTCACAGTATTAGACTGTCGTCCTGCTTATGCCATATCTGCTAGATTTCCAGAAGCAAATTCCATAGTTATTTCCGAATATGAAAAACTACCAAAATCGGTAATTTTAGATGAAAAAACTGTAGCAGTTGTAATGACTCATAACTATCTTTATGATTTGACAATTATCACAAATATTTTACCTTTGCCCTTACGTTATTTAGGAATACTCGGACCCCGCAGAAGAACCGAAAAATTATTAGGAGAAATTCCCATAGATGAGCAATACAAAAAACGTTTATATGCTCCAGTTGGTCTAGATATTGGTGCTGATAATCCACAAGAAATTGCTTTAGCAATTATTGCAGAAATTCAAGCAGTAATTTCTAATCGTTCGGCAGGTTTTTTACGTCATCGTAACCTACCAATTCATAGTCAAATTGAAGAAGGAGACAGGAGACAGGAGACAGGAGACAGGAGGAAAATTACATGGGGATAGTCAACGAAGGGCCGCTCCGCGTCTACGCTCCCCCAAGTAATTTTGAACACCCTGTAGACGGTGGGGTATTAAACCCATAAAGAAAATGATAATGAATAAATCTATAGGAATTATAATTTTAGCTGCTGGTGCATCAACCCGTTTGGGGCAACCCAAACAATTGTTGATTTACAAAGGAAATACTTTGATTTTAAATACTGTTGAAATTGCTGTAAATTCTGGTTGTTCACCAATTATTGTAGTGCTTGGTGCTTATGGCAATCTAATACTTCCTGAAATTAGTAATTTTCCAGTAAAAATTGTAGAAAATCATGATTGGCAGGAAGGCATGAATACTTCAATCCGAGCTGGTATTAATACTTTGCAAACTACTCAAGAAATTATAGAAGCAGTAATAATAATGGTTTGCGACCAGCCTTTTTTATCTACTAACTTAATCCAGAAAATAATTGATGTTTATTATTTAAAATCAAATCCAATAGTTGCTTCTAAATATGCTGGCGTTTTAGGGGTTCCGGCTTTATTTAGTTCTAGCCTTTTTCCAGAAATGCTCAACTTAAACACAGATAAAGGTGCGAAACAAATAATTAATAAGTATGCTGGCCAAGTAGCAATAGTTAATTTTCATAGAGGAGAAATAGATATTGATACTTTTACTGATTATGAAAGATTAAAAATTCTCTCAGAAGGGAGTAGGGAGTGGGGGAGTAGGGGAGTAGGAGAGTAGAGGAGATCAGAATAATTAATATGCTACTGGCTAATAATCAAAAATATCATTGCACCTGTGTTATTGTAACTGCTAGGTTGATGTTTGACAATTAGTGCGAATATCTTTCTCGCGTCATAAATCATCATAATTACCCGATGTCCTGACTATAGTGGCGACTGCTATGCTATAATACCAAATCTCATAAGTATTGATGAAATATAGCATTATTTTTGGTAATTAGTATAATTACTTAATAATTAAAGTTTCACCTCACAAAAGCATTCTTTTTTCACGGTTGATATCACACCTAAAACCTACCATCTAACACCTATGAATACTCAAAACCATCTTCGTAACCTCCAACATCAAACAATTCTTGAACGGGCTAAATATCCACAAAACAGAGGAAAAACAAACCCTATAGACCGCTATCAAATAGGAGATAACCCCTTATGTGGCGATCGGATTGAACTAACAATAAAATTTAGTCAAACAAAGCAAATTATAGAAGATATAAAATTTCAAGGGAAAGGTTGTGTATTAACTATTGCTTCCGCAGATTTAATGGCAGAAATATTGTTAGGAAAAACTAGAGAAGAAGCATTAGAAATTACAGAAAAATTTCGTCAAATGCTCAAAGGAGAAATTAGTCTTTCCGATAATTTACCAAAACTAAATATCTTTCAAGGAGTTTCCCAATTTCCCATCAGAATTAAATGTGTTTTACTAAGTTGGCACACCCTGAAAACAGCACTAGAATCACCAAATTAAAAAGCATTTAGCAGTTCAGCAATCAGCGGTCAGCTTTGAGCGTCCAGTACGGAAAGGGGATAAGAAACCCCTCCTAAAATTAAACAACAAGCTAGAAGTCGGGGATTTAAACCCAAGTAGTATTTAATTCTGTGGGGTTTGTTGCAACACACCAATAATAATTAGTAGTAACCAAGTTTAGTTTTTCTATATCTATACATTAGACATCTCCAATAATAAAAAATAAAATCAATCATCCCAATAGATACATCAATTATTTCTCCCTGCTCCCTCTTTTGGAGGAGATGTCTATTATTCTGAAAATCACTGAAATGTGCTTGAATAGAATAGCAATTAGATTCAGTAATAAACATATATGGCCACCAGATTAATTAAACTAGAAGATGGGATTTTGGTTGAGGCAGAAGTTCCAGAGAATGAAGCAAAACCAATTTCTACTAATGTTATTAAACAAGTTAAATCTAGTTTTGCTAAAGTTAAACCTATATTAATAAATATTAGTCGTCCAATTACTGAGACTTGGCAAGAAATTAATAAAGATTTGGAAATTGAACAAGCTGAGGTGGAAGTTGATCTTAACTTTGAAGGGGGAGGTAATCTATATATTCCAAAAGGAAAAGCTGGTACAAATTTAACAGTGAAATTAGTGCTGAAACCGAAAAAATCAGAGAAAATCAGCCTTGAAAAGTAGATTAAAAAGCTAAGAATAATTAAATCAATAAAGAGCTAGATTGGCTACTTTAGACACTTATTTTTCTGCAATTGTTACTCTACTATCATAGCAGGATTAGGTATCAGAGAATGAGTAACTTAGAATAATCTATTGTTTTAATTACCAGTACTATTGACAAATAAAGCAAATGTTATTGGTACTGGGTTTCCTTTTTATCGGGAGCAAAATTATACTGATTTTCTAACTTGTGCCCATGTTGTTGAAAATGTGGGTGGAAAAGAGAATGTATTAGTAAATAATACTCCCTCGCCATGACAAGATGAAAGTTAATAATCATTGCCACATTAGAAAAGTCATTAATAGCAAATATTTCCCCATAAATCTGTCTAATTTGATTACTTTACCTAATTTACTTAGGGATATGATGAATTAGGTTAACATACCACACCTAACTGCAGACTCTTCGCGGAGCAAAATGTGCCTTTGATACCAATTTCAAAAAAGAATGTTACAAATAGTTTCAAACTTTAGATGTCGAATAATTTGCTGAAATTACTGAAGAATCAAAGTTTTGAACTATGAAATCATAATGCATGACTTTTGACTTTTGAATTCCGTGAAACGGTATGACTTCCAGGGAAAAATATTAACTGTTATTGTGCTAAAAATTGGGAGAAAATGAAAGATATATTAACAAAACAAGCCTGGTTTTCTAATGTCCAAAAAGATTTATTAGCAGGCGCTGTAGTCGCCTTAGCTTTAATTCCTGAAGCCATTGGTTTCTCTATTATTGCTGGTGTCGATCCGAAAGTAGGGTTGTATGCCTCATTTTGTATTGCTATTGTGACAGCTTTTTTAGGTGGGCGACCGGGAATGATTTCCGCAGCAACCGGAGCTATGGCGTTGCTGATGACAAGCTTAGTTAAAGATTATGGTTTAAATTATCTATTCGCAACCACTATTCTCACAGGTATCCTGCAAATTTTTCTAGGATGGATTAAGTTAGGAAATCAAATGAGATTTGTTCCTAGAGCGGTAATGTTAGGATTTGTCAATGCTCTGGCAATATTAATTTTTGATGCTCAACTAACTCAGTTTGAAGATGCTTCTATCTGGGTTTATATAATGGTAGCAGCAGGATTAGGTATTATTTACGGGTTGCCTCGCATCACTAAAGCAATACCTTCTCCTTTAGTTGCTATTGTTGTCATCACTGGATTCGCACTAACTACGGGATTAGACATACCCACTGTAGGAGACATGGGAACATTGCCCGATGCTCTACCTAGTTTTGCTCTACCAATAGTACCGCTAAACTTTGAAACCCTTGATATTATACTTCCTTATGCTTTGGCACTTTCTTTAGTGGGGTTACTAGAATCATTCTTAACAGCTAATGTTATTGATGACCTCACCGATACTTCTAGTGATAAAAATCAGGAAGCAGTAGGACAAGGAATTGCTAATATTGTCGCCGGATGTTTTGGTGGAATGGCTGGATGTGCGATGATCGGTCAGTCTATGATTAATATTGGGTCTGGTGGAAGGACGCGACTCTCGTCTTTAAGTGCAGGCATTTTTCTATTTGTTTGTATTATTCTGCTAAATGATTGGGTGGCGCGTATTCCAATGGCGACTTTGGTTGCAGTGATGATTATGGTCTCTATCAGTACCTTCCATTGGGATTCTATTCGCAATCTTCGTCGAGTACCCAAGAGTGAAACAGCAGTGATGATGACAACTGTGTTTATGACAGTTTTGACTCATAACTTAGCTATTGGAGTTGTTGTTGGGGTGGCGTTGAGTGCAATTTTCTTCAGTCGTAAAATTGCTGCGCTGATTTTCGTTGACTCTTATTTAAAAGAAAATGGTGTTGAACGTATTTACAGCGTTAATGGTCAAGTATTTTTTGTTTCTGTGGAAAATTTTCTCAACACCTTTGATTTCCGCGAACATCTTGAGTCTGTAACTATTGACCTAACTCATGCTCATTTATGGGATCAATCTGCTGTAGATGCAGTAGATAAAGCTGTACTACGTTTTCGGAGACGAGGTATTAAAGTACATTTAATTGGTTTGAATGAGGCGAGTGCAACTTTATTAGACCGTTTGACTACTCATTCTAGTAAACAAACTATTTTTAAAGAGGGACGGGTTATTCATTAGATTTAAGGAGTAGGGGGTAGGGAGTAGAGGAGTAAGGGAGTAAGGGAGTGGGGGAGTAGGGGAGTTAGGGAGTGGGGGAGTGGGGGAGTAGTAAACATCAGAATAATTACTCATGGGGTGACTGATAATTATCAAAAAGATTATTCGGTCTGTATTAATTATTTAATAATTGAAGTGTCGCCTAAGTATAGCATGACTTTTGGTAATTGGTATAATACCAATTTTAAAAAAGAATGTTACGAATAATAAGTGCAATAAAAAGATTTTTTAGGAAATGTCTCTTTGACAAAAAAGAGAATTTATGACCTAAAAACTGGTATTAAATCTATTCCCATACGACTCCTGAATTGCATAATTGCTGTTTGCGGAGCATGACAAACGGAAATTCTTACCGAAAAATTGTGGTTTAAAGCCTCCCCTTTTAAGGGGGTAATAAAGAAAAATTTTCATCTCTTTGTCAATCCTCTTCTTTTCAAGGAGAGGTAATTATTCATTATTCATTATTCATTATTAATTGTTGAAGAAATACCCTAGCTATTTGTAGCAAACATTTATCAAATTGGTATAAGAAGGAAGAAGAAATATCATGTCCGGATGGTTAAGTGTCATAGACATCTCCAAAAATACAAAATAAAATCAATAACCGCACTAAATATATCAATTATTTGCTCCTGCTCCTTACTCCCTCTTTTGGAGGAGATGTCTAATCAAAATGTTCTCCTCTAAATGTTGAATAAATATTCCAAATTTATGCTCCGTTTCCAGTCTTCGCTCGTGAATTTACATCTACGACCTACCACATAAGAGTACTACCCGAGCGGAGATAATAATAACCTGTTAATTGAATACTATAGCGCTACGCATTAAGGTGTTTGACATTTCTAAACCCTGTTAGCGGAGCATTTGAGTACCGAAAACACTTTAACAGTTTACTATTCCCTATTCCCTATTCCCTATTCCCTAGCGCTATAATTGCCATATTAGCCTGAATATGATAGGGTGGAGAAACTCCGATTAAATCAGCTATATTTTTACATCAAAACTAATGGAAATAGGAATTGCTATATTTGGTGCAGGTCGTTGGGGAACTCACTTAATTCGTAACTTCTGCAATCATCCTCACTCTCGTGTTATCGCTATAGTAGACCCTAACCTAGAACAGTTACAAGCAGTTCAAAAGCGCTTGCAATTGGACAAAGATATCGTATTATTAGAAGATTGGACAAAAGCTTTAGAGTTACCAGGAATAGAGGCAGTGGCGATCGCTACTCCTGCTTCTACCCACTACGAAATTATTAGTGCTGCTCTGAAAAAAGGTTATCATGTTCTTTCGGAAAAGCCTTTGACTCTTGAATATTCAGAGTCAGTGGAATTATGCAAATTAGCTGAACAACAACAACGTCAACTTTTTATCGATCATACTTATTTATTTAATCCAGTTGTCCAAAGTGGTCAAACTATCGTAGCAGAAGGTAAATTAGGAGAATTACGCTATGGGTACGCTACACGCACTCATATTGAACCTGTACGCCCAGATGTAGATGCTCTCTGGGATTTAGCAATTCACGATATCTGTATTTTGAACAGTTGGCTCGATCAAAGACCTGTGGAAGTACAAGCAAATGGCACGGTTTGGCTACCTCAACAACCCCCACAATCAGATTTAGTGATGGCTAAACTGACCTATCCAAGTGGCTTTCAAGCTTTTTTACATTTATGTTGGCTAAATCCTGATAAACAACGTCGTTTAGGAGTAGTAGGTACTCAAGGAACATTGATTTTTGATGAAATGTCTGCAGATACACCTTTAGTTATTCAGCATGGTCATTTAGAAGAACAAAATAATCGCTGGAAAGCAGTAGGTGTCAGTCGGGAAGTTTTAGCGATCGCCAAAGCTGAACCTTTAGGTCAAGTATGCAATGAATTTTTAAATTGTATTCGTCAGAATACTGCTTCACAAATTTCTTCTGGTTGGGTGGGTGCTGAATTAGTAGGAATCTTATGTGCTTTAAATGATTCTCTTGAGCAAGGAGGAAAAGTAATACCAGTTTAATAAATGTTTGCTACATTTTTTTTGAGCAGGGGAGCAGGGGATAAGTAAACATCAGAATAATTTATACGCTACTGAGGTACTAATTATCAAAGATGTCATTGCGCCTATGTTATACCAAGCGTGAAAAAAGAATGTTACGAATAGTAAGAGCGATAAAAAAACTTTATAGGAAATGCTCCTTTGACTAAAAAGATAGTTTACGCCCTAAAAAATGGTATTAAAGACATTCCGATACGACTCCTGACTCCTGACTCCTAAGAAATACCCTAGATATTTGTAGCAAACATTTATCAATTTGGTATGAATTATTGCTCTGCTAATTAACTATCAAAGCATTGACATATAAAAGTTTCAGCCTTCTTAAGTTGAAAAAAGTGCCAGCTTTTCGGTCAATAAAGCTCATGCATGGAGCGCATTTTGTGCAAGAGTTGGACAGAAAAATTAAGGGACAATTATTCCAACTACATCCTCTGTAATTCCCATTTTTCCTGACTCCTGACTCCTGACTCCTAACTCCTAACTCCTGATTCCTGACTCCTACCCTCTTTCTGCAATGTTTAATTAACTCTAAGAATTTAATTGCATTTCAGTTTGAATATCATGAACTACCCCGCCGTGTAGACGGACGGGGTTTCTAAGTCCCCGTCAACAAAGT